>JBBQTV010000103.1:0-12568 GCA_038212935.1 Pyrinomonadales bacterium | reverse complement strand
TGATAATGCTCGAACCGGACGCGGGCCAGGCGATCACATATTTCCCGATCCTGGGTGCCATCCTTTTTCTTTCCGCAATTCGGATCCGTTATGTCGTTCTAGCATTGGTCGGTGCCGCTATCCTTATTCCGGCGTCTTTCTATATTGGCGTGCAGACGGGAGCTATAAAGCGGTATCAGCAGGAACGCGTAATGGCGATCATCGATCCGGAAAGTGCTGATCCGCGCGGGTTTGGCTACCATACCATCCAATCGATGATCACGGTCGGTAAAGGCGGACTTCACGGCATCAAGGGCGATACTGAAACTTCGCAGAGCGTTCTGAAGTTCCTGCCGGAACCGCAAACAGATTTTATTTTCGCGGTTACGGCCGAGAATACGGGCTTTATTGGTTGTGTTTCCCTGTTGTTGGCGTTTGCGCTGCTGATATCGCGCTTGATCTCCGGCGCAAGAGAAGCTAACGATCGCGCCGGGATGCTTGTTATAATGTCCATTGCGACCGCATTGTCGTTTCAGATATTCATGAATATTGGGATGACTCTCGGTTTTCTGCCGGTCATCGGCGTTCCGCTTCCGCTAATGAGCGCAGGCTTGTCAGCATTGCTCTCGACATTTATCGCCATCGGTTTTGTCGTCAGCATCAAGATGCGGAGATTCGTAAATTAGTTATCGCTTCAGAGGTTTTTATGGCGAGAGAAAGAAAAATAGTCGAACGCGAGGTTCGAACGGTCCAATCCAAAGGGAAGTGGCTTTCACGGTCTGCATGGTTCGCCATGGCCGTATTGCTGGCCCTGTCTGCCGGAGCATTGACCGGCGTACTCGCATCTTATTATCTAAATAACTCCCGCTATTCGGTCGAAGTGTCGGCGTTGGCAACATATCGGCCGCCGCAGGTGACTACAATCTATGCCGATGATGGCGAAACGGTCCTCGCCGAATTTGCGATCGAAAAACGCATTCCGATCAAAGAGCAGGATATTCCGAAAAATGTCGAGAACGCTCTGCTCGCTATCGAAGACTACCGCTATTACGATCACATCGGGATCGATCCGTATCGCATTCTTGGCGTTGTCTATAAAAACATAACGACGGGTAGAATGGAGGGCGCATCGACCATCACGCAGCAGCTCGCCAAGAATCTGTTTCTATACAGAGACCAGACGTACTCGCGAAAGATCAACGAATGGATGGTCGCACTTCAGATCGAACGCTTCTACACAAAGCGCCAGATTTTGGAGATGTACATGAATTACGTATTCCTCGGGGCCGGCGCGTATGGCTTCGAGGCGGGTTCGCGGACGTATTTCGGTAAATCGCTCAAGGATCTGACGTTGGAAGAAGCAGCTTTGCTAGCTGCGATCCCCAAGTCGCCCGAGTATTCGCCGACCCGCAATATGGAGAAGGCTAAGACCCGACGCGACATCGTTCTCGACCAGATGGCGAAGTACGGCTATGTCTCTGAGGCCGAGGCAAATGCTGCGAAGGCGAAGCCAATAAAACTTGCCGACACCGCCTACTATCAGGCATTGCCTAAGTCAACCTCGTGGGATTATCCGGTCGAAGAGATCCGTAAGTATCTCGAAGACAAGTATACGACCCGCGTCGCCCAGGGCGGCCTAAAGGTGTACACGACCATCAATGTCGAAGCTCAGAAGATAGCCACCAAAGTTATTCGCGAACGTCTTCGTGCATTCGATAAGGGCCGAAAATGGCGATCGGATTATAAGGACATCCTCATTGACAGCGAGGGGCTTCCGCTGGCGGATGAGAAAGAGATCGCCAAGACGCTGTCATCTTTCAAACATGCTGATTGGTATGGCGATGAGTATGACGAGGGCGAATACATCAAGGGACTTGTCGTCAGCACAAATCCGGTCGCCGATGAGGTCGGTGTTCGTTTCGGAAGATATAAGGCCAAATTGACCGTCAAAGACATGGGGCGCAGTGGCAAACGCCCGAAGCAAGAACTCAAACCGGGACTCTTGGCCGAATTCCTCATAAAAGAAGTTGATAACGAAAACCAGACTCTTTCGGTCGAGCTCTCTCAAGTACCCGAGATCCAGGCAGCCATCCTGAGCCTGAACGCCAAGAATGGCGAGATCGTCGCGATGGTCGGCGGTTACGATTTTCACACCAATCGATTCAATAACGCCACTCAGGGTTTGCGGCAGACCGGTTCGGCCTATAAGCCTTTCGTCTATGCCGCTGCGGTCGAGGACGGAATGACGCCTGATATGATCGTCAGCGGTGCACCGATAAAGCGCGGAGGTTGGCAGCCTTCGAATTACGATGGATCGCCAAGTCATCCGAACGTTCCGATGAAAGTGGCGTTGGCCAAGTCTTACAACCTCGCGGCAGTTCACTTGCTCGATCAGGTCGGCATTCAAGCAGGCGGACAGATGGTGCGGCGATTTGGCATCACTAACCCAATGGCCCCGAGTCTTCCCTCTGCCCTTGGAGCATCGGAGGTATCACTGCTTGAGATGGTAGCCGCGTACGGCGTGTTTCCAAACAAGGGAGTCCGGATGCAGCCGCATTTGATCCGCAAAGTTTACAGCCGTGACGGAACCCTGCTTGAGGAGTTTGACGGTTCGAGCTCGAAAGTGATGAGCGAATACGTTGCGCTGACGATGGTCGATATGATGCGGGGCGTTGTGCAAGGCGGCGGAACCGCGACCAACGCAAGCGCAAGCGGGCATCCGCTAGCCGGAAAGACCGGAACCGTCAATAATCATACCGACGTTTGGTTCGTCGGATATACTCCGAGCTATGTGACCGGCGTGTGGATGGGAAATCCGGCTCGTAAGGAGCCGCTTGGCCGCGGTATGACTGGCGGAGGCGGGGCGGTTCCATTCTTCAATGGATTTATGGTCCCTTTCATGAAAGACAAACCTCGCGACACCTTCCCGGAAACGCCGCCTATGCCGACGGAGATCCGACGGTTGATGGAGCGGAACAAACGCGAAGAGCTCGAGAAACTTGCCCGGGCCGATCTGTTGGCTGTAAGGTCTGGGGCGTCCGAAACTAGGGCTGTTGACATCACAAGTCCGGATGCGACTATCGGAACCTCAACTACCGGAACAGGAGCTGGGACCACGATCGTAACTGAAACTACGCGGCCGATTCAGACCAATGAGCCTCCGCCTCCAGTTAGAACGGCACCGTCGCCGGCGACTCCGAGAGGGTCCGAGACGAAGCCTCCCCCTGACGAAGGCACAACCCGTAAAGGAAAGAAAGGCGAAGGCTAGGGACAAGTAATTGGATCAAAGAAAAAGCTCTGCGGACCAAACTGGAACGCAGAGCTTTTACCTTTGGCCCAAAGACGGCTATTTGCAGAAGCGGCCTAGATAATACGGCAGCATCTTGCGCCACCACGGCCAATCGTGATTCACGTCGTGTCCCCACAACTCAAGAAGATGCGGAATTCCCTTGGAATCCAGTATGTGCGCAAGTTCGCGGCTCCGGTCCGGAGCTTCGTACGCACCTTGACCCGATACGATAACGATCGAATCCGCCTGACGAAGGTTCGGCAGATGATGCCCATCATTCAAGTTCTTCAGGTACATCGCGGGGTTGTTGAAATAGACGTTGTCGTCATAGAACCCTTTATCTAGATAATTATAGATGTCGTAGCTTCCGCTCATCGCGATCGTCCCGCGGAAATCATGCGAATGCTTGAAGTACGTATTTGCCGCTAAAAATGCCCCTAGCGAAGCTCCGGTCGTCAGAGGCCGAGCGTCGTCACCGCATTCATTTTGGATAAGCGGCAACACCTCCTCCATGACGTACCTGTCATACCGCGACAGCATCTCTACCTTCCATGCCGGATGCGATTCGCGATTCAGCAGGCTGTATTTGTTTACTGAGTTGATCGAGTAAACGCGGATCAGACCCTTTTCGATAAACGGCTTTATCGAATCTACGAGGTGAAATCTTTCGTACTCAAGGTAGTCGGCCGCCGCCGTCGGAAACATAAGCAGGGGATAGCCCGCATGGCCATAAGCGACCAGCGGCATATCCATATTCAAATTGTGGCTGTACCACGAAGTAACATCGCGTCGCATATTATGTTTGCTCCAATAGAAAGAGGTTCTCGTGTGAACGAAAACCCCAATTCTACAACGAAACCGCAGATTTGCTTAACTCGCGGAGGTAAGTTTCAGCCCCGCGATCCCGGCAATTATCAGAAATATACAAGCGACACGAACGATGTCTCTCGCTTCATCGAACAAGACCATGCCGAGGATCGCTGCACCGACAGTGCCAATGCCGGTCCAAACCGCGTATGCAGTTCCGATCGGCAGCGTTTTAACCGCAAGCGAAAGAAAGTAAAAGCTCGCGATCATCAACGCCCCGGTAATAAGGCTGGGCACAAGCCGCGTCCAGCCTTCGGTATATTTCAACCCGATCGCCCATGCGATCTCAAGCACTCCGGCAATGGCAAGATAAATCCAATTCATTTTAGTACAACAAAGATACGCTCAGCTTTACCAGCTTCCGTGAATCGTTCGTTTAGACTTCTAACTGAGCCGTCTAATCCTTCCAAAATCTCCGGGTTGGTCGCGCGAAGTTCCGGTGAATCAAAGATCTCAATAAATAGATTCTCTCCATCAGCAAGAATTATGTTGGACATTCCATCGCCTTCATCAATGTAAGTCAAACAATCAATGAATGCATCCAAATTCTCGCCATAGAAATCCGGAAATCCGAAAGCCTCTTTACACGCCACGTGAAAAGAGGCCCAGTCGGTGATGCTATCGGCTCTCAAGCGAACTACAGCCATTACTTCACGACAGTAATATCCCTCGAGGTCGAATTATATCCACCGTTATCGACCACATTGCCCTCTTTGTCGACGAGCTCGAGCTTGATCGTATGCTTGCCCGCGGTCCAGCCTGAAAGCCAAAGCGGTGCCCATCTTTCGATCATCTTCGGCTCGCCATTATTGACCGAATAGCGGACTCGATACTCGCCGCCATCGCCGACAAGTTGTGCATTCGCGAGCCAAAAGTCGATCATTATGGGGTCGGCGTCTGCGCCCTTATATTCGCCTTTCGGCCGGCTGTAGGTCAGCAGCGGCCTTGTGACATCGATCGCCCCGCCTGTCGATGCCGGCATATCTTTTCCTTCCGGCGTCGGTTTAGCAGTCGTATTGGTGTTCGCGTTCGAACTTGCGTTAGCGTTCGACATCGTTTGGCCGGAATTCGACGTTGCCGGCAGGTCGAGGTCCGCGCCGCCGTTCTTTACCGTAAATTTCACAACATCAAACGCTGTCTCGTTCTTATAGCTTTCATGCCACGGCCTCGATGCAAAGACCCGAAGCGTGTGTTCACCATCAGGGACATTCCGAAGTTCGAACGGCTCTTCGATGTTGTAGTAGGCCTCGTAAGGCTGATCATCCAGAATAACGTGGATGTGGTTGCCCATCTTTGTCTCAGGGTTCATCCCCGGTTCATACCCTTTCAGGTCACCGCCGAGCGTTAGCAAAACCCTGACCGTTGAGCTTTCGATCGTCGCTCCGTCGGGCGGTACGTTTATCTCAAGGTCGGGAACAGCCGAATCCTGTTCGCCGCGGGCCGCCATCATGTCCTTTATCCGCTGCGGAGCTTCCGCATCCGCTAACGTCATCGGGGCCGCGGGAGCCGTGTTGGCATTAATGTTCGATGTCTGGTTGGCGTTATTGGTGTCGGTCGTTCCGCCGCATGCTGCGAACAGCATCGAGCCCAAGATTAGTAAACTAATTGTGTAGTTCTTCATAGATCGTCTCCTTAAAGATCAAATTCCGATCAGCTCCGGGGCTGACCCGATCAGGCCACGCGCGGCCTTCGGTGCAGATATCTGCTCCATGCCGAATACGTCGCTAAAATTGCGGATCAACCGATCCTCGACTTCCGCCATATCGACCTCGCGGCCAAGCAGGCGTTCCATCGATGTGACCGGTTCGCCCTCGCAGGCGATTATCCAATTAAAATAGCTCAGGTCGGTGTTCACGTTCACGGCAAAGCCATGCGTCGTCACCCACCGTTTTATGTGAATGCCGATCGCTGCGATCTTGCCTTCGGATGTGTGAACGCCAGTAAGTCCGTCGAGCCTGAATGCATCAATGCCATAGTCAGCCATCGTTCGGATCAATACTTCCTCGATATCGCGAACGTATTTATGAACATCCTCGCGGTCCGGCGAGAGGCTAATGATCGGATAACCGACAACCTGGCCTAAACCGTGATATGTCACTTTGCCGCCGCGGTCCGTTTCAAAAACCTCGGCACCGATCGCCCGCAGAACATCGGCCGAGGCAAGCACGCCGTTCTCCTTTGACCGGCGGCCTATCGTGAATGTATGCGGATGTTCGAGCAGCAAGAGATAGTCCCGCTCACGTTGGTCGATGACCTCGAGCTCAAGTTCCTTTTGCAGCGTCAATGCCGAACCATAATCGATCCGTCCGAGACGTCGAACCTCTAACCGCCGTTTGTGCATCTATTAATATGATAGAATTTTCGGACGAGTTTGAACAGGATGATCAGATTATGAAGCTTTTTCAGTTACTGCTAGTCGCGGCGTTCTCATTGACGTTTTTTGCAGTTTCGGCCGATGCGCAGCGGCGACCGGCCCGCCGCCCAGCTCCGCCAAAGGTCGTCACGACGACCAACATTCCGAAGCCCGCACCGGCCGCGATAAAAAATGGATCGGAGAAGGTCTCGATCCAGATCAAGAATGTGACCAAATTCCTTTATTTGCTGGGTGGAGTGGCAAGCGGGATCGAAGCGGTCGACAAGGATCCCCGGGCAAACCAATCGGCTAAAAGTACGAATGACGAGAACAAGCGAGCACTGATGCAGACGATCAGGAATCTGCGAGCCGGGATGGCCGCTCTTGAGGTGGAATTTCGCACCGACGCCGCATTAAAACCGCATCTAGTGCATATTCAGGGGATCGCCGATCTGACAGGCCAGACCGAGGATCTTGCAATGGCTGGACGATACACTGATTCAGGCAAGCCGCTTTTGCTAGTCGTCGAACGGTTGTCTGACACGCTCGCGGCTCTGTGATCCGGTTTCTTTTCCTAAGGTGCGGAGATCTCCGCGTTGGCCGGTGCGGCCTTTTCCAAGCCCAGCTTGATGCGAATGTATTTTTCCGCGTCGCCCTTTATCAATTCGCCGTTCACCAAATCGACGCTGTTTGCCAAAGTCTCGCCCTCTTTTGTCAGCGTTGTCGATTCAAGAAAGATATACCACGGCGTGCCCCATCTTCGCGTATCGCCGTTCGCCCGCCGTTGATCATAGTGAACGCTTTTTTCGCGATCCGCCGGTACAGAGCCTGAATAAACGAGCGGAAATTCAAGCTTGTATTGCTCGGCGTGTGCCTTCATCTTCGCCACCGAATCGTATTCGCCGACGCCAATGATGCTCAGGCCTTCATCGCCATATTTCTGGTGAAGATCACGGACAAACTGGACGTCATGCCGCCAATTCGGGCACCACGGGGCCCAATGAACGACCATCACGAGCTTCTTGCCTTGAGAAAACTTGCGAAGATTCGTTTCGCCATCGCCGTTTAGATTCTTGTACGTCCAGTCCTTGTACCCAAATTCTTTCTTGGTGATCGGAGCCTGTTCGTTCTGTGCAAACGCCGAAAAAGCGAAAGCAAGCGTCAGAAATATTGCGGTAAAAAGCTTCATAATTTTGTCCAATTAAGGCTCGGTCAAAGCGTATCTAGTCAGACGGCGAAAAACAAGCAAACGTTGCCGTATGAATAGATACGTTCTAGGTCTCAGAAAGATTCGAGGATCGGCGGAGAAAGATCTTTGCGGACCAATAGACGATGTTCAAATAGATTCCCGTCAGGGCCGAAAGCGTCGCGAGCCCCGAGAATACAAGCAGCAGCGTCACCTGCCATTTGCCCGCAAAAAAGTAGAAATGAGCTTCGCGGAAGAAGCGTGTCCGCAGCGTCGGCGGCTTCGAATTGGCGGCAACCCCCGTTTCCGCATCGATGAAGATCGATTCGGCACCCAGCCCGCCGATCGCCTGATACTGCGGCCGCCCGTCTTTCATCAGCAGCGTAAGCGCGGTCGTCGGCAACTCCCGCCCGGCAAGCTCATTTGCTTTCATCATCGCTTCCGCGGGCGTGATCTTCACGCGATCTCCCGCGATATTCTCAATGACACCGCCTTCAACCATATTCGGGAGCGAATATAGAAATCCGCTAGCGGCCCAAGCCAGCAGCGGGATCGCGACAAGAATACCGAGCACCAAGTGAGCTTTATAAATGAAGCCATTCATAGTTATTTCCCAACCGAAGCTCAGATTAACACAGATCAACTTATCGGTAAGCTTGATTAAATTCAGCGTTAATCTGTGCTAATCTGTTGTTAAATTATGACCGACAAACCTACAGTTTCTGATATCTTCCGCCGTGCGTTAGAAATGCGCGTTGCGAATCCGAATGCCTCTTATATGGACGTCGCTTCGCAGTTAAAAAGCGAGTTTGGCGGCGGTTCGCTGCCGGACACGGCGTACTTGACGATCCCGGAATACGACAACATCGTGCCGGAAGAAGACTGG
Organism: Pyrinomonadales bacterium; assembly: GCA_038212935.1. Classification (GTDB taxonomy): domain Bacteria; phylum Acidobacteriota; class Blastocatellia; order Pyrinomonadales; family Pyrinomonadaceae; genus OLB17. The sequence continues at coordinate 4,008 of JBBQTV010000103.1, read as the reverse complement.
ACGGCCGGTTTGCCGGTGATCCTCCGCGGAATTCAGAACGACGAGTGGGACGACGTTGTCCACGGCATAATCATCAGCCTCGAGCAGGTCGAGAATTACCCGAAACAGTCCGGCCGCGAGGACGATCCGACGAAGGACTGGCGAAATCGCAGCCGCCGCATCGCTGAGGCCGAAGAAAAGGTCACCGAAAAATGGATGCCTGACGACCTTATGGCGATGGCAAAGCGCAATACGCCGACTTAACGCCAACTTAGCCTAATATTTCTCGAATGTAGCCTTACATTTCACAAATGTAAGGTTACATTTTGAGTTTGTAAGCTTACATTCGACGATTGTAAGCCGACATTTCGCGGTTGTAAGCATACATTTCACAAATTTAAGCAGACATTTTGCGTCTTCCTGCTGTAGATCGCCGGTTTACACCTGCAAAACCAATCCATCCGCGGCTGAAAGCACCTCGCAACGCGGCTGAAACGCCGCTACCTCCTGCTCAAATTCCACATCATCCCATTCCGGATATAGGTGCGAAAGCATCCCGCGTTTCGGCTCGGCCTTGCCGATTAGCCACATCGCCTCGGCAAGCTCCAGGTGTTTCTCGACCGGCTTGTTCTTCACGAACGAGCATTCGAGAACGAAAAGATCGACGTGACGTGCGAACGCCGCGAGCGGTTCGTGCCGGCCGGTGTCGGACGTATAGACGAGCGTCGTGTCGTCAGCGTCGCGAATATGGATCGCATGGCTTTCGGGTGTGTGCGGGGTTTTAGCCGCAACCGCCCGAACACCGTTCACTATCTCAAAAGCCACAAGCGTTTCGACTTCCACGACGTCGACCGGGAACGGCTGCTCCAGTAGACCATAGTCGTTCACTGCGTCAAACCTATCGATGATCTTCTGCAAACCCCGCGGCCCGGCGATACGAAGTGGTTTGGTGCGCTTCTGCGTCTCTTGGGCATACTTCGTCCCGAACAGTAACGGAGCCAACCCGCCGCAATGGTCCAGATGAAAATGCGAGATCCAGATCGAATCCAGGTTCGCCCAGTCGCAGCCTTCCTCCGCCATCCGATGTACCGCCGCCGCCGAGCAGTCCAGCAGGACGCTTCCGCCCGAGGTCTCAAGCCAAAAAGCCGAACTGCTTCGATTCCGGTTCGGAACTGAGGTTCCCGAGCCCAGTACGGTCAACTTCATATTCCCGATGATACCAAAACGGCGGCGGGCGAGTCTTTGCAGTCGACTCCGCGGAGTGTAATATTAGCCCTTATGGCCGAAGTCCCACCCGAAGAGGTCGAACTCCAAAAGAAGCGACGCATCCTTGAGCGGCTTAAGGACCGCCTCGCCGACCGCGAAGAACTGTTGGCCGACCTCCGCAGCTCGCTCGAACGCTTCGAAGCGCGTTACACCATCGAGGTCGCCCGGCTCTATGCCGAACAGGACGAGATAGACGCCAAGATCGCCGAAGAGGAGCTCAAGCTCGTTCCCGATGATGAAGAAATAAAAAAACGCGTCGAGGAGCTCCGCCGCCTTGCAGAGGAATCCGCGAACCGGGCAAAGGCTGCCGAAGAAAAGGCCGCCGAGAAATGGCAGCCGACGACCGAGGCGAAAAAGGCATACCATAACATCGCCCGCATCATTCACCCCGACCTTGCGCTTGATGGTGTCGAAAAAGAACGCCGCCATGGCTTGATGGCCGAACTCAACGAAGCTTATTCATCGGGCGACCAGCAGAAGCTGAATAAACTGGTCGAAGATTACCGCAACAGCCCTGACCTTATAAAAGGCGACACGGTTGGCGACGAACTCGTCCGCGCAATCCGCCAGAACTTCCAGATACACAGACGACTGAAAGAACTCCTTGCGGAAAAGTCCACGCTCGAATCGACGGAGCTTTACGACTTGTTTCTCAAGGTAGAGGCCGAAGATGCCGAGGGCCGCGACCTTCTCCGCCAAATGGCCGAGCGTGCAAAGACGTTCATTCGCAAAAGTGAACGTCGGCTGGTAAACCTGCAGAACGTGAACGCGGCGCAGGAAGAATACGTAAAAGAAAAGTTCGGCATGGACATCTCAGATTTTCGCGAAAAGGCCGGGGCAAAACAGCCGTAGTTATGCCGAAGAACTAACGATATGAAGTTTTTAGCCAGTCAGGTCACCTATTTTCTAAGCCAGAACGAAGCCAAGCAGAACGTCAGGGCTCTTGCCAAGTATCTGGGATTCCTGCTCGGCGTGATCACGCTTTTCTCGGTTGTTTTTCATTTTCTAATGGCCAACGTTGAAGGGCGTTATTTTAGCTGGCCAACCGGTCTTTATTGGACGCTGACGGTGATGTCGACGCTAGGCTTCGGCGACATTACATTTACGAGCGACATCGGCAGATTATTTAGCGTGGTGGTACTTTTGTCGGGGGTTTTCCTGTTCCTGATAATGCTCCCGTTTGCATTCATCCGCTATTTCTACGCGCCGTGGCTTGAGGCGCAGATACACGCACAGTGCCCGCGTGCAGTTCCACCTGACACGACCGGGCACGTCATCATCTGTAATTACGACACTCTCGCCCCGACGCTCATCAAACGTCTGAACCAAAGCGGCATTCCTTATTTCGTTATCGAACAAGACGCTCCGGAAGGTGCGCGAATGCAGCAGAAAGGCATCTCGGTTATTCAGGGAATGGTGGACAGCCGTTCGACATATGAGCGTATGCGCGTTCGCTATGCCCGTCTGGTCTTCGCCAATCTCGAGGATACTACGAACACGAACATTACGTTGACGGTCCGCGAGGCAGCACCAAATGTGCCGATCGCTGCGACGGCCGCTGATCCGGATTCGATCGATATTCTCGAACTCAGCGGAGCCACCCACGTCCTTCCGCTCAAGCAGAAGCTGGGCGAATATCTGGCAAACCGCATTAGCGTAGGCGGCGACCGGGCACACGTCATTGGCAAATTCGGCACTTGGGTCGTTGCCGAATTTACGGTTCATAACACCACGTTCGAGGGGAAAAGCATTCGTGAAACCGATATAAGAAAGGAAACGGGCGTAAACATTATCGGCGTATGGCGCCGCGGCCGGTTGGTACAGGCCGACCCTGATCATGTCCTAGCCGATTTTGATGTGCCGCTTGCGGTCGGGACGGCTGAGCAGATCGCTGACCTTGAGAATCTGCTCGACCGCGACGAGCCGCTTTCCGGTTCGGTGCTGATCCTCGGCGGCGGAAAGGTGGGCCGGGCGGCGGCTATCACCCTAAAAAAGAAAGGCCTTACCGTTTTCATGGTCGAACGCGAAGCCGGCCGATGTTCTGAGATCAGCAGTTATCTCGACCGTCTGACGACCGGCGACGCGGCGGACCGCGAAACCTTAATGCGCGGGGGCCTGATGGAATCATCGCTCGTGCTGCTGACGACCAACGACGATGCCGTGAATATCTATCTGTCTATATATTGTCGAAAGTTGAATCCCGACGTCCGCATAATCAGCCGCATCACCCACGACCGCAATCTGGAAGCGGTGCATCGCGCCGGGGCCGATTTTGTCCTAAGTTTTGTCCCGCTCGGCGCTGAGTCTGTCATGTCCATCCTACAGGGCCGGGATCCGATCATCATGGGCGAAGGCGTGGAGTTCTTTTCCGTAGATCTGCCGAAACAGCTTATAGGTAAGACTCTGTTCGAAAGCGGCATAGGAGCGAATACCGGATTGATCGTCCTCGCGATAGAACATGGTGACGAAATGATCGCCAACCCGCTCCCGGGGGCAATTCTGCAGAAACACTCGCGGCTGGACATGCTGGGGACGGCCGAACAGCTTCAAGCCTTCAATGAAATGTTTGAGTAGTCAGACGGCTTGGCCCGCCGCAAAACCGGAAGACCACGCCCACTGAAAATTGTACCCGCCGAGCCAGCCGGTGACGTCGATGACCTCACCGATAAAATAAAGTCCCGGCACTTTCTTAGCTTCCATTGTTTGCGAAGAGAGTTCGGCAGTCGATACGCCGCCGAGCGTCACCTCGGCCTTATGCCAGCC
>JBBQTV010000102.1:0-12841 GCA_038212935.1 Pyrinomonadales bacterium | reverse complement strand
AACGATTTCTCGACTACCAATCTCGCACTCTTGATGCCGCCACGCCCGAATGTCTCTTCGCCCTCGCCCGCCTTCTGGACCGACTGTAACCTAAGGATCACAACGTTCGGCGTTCTCGCAAATTCTTCATCGACCGTCCCGTTCATCATACAAGAACAGGCAAAACCACGACCCACAAAAGCAACAAAGATCAAAGCGATTACCGGTAAAATTCTTTTCAAAAGCATTGTTTTTCCTGAGAGAGTTAAAGAGATTCGACTTCGGTAGTCTACCACCAAAACCTCCCAAACCATCAACAAAGCCCGCGGTGGGCAGGCTTCATCGTTCTCGATTGACGGATGGCTATTAGGGACTGAGGGCTATGTAGACGATATCGCTGAGCTGGCCGTAGTTGGCGTTGTTTTTGCGGAGCTGGACGCGGACCTGTATTTGTTCGGCGTCGCCGGGGTTAAGCGGCCTGAGTGCAGCAAGGTGTGGGGCACGCCCAGTAAAATCTACGCGTGAGGCTACCATAGAAAGCGCAAATTCAACCGAAAGGCGCCACCGGCAATGTCATTTTGAATGCATTGCCCTAAGCGTCAATAATGAAGCGTGCGAGAGATTCCAGATAGAAGTATGCACGAGCTTGTTCTCTCAATTGCTTCACGAATATGGCACGAGTTCCATCCTTTCCGATACTTTCTTCTATGTCTCTTAGGTACTCCTTTTTCTCCGGATCCTGGTGGTACTCGAACGCATAAAGCCACTTTTTCAAAGTTTTGTAGTCCCAGAGGGGAACGTCAGCAACAGTGATCTGTCCGAAACCGCTAAACGGACTTCTCTCATGAACCCCGCGAATTACTTTCAGATGACGTTTCATTGCCCTGTGGGAAAACCTACGTCCAATTAACCCAGCTACCTTAACAAACGAGGCAGGTTCTTCCTCAAGGAAAAGCGGTCGAAGGTGGTGCAGGAACGATCCGATCAACTCAAATTGCCATTCATCTTCGGCATTTTCGAGTGGTGGTTCAGGCTTTGATGCCTGACCGAACGAAATTACTGAGGAAATGCCTTCCTTTACAATCCGGGTCTCTCGTAGTCGAGCCGCATGCTCGCAATACTGCTTCAAAAGAGCGAGGTCGTCATCGGAGAAGTTCGCCACCATCCTCACGGGTTTCTCGTCGTCAAACGACATCGACATCGTTATTTCTTTCATATTGTGGTGATGGCGATGGAGCCGATAGGCAGACGAAGCCTTTTGGTTACGGGCGAACTATACTGCAGTTCGAAGCAAGCTGTGGGGCACGCCCTGATAAATTTCTAGGCGTGAGGATACCATAGAAATCGCAAATTTCAACCAAAAAGGCCCCGGCGTGTGCCGAGGCCGGAATGCCACCAGCTTAGATGGCGGTTCTGACAAGATGCCGGTGCTATGGTGCCGGTACGTTGACCGTAAAGGCAGCGATCCAGGTTTCGCCTTCCTTGGTGTAGATGGTCGCGCCATTCAGCGGCGGCAAAGCGGAGCCTCCGCATGTCCCGTCAGGCGTTGCCTTAAAGGTCAGAAGCGAAAGGTTCGGCCCGTAGGACTTGCTTGACGCATTGCTGAAACTTGTCGATTTCACCTTGCAATCGTCTGTCGTCCAGGTGTTGACCGCACCGGCTCCGTCCTCGCGTCCCTTGTCGGTGAAAGTAACCATCGTCTTGCCCACCCAATCTTCCAATCCTTTCCTGTCCTTCGCGCTCCAGGCTTCCCAGGCTTTCTTTTCGCGGGCAAGAAGCGCTTCGGTTGTCGCATCAGACGGTGCGGCCGTAGCGGCGTCGGAGGTAGCTGCCGGCTTAGCTGCCGATGCTGGAGGTTTCGCGTTCGGATCGGCTATAGGATACTCGGAATGAAAAGCGGCTTTCCACTCGCCGCCTTCGCGAATGTACATGGTGGCAACCCATGCACTGGCAGGCAGTTTTTCGCCGCCGCAGGTCGCATCGCGGGTGATCTTGTGTGTGATCACCGCCGCATCCGGGCCGAGTTGATTCATTTGTGGTTCACTGAGCGATTGGCTTTTTACTTCGCATGCCGTGCTCGAAAATTGTTTGATGATCGCCGCCTTATCCATTGTGCCGGTGGGGTCCATCATGACGACGTTTGATGCCAGGAAGTCGTCCCAGAATTTGAGATCTTTGTTCTTCCATGCATCGTAGGCGTTTTGTTCGAGCGTCATCAGAGCTTCTGCGGTGGGCGCCGCTGCGGAAGAAGTGTTTGCGTTTGCATTGGCGTTCGCATTCGAAGTGTTTGCCGAAGCGTTGGTGGCAACGGTGTTGGATGCCGGTTCGCAACCGGTAAAGGCAAAAGCGGCCATCGCCACCAATGCCAGGTATTTGAGTCTGTTCATGATTTATCTCCTCCAGAAGGTAGTAGAAAAGACAAAAGACCGAAAAGAACTATCGATCTTTTCACCCCGGGCCTGTTTAATGCTATGTGGAACGGAACGCATCATTGATAACACCGGTCAGAATAGAAGTCAATAGAATTAGTGCCGTTCGCGATGCAACAAAAAGGCCCCGGCGTGTGCTGGGACGGATCGGCTCGATAGGCTTTCTCTGCCGGATCACATTGCGGTGTGTTGCTTTTAAGTTTTAGCGGATACCGAGAAAGGAATTCGGCCCGGCATCTCCTATTTGTTAGGCTGCCGCTTTATCGGAAGCGTATCAATGCGTTTTCTAGCGGCATCTCTAACTCTCTCTTATCACCTGCCGACTTCTTTTGCGGATCAAAAGCCTCGATTCCTAATACGGAAAAAGATTCAAATAGGAAAGGCAAACCTTCTGCCCCAAGCGCTGATGGGCCAGTCGCTATATGGAAATGCAGATGCGGCGCATCCGAGTTTCCCGAGTTGCCAAGCAGCCCGATCAATTTTCCCTTCGCAATTTTGTCCCCGACTTTTACACGTATGCTGTTCGGCTTCAAATGTGCATAAAATGCGTACCACCCTTCGGCTAATTTAAGCGTGACATAATTCCCGCCGACAGTTTCGGATGTGATCGGCACGGCTCGTTCAGGTGAGAGAGGAGTGTTGTCCGCTAATCCGTCCTTCACGGCGACAACCGTGCCATCGGCAACAGCAATGACTTCGGCACCGTAACCGTACCAACTCTCGTTCTTTGATTGGTGGTCTTCGGGCGATACTCGTCTATCCATACCGACTTTCATCAGGTCAATAGCAAACCGCTGGGCAATGTAGGCTCCGCCTTCGGTCGGGATCAAAGCACGGCGGTGACCGGACACATTCGAAGGCCCTCGGGCAGCGATCCACATACCTTCTTTGAGCGGCGGTCCGAGCACTACCGGACTTTGTTTGCTAACAGCTACTTGTCCTGCTTCCAAGATCCGTTCTTTCTCGACGCCATCCATTTTGAACGTGAGCCGATGACGCAGCAATGTTGGAATGGAAGCGGCATCGTCTAATGTCAGCCAGATAAATACGACTGCCCGTAAGCCGCCTCCGATAACACGCTTATCAGGGACTTCCGCGGCCAGTCCCGGACGACCGAGGCGATCCGAAAGTTCTTTATCGGTATAGCTGCCGATTGGCGGCGTCATGCCCTTTTCACCTAAAACATCAACACGCAGTAGATTGAGATCAGGTGCTCTGAAATTTGTTATATGAACTTCATAGACGATATGGAACTTGCCGTTAGCTTTAAATGGGATCGGGGCCGCAGGAACTTCTACTTGCACGGGAACACCGAAATCCGTTTGAGCCTGTATCAGATGTAAAGGGCAAAGAAAGGACACCACAACAATGCTTGGGATCACCCTCAGAAGAATCAGCAACAGGCTTTTGGACGGTCTTGTTTTCATAGAATTATCCTCGTTAGCAATTGGATGTTAATAGGAGTCGTGCATCCGGTACTGAGTTGCAATGAAGATTAAGTGGGAATTCCTGACGCTTGGTGGTCAGAGAATACGCAAAGGTCAAACAAAAAGGCCCCGGCGGTTGCCGAGGCTTTGTTTGGGTTTTGGATGTGCGATCTTGGGTTGGGGTGTATTAGTACAGGAGTACCGTAGGGGCGAGAGAGGCGAGGGTGTCGGGCGGTAGTGCTTTTTTGCGGGCAGTTTTGTCCAGATACATTTCGGCGTCCGCTTCGGTCACGATCTCGTCAACCGTCTGCATATCGTCTGTGTTGACCGGGATGATGCCAACGCTTAGCGCGAGAGTGTACGGCAAATCCTCGCGTTCGTTGAGGGCGGCGACGTTAGCCTTAACGCGTTTGATCAACTGAGCTCCGTCGGTCGGCGCGTTTGTTGCGGCCAGGACGACGAATTCGTCACCGCCCATTCGGGCGATTATGTCTGAATCACGGAACGACGACCTTAGCACCGCCGCCGCGTGTTTGATCGCCTCCGATCCCGCATCGTGCCCCAGGGTGTCATTGATCGTCTTCAAACCGTCAAGGTCAGCGTACACACACCAAAGGACGATGCCCATTCGCTTGTTTCTCGCCAGCTTTAATTCCTGTTCGGCCAGAAACGCAAACCCGCGACGATTGCGAAGGCCTGTCAGATCGTCGGTAAGCACAAGTTCAGACAGCTTGGCCTCGGCCTCTCGCCGCTGTTTGTCGAGACGCAGGAGCAAAAACGAGAGCCACGAAACCGTTGCCGTGAGCAGCAGGATCTGGGTGACAACAACCAGAGCGGCGCCGAGCTCGTTATCGTAGAGCCCGAGGTTTTGGCCTTTTAGTCGAAGCCACCCGATCGCCACCGGTGTTACGATGACCGCCGGTAAAAGCCGCCTGACCATAACGCCGCTTAAGCCCTTATCAAATACTGTCGAGATGACGCTGCGTTCGGGCCGAGCCAACAGCAGGCCGATGCCGAGTATCAAGAACGTCAAGGCTGTATGCAAGGCCATCGGTATATACTGGCCGATCCCATAAAAAGACTTCGTCCCGAAAAGATACCCGACAACCGGCAGAAACGAGCCGAAAATAGAAACAGTGATCAGGACCGTTGAAGGATCAAAATGGCCTTTCTTACTTTTCCAAGGGAATATTAGGGCGAGGCTCAGCAGAACAAAGTTGAATGCCGTATTAGGAGCCATACGGTTTGGCACACCTGTCTGGTCCATTGCCATTTTATCCTCGAAGAGAATCTGGTCGATGCCACTTTGCCAACCGAAGACAATTTCGCAAAACTTCAACGTCCCGATAATGAGTACGATACCCGCGGCCCAGCGAGCCCAGGTTACCGAACCGGCCGAAGCATTGTCATAGCGTGAGGTCCAAACCGCAACTCCCAGAAATATGAAGCCGACCGCCGTCACGGGGTTCATGGCGACCAATGTCGGGACGATGCGCTTTAGTAACTCTACGTCCAGTGCCCAACCAACGAGTACTGAAATACCAACGAAAACTGCGATCAGCGAGGCCGCTCGGCCGAAACCATACACGCCAGGTATGGCTAGATCTTTAAATGGGTTCTTCATTCAATTTACGGCAGGATAGGATCTAGTCAAGATCAGGCAAGAGACTCGAGCGGATTACCGCAGGGGAGAAATGCCACACCCGCAATTCACTATGTATCAAAACTCCCAACTTTCGGCGGAAAAAGGCAGGTTCCCGCCAGTAAACGCGGATATCTGCAAGCATTGTGCCGAGAACCGGAGCAAATACAGATCATTTTAATAGGTGTCCAAAATGAAAGGCCTCGCCTGTTTCCAGACGAAGCCTTTCATACCTAATCGACTAAGCTGCAACTCCCGCAAAGAGGTTTGCGAGAATTCAGGAAATTACATTCCCATTCCCATGCCGCCCATGCCGCCGGGCATTCCGCCGCCGAAATCGCCGCCGCCCTTTTCGTCAGGGGCGTCTGCGATCATCGCTTCGGTGGTGAGCATCAATCCAGCGATCGAAGCTGCATTCTGCAGCGCGTAGCGGGTGACCTTAGCGGGGTCGATAACGCCGGCTGCGACGAGGTCTTCGTAAACTTCCGTTGCGGCATTGAAGCCAAAAGCTTCGCTGTCTTCCGTACGGATCCTTTCGACGACGACTGCACCTTCTTTACCTGCATTACCAACGATCTGGCGAAGCGGTTCTTCGACAGCACGCTTGATGATGTTGACACCGATCTGTTCGTCAGCATCTTCGAGCTTGAGGTCGTTGAGGACCTTCGAAGCACGGACGAGCGTCACACCGCCGCCGGCCACGATGCCTTCTTCGACAGCAGCACGGGTTGCGTGCATAGCGTCTTCGACACGAGCTTTCTTCTCTTTCATCTCGGTCTCGGTTGCCGCACCGACCTTGATCACGGCAACGCCGCCGACCAATTTAGCAAGACGCTCCTGGAGCTTTTCGCGGTCGTAGTCGCTGCTGGTCTCTTCGATCTGGTTGCGGATGGTCTTGACGCGGCCGTCAATGGCTTCGCCCGAACCGCCGCCTTCGACGATGGTGGTGTTGTCCTTGTCGATGGTGACCTTTTTCGCTTTGCCGAGGTCGTCAACGGTGATCGACTCGAGCTTGATGCCGAGGTCTTCGCTGATGACCTTGCCGCCCGTCAGGGTTGCGATGTCTTCGAGCATTGCCTTGCGGCGGTCGCCGAAGCCAGGTGCCTTAACGGCAGCAACGTTGAGCGTGCCGCGGAGCTTGTTCACGACCAAGGTCGCAAGGGCTTCGCCTTCTACGTCTTCGGCAATGATGAGCAGCGGACGGCCCATTTTTGCTACCTGCTCGAGGATCGGCAGAAGGTCGCGCATGTTCGAGATCTTCTTCTCGTTGATGAGGATCATCGGCTCTTCGAGAGCTGCTTCCATGCGGTCAGCGTCGGTTACGAAGTACGGCGAAAGATAGCCGCGGTCGAACTGCATACCTTCGACAACCTCAAGGCTGGTGTCCATCGTTTTCGATTCTTCGACAGTGATGACGCCGTCTTTGCCGACCTTGTCCATCGCTTCAGCGATGATCGTGCCGATCGTTTTGTCGCCGTTGGCCGAAACCGTGCCGACCTGTGCGATCATGTCGCCCGAAACCGGCTTCGAAAGGCGGCCGACTTCTGCAACTACTTCGATAACTGCCTTTTCGATGCCGCGCTTGAGCGCCATCGGATTTGCACCAGCGGCAACCGTGCGAACACCTTCTTTAAATATAGCCTGAGCAAGGACCGTAGCCGTCGTTGTTCCGTCACCGGCAACGTCTGAGGTCTTGCTGGCAACTTCGCGGACCATCTGTGCACCCATGTTTTCGAGCGAATCTTTCAATTCGATCTCTTTAGCAACGGTGACACCGTCTTTCGTGATGGTCGGCGAACCGAACTTCTTGTCGATAACAACGTTGCGGCCTTTCGGTCCGAGCGTTACTTTGACCGCATCCGCAAGCTGGTTTACACCGCGCAGGATAGCGGAACGTGAATCTTCTCCGTGAATAACTTGTTTTGCCATAATATTTTAATTTCTCCTTCGTCGAAATCTTGTGAGCGGTGAGCAGTAAGCGGGGAGCAGCAAAACTGCTGTCGGCTGACTGCTTACTATTTTGCTGCTTCGCCTGCGCGGCTGATGATGCCGAGGATCTCGTCTTCGCGCATGATGATGAACTCTTCGCCATCGAGCTTGATCTCAGATCCGCTGTACTTGCCGAAAAGAACGCGGTCACCGGCTTTGACGTCCAGCGTCTGGCGGGTGCCGTCTTCTTTATATTTGCCTTCACCGGCGGCGATCACTTCGCCTTCTTGCGGCTTTTCTTTTGCTGAATCCGGGATGAAGAGCCCGCCTGCGGTCTGGTTGACGTTGTCTTCGATCCGGCGAATGATCACGCGGTCGTGTAGTGGTTTGATGTTTGTAGCCATAGTATTGGTACTCCTTTCGAAAATTGAATTAACGGTTTAAGATAACTGTCGGACCGAGCGCCGGGTAACGTCGCTTTAGCACTCTAGTTCCATGAGTGCTAAATTACTAAACGTGGTTAAACTTGTCAAGGAGTATTTTGATTATTTAGAAAATATGAGTGTCTTGCTGTCAGATATTTATTTCGCTACGGGATTCCAGTTCTCCGGAAGTTCTTATGGCTAACCCAGAGTATTATGTGTTAACCTTTTTGTGTCTCAAACGCACCCCATAAAACTATGAAGATTAGATTTGTCTTAACGGTGTTATTTAGCCTTCTTGTCGCTTCTCCATCGATTGGTCAGACGACGCACTTGACAGGACGAGCCTATGCCCTTACTCAAGAGAAAAAGTTTGATCAAGCGGCAGAACTGTACAAAGAAGCGGTCAAGATCAACCCTGATGATGCTCGGTCATTTACAAATCTATCTTGGTGCCAGATCGAATTAAGACAGTACGAAGCGGCTATTTCATCTGCTCGCCAAGCTATTGCGCTCGAACCCGATGACCACATAGCGCAGAATAACCTCGGTTTTTCGCTTCTAATGGTGGGACAAAATGAAACTGGGGTCGATGCGTTGCAAAGATCCGTAGAGATCAATGGATCGTACGAAAAGTCGCGGGTCAATCTCGGTTGGGGCTTGATGAAACTCGGACGCGATGAAGAAGCCGTCGTCCAGTTACAGGCCGGACTGGCGATCGACCCGAACAATCTTGCCGTTCATAAGAACCTTGTCTCGATTTATTTTCGTTCGGCCAAATATAAAGAGGCGATCGCACATCTCGAAAGCCTGACACGGCTTCAGCCAAACGAGGCATCGCACTACTCCGGTTTGGGTGCAGCCTACATCAACAGCGGGAAACATCTGAAAGCTATTGATGCCTTTCAGCATGCGATTTCACTTCAGCCCGATGAAATACAACACCTAAAGAATCTTGCTGTTGCACAATCAGGAGCCGGAAAGCGAGAAGATGCCATAGCAACCTATTTGCAGCTACTTTCTAAAAGACCGAGAGATTACGACGTTCTGTTTGGTATAGCCCTGCAGAACAATCAGTTGGTCAGGCATGATGTCGCAATCGACTTTGCCAAACAGGCGTTGGAGGTTAGACCGGACTCCGCCCAGGCTATAATGATGATCGCCATGAGTTACGTCAGCAAACGCGAACTCGATAATGCAAGAGCTTATCTTCCGAAACTGAAAGAGCTTGACGAGGATCTTGCTAGAATTTTAGAGAAGGCTTTGGCAAAATAGCATCAACGACAAGGTTGCTCTGAAGTGCGGTTGAGCCTTTCGCTCGACCGCATTTTTATCGCCGAATAGTCTGGGCCATCCCATCATGAACATAAGCAGTGTCAACATCTATCCCATCAAGTCACTCAAGGGCATTTCGCTTGATTTTTCGACTGTGGAAAAACGCGGTCTGCGTTTCGATAGGCGATGGATGCTGACGGATAAGGACGGGATGTTCTTTACGCAGAGGGAAGTTCCGCGGATGGCAGTGGTTTCGGTCGCGGCAGATGAAAGCGGGCTGACGGTTTCGGCTGATGGCATCGAATCGCTGCGGATCCCTGCAGAGCCCGATACCGGCGAATATCAAACGGTTACGATCTGGCAGAGCGAGCCGCTCGGCATCGTGTATTCGGGAATCGTGAACGAATGGTTCAGCGAGGTGCTCGGCCGGAAATGCCAACTGGTTCTGATGCCTGAAAAGACCGAGCGGCATGTGAGCAGTAAATTCGACACGGGCGATGATATCGTCAGCTTTGCGGACGGCTACCCGCTGCTGCTGCTCGGCGAGGCGTCGGTTGCCGAGCTGAACGAGCGGCTGCACGATAGATATCACGGCGACGAATACGGTGAAAAATTACCGCTGCCGATGAACCGGTTTCGGCCGAACGTGGTCGTGCAGGGAAGCGAGCCTTTCGAAGAAGATAAATGGGCGACGATCAGGATCGGCGAAGCGATGTTTCGCGTCGTCAAGCCGTGCGCGCGATGCGTGATGACGACGGTCGATCAGGCAAAAGGCGAGTTTGACGGCAAAGAGCCGATGAAAACGCTTGCTACATTTCGGCTTGCAAAGCAGGCATTCCCCGAAACATTCGAAGATTTCGGCCACACGCCCAACGCTGTTTTGGTCGGTGAAAATCTTATACCTGAGAATCCGGGCGTTCGGATCAATGTTGGTGATCGTCTTGAGGTTATCGAAAGGCGGCGTTAACGTGTCCGGCCGTTTCCGGCCCGTTTCGCTTTTGCCAGAGGCCTTTTAAGAGCGGGTTTTCGCTTCCCGGCAGCCTTGTAGTCAGCGACGCGTTTCGAAAGCGTGTTGCGATGGATGCCGAGCGTTTCGGCGGTGTTAGACAGATGCTCGTCATTGCGGTCTAGGGCTTTTTGGATATAAAGCTTTTCGAACTCACCGATCGCTTCACCTAGAAGTATCCGCCCGTCGAGCATCTCTTCGATCAGATTTTCCATCTTCGTCCGCATCTTTAATTAGATATTGTGGAAACGCCTAATCGGTGTTCAATTCCTCACCGGTCAACAACTCGTACGCTTTCAGGTAACGCTCGGATGTCGCCTCGGCGACATCATCGGTCAACGGCGGTGCGGGCGGCGTCTTGTCCCAATCAAGCGTTTCAAGATATTCGCGGACGAACTGCTTGTCGAACGACGCCTGTGGGTGCCCCGGTTCATATAACGCAGCGTCCCAAAAACGCGACGAGTCCGGCGTTAGGACCTCATCGATCAAAAGGATGTTGCCGTCCTTGTCGAGGCCAAATTCGAATTTCGTATCGGCGATGATGATGCCGCGCGGAAGCGCGTATTCGCTCGCTGTTGTGTAAATCTCTTTTGAGATTCGTTTGAGCTCGGCGGCGGTGTCGTGGCCGACGATCTTAACGAATTCAAGCTGCGGAATATTCTCGTCGTGGCCGGTCGCTGCCTTGGTCGCCGGAGTAAAGATCGGCATATGAAGCTGATCGCATTGCTTAAGTCCGGGCGGAAGCTTGCGCCCACACACTTCGCCCGTCGCTTTGTAATCCTTCCAACCCGAACCTTCGAGATAACCGCGGACCACGCATTCAACCGGGAAGACCTCGGTCCGCTTTACGAGCATCGAACGCCCGCGAAGTATCTCGTGTCGCCGAACTGCCTCGGGCATCTCGTCAAGCTCCGTCGTGATCATGTGATTCTTGACAATACCCGCGAGACGACGAAACCAGAAAGCAGAGAGCGCGGTCAAGACGGCTCCTTTGTGTTTGATCGGCGTCGGAAGAATGCAGTCAAAAGCCGAGAGCCGGTCGGTCGCCACGAGCAAAAGCTGATCGTCGCCCACGCTGTAAACATCTCTGACCTTCCCCTTATGAACCAGCGGCAATCCCGTAAAGGTAGAGTCGGAAAGTGTTGTAGCAAATGGCATAAGCGAATGACGTGTTGGAGAGGATTTGATAACTTTAGTATGAAATCGCCGAGACGTAAAGCGCACGCCTGCTGATAACAGTTAATCGAAACGAGCGGACGCATTCTTCACCACCGAGTTGAATCGGATATGCGATGACCGGCGAAAACAACCAACAATGTCCCAATCCCTCAACCCGAACGAAGCTCAGGTTCTCAGAGCGGGCTCTGTGATGCCAGACCTTAGTTTGATCGACGAGACGGGCGACGAATGGCAGCTTTCCGATCATCAAGGCAAAGTTGTCGTACTGCTTTTCTATCCACAGAACGAAACGCTGATGTGCACCAAGCAGCTTTGTTCACTCCGCGACCGTTGGAACGATTATCTCGATACAAAGGCGGAGATCGTCGGCATTTCGCCATCGGACCCAACCGCCCACAAAGAGTTTGCACAGAAATATCGCCTGCCGATCCGATTGCTTGCCGACCCGGGCCGAGCCGCAACCCGCGAGTACGCTAAACGCTCTCTTTACCCTGTTAATTTCACACGCGGCGTCATCGTCGTCGATGCAAAGGGCGTGATCAGAACACGGCAAGTGATGCTGCGTGCGTTTCGGCCGAATGACGACGACGTGCTGGCCGCGATCTATGCGGCCCGCGGCGATCAGCTGGATGCGAAATACGACAAGTTAAGAACGAAGATCCGTGGGATGTTACTTCATTAAAGAATGCTTGCGGAATCAAGCGAGCTGCATTCCGCGGTCGCACTTTGTCTCTTTGTCATGAAGTTCGATCAGCGATCGGAAATCAGCGACGGTTCGGTCGTTGCCGAACTGATCGACGAAAGCGCACGTTGCGTAAGCGTTAGAGGCGTTTTCGTAGCCGCGTTCCCAATTGCGGTACATCTTTTCTTCCGCTTCGTTGTTGAATGGAAACCGGCCGCGAGGAGCCTCATATCCGCACCGCCAGAATTTCGGCGTCAGCCTTGCTCGAAAGCTTTCCTGATTTTTACAAAGCCTTACATATAACGGGTCGGAGCCGAACGCGGAGAGCAATGCATCGCTTTCGACCGTGCCCGGCTTGATGCGCTTGTTCACGACCGCGCAGCGAAATCCGGCAAAGGTGCGGTATAGACGAATCGTATATTCGGGACGTTCGCTCGCGATGGCAGCGATCCGTTTGTGTTCTGCAACGAACGGGTCTTCGGCCTTGTTTCCGAAAAGAGATATTAGCGATGCAAGTATGCCGGCAGGTTTCGGCTCGGGCACATCTATATCAATGAACATCAGATCGGCAGTGTTCAGAACGACGGCACCATAGCGGTTGCGGGTCATCATCGCAATCGTTTCGCCGCCGTCGTTTTTTATCTCGCGGATTATCTCTTCGCGAGCAGGCCGATCGCCGTAGCTGTCATATGTGTTCGGGAACGGTTCACCGGCGATGATGCGTTTCGCCGAACGCTGCGAACGTTCCTCAGCCTGCCGCTGAGCTTCCGCCGGATCGTCGGCCGACCATCCCCATGCGGCGACTTCTATCGGCCGCCCATCGGGACCATTCGTGTGAATTCGGGAGCGTTTCCAGAAGCGTGCTATTTTC
>JBBQTV010000101.1:0-12879 GCA_038212935.1 Pyrinomonadales bacterium | reverse complement strand
CAGATCGACCGAGAAGTTCGTATAATGAATGTCGATAACGTTGAAAGTTTTAGTAATGCGAAAGCAACTTTATAGATAGCGAGGAGAAAATATGTCAGAAGTTCAGGATAAGATCAAACAGATCATCGTTGACGAATTAGGTGTTGACGAAGCAGAAGTGACGGAAAATGCACGGTTCATCGAAGACCTCGGTGCCGATTCGCTCGACCTCGTCGAACTAGTTATGCGGTTCGAGGAAGAGTTCGACATCGAGATCCCGGATGAAGACGCCGAGAAGATCCAGAGCGTACGGGATGCGTATGCCTACGTCGAGCAGAACAAAGAATAGTCTGTTCAGAGTGCGCGGTTTACCGCGTTGTCCGACGGGCTAAAGCCCGCACTCTAAACTTATGAAAAGACGAGTTGTTGTAACAGGTGTCGGCTTGGTCACGGCGATCGGAAACGATGTTCCCACCACGTGGGACGCGTTGATGAGCAGCGCGAATGGTGCTGACTATATAAAGCGTTTCGATACCGAGAAGTATTCGGTCAAATTCGCTTGCGAGGTGAAGGATTTCGACGCCCTCAGCTTTCTGGACAAAAAGGAAGCGAGGCGAATGGGAGCCTTCACGCACTATGCGCTTGCCGCATCCGACCAGGCGATGGCTCATAGCGGTCTCAAAATAGACGAATCGAACGCGGAGATGATCGGGACTTATATCAGTTCCGGCATTGGCGACTTCTGGGCTATTGAACGCGAGCACGAGAAGCTGCTCAATTCGGGGCCTGACCGCGTGTCACCGTTCTTTATCGTCTCGGCGATCGTCAATCTAGCAGCCGGCAACGTTTCGATCCGTCACGGTGCAAAGGGCCCGAATTCGGCAACAGCGACAGCCTGCTCAGCGGGTGCCCACGCCATAGGCGATAGTTTTCGGATAATCGAACGCGGCGATGCCGATGCGATGATCTGCGGCGGTGCCGAAGGCGCGATAACGCCAATGTCCGTTGCAGGTTTCGCGTCAATGCGTGCACTTTCAACGCGAAACGATGATCCGAAGCGAGCTTCGCGCCCCTTCGATGCTGAGCGTGACGGATTTGTGATCGGTGAAGGCGCTGGCATCCTGATCCTTGAAGAGCTCGAGTTCGCAAAGGCACGCGGAGCAAATATCGTTGCCGAGATCGTGGGTTACGGCATGAGCGGCGATGCATTTCATGTGACGATGCCCGACGAAAGCGGTTCCGGTGCGATCCGCGTGATGGAGCGGGCGATAAAAGATGCCGGCATTCAACCCGAGCAGATAGGCTACATTAACGCTCACGGTACATCGACGCCATATAACGACAAGTTTGAAACACTCGCGATCAAAAAGGTCTTTGGTGACCACGCGAAAAATGGCTTGGCTGTCAGCTCGACAAAATCGATGACCGGCCACGCTCTCGGTGCTGCGGGCGGTATCGAGGCAGTGATCTCCGCACTGGCGTTGAAGGAACAAAAACTTCCGCCGACGATCAACTACGAGTTCCCCGACCCGGACTGCGACCTCGATTACATTCCGAACGAGGCCCGCGAAGCGGAAGTCGAATACGCCCTCTCGAACAGCTTCGGCTTCGGCGGCACGAACGCGTGTTTGATCTTTAAACGTTATCAGGAGTAGATGAGCAATGGCGGTCGCAACGATACCATTTGAAATAAAGGCGAATGGCGTCGCTTTCATTTCGGGAACGCGGGTCACACTTGACTCATTGATATATTCGTTTCTTGAAGGTGCAACTGCAGAAGAGATAGTTCAGCGCTACCCGTCGCTGGATCTTGCGGATGTCTATTCGGCGATCGGCTATTACCTTCACAATCGCAGCGAGATCGACGAATATCTGCAACGATCCATAGCCGAATCTGTCGCCGTTAAGCGCGAAAATGAGTCACGGTTTGCTCCCGAGGGTATCCGGGATCGTCTGCTTGCAAGGCGAGAAGATAACAGGTGATCCGATTTCTTGCAGACGAAAATTTTGATAACGACATCATTCGCGGGATACTCCGACGCGAGCCGTCCGTCGACATTGTAAGGATCCAAGATATTGGCCTAATTGGAGCCGATGATCGCAAGGTCCTTTCTTGGGCGGCTGATGAAGACCGGATCTTGCTGACTCACGACGTCAGAACGATCACAGTGTTCGCTTTTGAGCGGATCAAAGCGGATCTTCCGATGCCCGGCGTGTTCGAAGTACCAAAATCGCTACCCATCTCGTCCGTGATCGAGGATATCATTCTAATCGCGGGTCTGAGTCTGCCGGGCGAATGGAACGGGCAGGTCAGATACTTACCTTTGAGATAAATGTCATGAAGATAATAGTTTTAATGAAGCAGGTCGCCAACAAGGACGCGGTTCTCAGGATCAGCGGCGACGAGAAGTGGATAAATGAGACCGACATAGCTCAACAAACGAATGAATCGGATGGCTACGCGCTCGAAGAGGCTCTCAGGATGAAAGAGGCCAAAGGCGACGGTGAGGTCATCGTTTGTTCTCTCGGGCCGCAGAGTGCCAAGACCGTGATCAAGGATGCACTCGCCCGCGGTGCCGACCGAGCTATCCACATCGTCGTCGAGAATTCAAAAGACCTGTCGCCTTTTCAGATCGCCACGGCGATTGCCGACGCCATTCGCGACGAGAATGCAGACCTTGTTTTCTCGGGGCTGCAGTCAGACGATGCGAGCTATGGCCAAACAGGCGTGGTGCTTGCCGAAATGCTCGGCATTCCGCATGCAACGCTCGTCATCGAGGTCGACCGCAGCAGCCTAGGGGCAGACCTCCGGCTCAAACGAGAGCTCGAAAGCGGATGGTATCAGTGGTTTACATATAAACTTCCAGCACTGCTGACCATTCAATCCGGCATCTCACAGATCCGTTACGCTTCGCTAAAAGGCATAATGGCGGCGAAGAAGAAAGAGGTTCGTGAAGTAACTCCAAACATCGAAGACTTCGCTCCGGCTCAGAGGATCGACAAGGTCTACATGCCGCTCAAGACGAAACAGACTCAAATGCTCGGCAATGGCGACGCTAAAGCCGGTGCAGTCGAACTCGTCGAAAGGCTTAAAACGGAGGTGCGGGTAATATGATCTTAGTTTTCATAGAACACAAAAATTGCGTCCTTAATAAGACCTCGCTTGAGGCGATCGCGGCGGCACAGGCGATCGGGGCTGACCTGGGGATAAAAGCCTCAGCGGTCATTCCGTGCGACAAAGACTGCGAGCTTGCTCAGCAGATCGCCCAGTACGACCTCGAAAAAGTGATCGTTGCCAAAAGCGACAAACTTGGGACGTATACGCCCGACGCGTACGCAGATGCCTGGGAACAGGTCATCAAAGCGACAAACCCGCAATACATTGTGATGTCGCACACTTATCAGGTCCGCGATTTCGCACCGAAGGTCGCCACACGGTTCGGTCGCGAAATGGTCGGGGATGTTATCCGCTACAAGGCAGACGGCGGCAAGCTGGGGTTGACGCGGCGAATTTTCCTCGGAAAGCTTGATGCTGACGTTACGATCGGCGGTGATGCGCCTTACTTCGTAACGTTTCAATCAGGGGCGTTTCGCGGCGATAACGCGGCAAAGGCAAGTGCAACTGTCGAGACGATGGAAGTCGAGGTCGGCGATATTCGCATGACGGCCGAAGAGCCGTTTCAGGAGGCAAAGGCGTCAGTTGACCTCACGAAAAGCGAAGTCATCGTTGCCATTGGCCGCGGTATCAAATCGGAAGAGAACATTGCCATTGCCCAGCAATTGGCAGATGCTTTGGGGGCCGACCTCGCCGCTTCGCGTCCAATCTGCGACAGCGAATGGCTGCCCATCGACCGCCAGATAGGTTCGAGTGGCCAAACCGTGGCACCAAAGCTTTATATCGCTCTCGGCATCTCGGGTGCCATTCAGCACATAGTCGGGATGAAAAACGCTGGAACGATCGTCGCGATAAATAAGGACAGCGAAGCTCCGATCTTTGACATTGCCGATTACGGGATCGTTGGCGATCTTTTTGAGGCTGTGCCTGTAATGATCGAAGAGATCAAGAAAGCGAAAGGCTAAATCAAGGCTCAGACGCAAAAATAAAAGAGCCCGCATCTATAAGACGCGGGCCTTTTAACTTTCGTCTACCCTATCTCAAGTCAAGAGCATTGCGCCGACATGACTCTCAAAGGTGTTCTTACCGATCGTTGTTCCTAATTGCTACTTTCCGAGCCGGATTTTACAAAAAGGCGACCAATAAGCTGGGAACACAACCGATTGTTCCCGGTAAAAACTAAACGCATTCAGTAACTAAAAACATAGCCCAGATCGCGAAAATTGTCAACACTTTTTTTCGCTTTTTTCCTATGAAAGAACGCCGGAAAGAACTCTTACCGCTAACCTGTTTGCCTGCTTAAAATCCGTTCCCGGCAGTTCGATAAAAAAGTACTAAACATAGCTCGAATACCTTTCAACGATTTGAAATGTCGACAATTATCACTTTATAATGCCTGAGTTCTAAGATTTACCTAAAAAAGAAATTTCAGGAGGACATTGATCATCAATGTTTGTAGCACGACTCGCCCTCACCTTGGCGTGTGTTTTCTTGCCAAATTCCATCGCAGCTCAGGTCCCCGTCCCAATGGCATCGCAGCCGGACCTGACCTATACCGAGGATTTCTTCTTCACCGAATTCTGGGAGAACAACTTCGCTTCTGGTATTGGGGCGAATCGATTTAGTTCGGTTCTCGTCACTTCAGCCGGAGCGATTCCCAATGGCCGCACTATCACGCACTCTACGGATTTTTTTAACTCGGGTGTACCTCGTTATCCAGTAATGGTGTGCAAAAAGGGGGCTCTTCAGGCAACCCGATCGGAACGATCGTTCTTTATGCTGGAAGCGCGTCGAGTACGATCACGGCGGTCGCGATAGATTTTCACATGGATTTTACGGGGGTAGAGGCCGGCAGCCTGTCATTCGATTGGCAGACGGTTGTTGGCGGAGTGGACCGAACTCGAACAGGAAGTTTGCGTGTCTATTGGAGCGTTAACGGGACCACTTTTACCGAGATTACTGGAGCTGCGATTCTGAACAAATTCAGCCGACTCGATTCTGGGACGGTCACGAAGGTCGAGCTGCCAGATGACTTCGACAACGTGTCGACCGCAAGGCTGCGGTTTTATCAACATGCGGACACAGGAGGTGACGCTGGCGGGCGGCCTAAGTTTTCGATCGACAATCTGACTGTCACAGCGGTGGCACCTTCGGCGGCGCCGGTTTCGGTCAGCGGGCGGGTGATGACAGCGGATGGAAGGGCGGTTTCGGGAGCTCGTTTAATCATTGAGGGCGGAAACCTAAAATCACCGCGATGGGCGCTGACCAATCCGTTCGGCCGTTTCCGATTCGAAGGCCTCGCGCCGAGCATGACCTACATTATCAGTGTCGGCTCTAAGCGGTACACGTTTACCGAACCTGTCCGCACTATCACGCCGAAGGAGAATATTTCTGACCTCGAATTTACAAGCCGGCCCTAGGCATTCTGGCAGTCGGACTGGACTGTCGCCTATCCACGGTATTTGCTATTCTTGACGGGTATGAGATCGACAATCTTTTTGGCCATGACGGTAGTCGTCATGGCAACCCTCGGCTTCGGGCAAACTGTGGAAGAAAACTATACGATCTTTGACGGCAAAGGGAATCCGGCCACATTCGAACAGGTCGTGAAGGCCGCGGGCGTGGCGGATGTAGTATTCCTCGGCGAATATCACGACGACGCTGTAGGCCATGCCTTTCAGAGGAAATTCTTTGAGGCGGCGGTAAATACATTTGGGCCGTCACGACGCGTAACGCTCTCGCTGGAGATGTTCGAACGCGATGTTCAGATCGTTCTCGACGAATACCTCGCCGGCAAGATCAACGAGAATCATTTCATGCTTAGCTCCCGGCCGTGGGGGAACTATAAGACCGACTATCGCCCGTTGGTCGAACTCGCAAAGGAAAAGAAACTAAACGTCGTCGCCGCAAATGCACCCCGGCGATATGTGAATATGGTCTCTCGCGGCGGCCGCGGTTCGCTCGCATCGCTTTCGAAAGAAGCAAAAGGATGGCTGGCCCCCTTGCCGTACGCCGAGCCTTCAGAAGCCTACGCCAATAAATTTCGGGCGTTGATGGGATCAAGCGGGGAAGCGATGATGGGCCTTGAGAATATTCTCAGTTCACAGTCGCTTTGGGATGCAACGATGGCCCATTGGATCGCCGACAGCCTCAAGCGGAACAAAGGCTCGCTCGTAGTTCACCTGAATGGCGGCTTCCATACCGAAAATCGGCTTGGCACCGTCGAACATCTCGCCAAATACCGTCCCAAAGCAAGATCGATCGTGGTCACTATGCGGTATGTCGACGATTACAAGAATTTTGACTCTGATAAACATGCGGGTATCGGTGACTTCGTCGTCCTGACCGACGCCAGCCAGCCCCGCAGCAAGCGTTAGATATCGATCTGCGCTCCGTTGAATCCATGTATAAAAAGTAAAGAGCCCCGGCCGTGGGAATGGCGGGGCTCTCGGTTGCTGACGTTCTTTTGCAAATCAATTAACGGTAGATATGCTCTCCGTTATACGACCGCCATTCCTTATCGAAGTGGTCCGAATCTTCCTTCGAACGGGGCGTCACGCCGATAACGGTTCCGCCTTCTTTAATACCTGTTTCATATTCCTTAGCTCGTTCTTCTGGGATTCCCCATCCGATAAGAGCACCGCTTAGGCTGCCAAGTGCGCCTCCGGCGCCTGCGCCAGCAAGAGCCGCTGCCAATGGTCCTGCAACTACCAGGCCGAGGCCCGGAAGTACTAGATTGGTACCAATAGCAGCGATGCCGCCAATGACCGCCCCTAAGGTTCCACCCACGGCAGCACCTACCCCGGTTCCTTCGAGTGCTTTGGTGCCGAGTTCGGAATCGGCCGTACCCTCACCATAATAGGTGTCACGGGTCTTATCCGACATCATCACGTTGATCTCGTCTTCGCTGTAGCCGCGTTCGCGAAGCGATTTATATGCTTTTTCAGAACTATCCCTATCACGGAAAAGCCCGGTCATTACTCCACTTTCTTGACGCTGTGTACTTGCTTGATTGTTCATAATATATCTCCCTTTTCTACTCAGAATTCAGTAGTCACTAATACCAATTTGCAAGACGCGTGCCGTAGCGAAATCGTCATACATAAGGGGCCTTAGTGCTATGGGAGAGCAGATCTGAGGAAGAAAATGTCCGAAATCAAAACAGTCACAATACATTGAAAAAAGCCCGATCCAGGCGGACCGAGCCTTTTTATTCATTGGAACCGGGCGGCTCTATTGACGACGTACCGCGGAGAAACTGACAACACCGATGCCGGGAACATTCATCGTGCCGGACATTTTATCGCCATCCACCTTTCCTTCGACGGCGATGGTAGAAGGACTTCCTTGAACGTCAGCGTTGAGCGTCGCCGTCACTGCGGAGCCCTCGACCGATCCCTTTTCAAACATTCCATTGCCGACCTCAGATGCCATCGTGCCGATGAACGTTGAGCCATTTTGTTTTAGCTCCACCGCCAAATCAATCACCTGACCGCCGGCATTAACGGAGAAGGTCCAACTGCCGCTAACATTTGCCGAGGTGTCAGTCCCAGGATCTACGAGCGGTCGCCGGTTAATCGTCACGTCACTGTTTGCTTGTGGGTCCCGAATAGCGACTGTAGCCGGATCGACAGTTATTTCCTTCAATCGTATCGCCACCTCTGGCGTCATGGTTTCCTGATACCGTCCGCCAAGATGCTTTGCAAGGAATTTCTCGGAGGCAGCCAGCATTGCCATATTGTTCACCGGGCGGGCAAAGCCGTGGCCTTCGTCCGGAGCGAGAATATATTCGACCGGATAGTTTCGGTCACGAAGAGCGACGACTATCTGATCGGATTCACGCTGCTTCACACGCGGATCGTTCGCGCCCTGAACGACCATTAGCGGCGTCTTGATCTTATCGGCATGAGCGTGCGGGGATTGACGCTTCATCTGGGCGAGGCCCTCAGGCGTACGCGGGTCGCCCATACGTTTGTAGAACGTCTCGCGGATCGCTTCCCAATACGGCGGGATCGAATCAAGAAGGGTCTGCAGATTCGATGGAGGTACGATCGCGACCGACGCCGCATAAACATCAGGCGTAAAGGTCACGCCGGCAAGTGCCGCATAGCCGCCATAGCTTCCGCCCATGATGCCCACGCGTTTTGCATCAACGATGCCTTGTTCGACCAGATGCTTGATGCCCCATGTAATATCGTCCTGCATCTTCTGGCCCCATTCATTATTTCCGGCATTCAGAAATTTCTTGCCGAATCCGGTCGAACCGCGAAAGTTCGGCTGAAGTACCGCATAGCCCCGGTTAGCCAGAAACTGTGCGTACGAATTGTAGCCCCAGCCGTCGCGTGACCATGGTCCGCCGTGCGGGTTGACGACGAGCGGCAGGTTCTTGGCAGGAACGCCTTTTGGCAGAGTCAAATATGCCGGGATCTCCATGCCGTCAGACGATTTGTATCTGACGACGGTCATCGGAGCAAGAGCCTTTCGGTCGACCTTCTCACGCACCTGATAGAGCGTTGAAAGGTCCTTGGCCTTGCGGTCATAGAGCCAGACGGTTCCCGGATCGACATCGCTTGACGTCACGACGACGAACTTCGTCTCATCTTTCGTTGCGGATTGAAAATTGATTTCTCGATCGCCGAGGCGTTTCTTGATCAGGTCGTAGTCCTTCTTAAACTTTTTGTCCTTCCAATAGATCCGTGCGCGGTCATCGTAATATGTAGTAGCAACGATCTCTTTCGACTTGCCCGAGAATTCCATACCGCTGAAGTCGACCTTTCCAAGCGGATCGCTCTCGACCTTTTCGATCTTGCCGGTCGTAACGTCCATCAACGCGAGTCCGATCAGATCAACGTCATCGCCCTTATTCGTTTGGATATAGACGCGTTTATTGTCTTTGTGAAAAACGATGGGACCGCAGGTCTCAAACGCGCTGCAGTCATATAGCTTGGTAGTCTTTCCGTCGGGCTCAATACGAAGGATCTCGGTATCGCCACTCTGAGCGGACCGAACCGCTAGTCGGAGATTATCAGCATTGTCGAATATCATCTGCTGCAGACGGTCACGGTTTTCGCTTATCAGCGTCCGTTCGCCAGTGGATATTCGTACCTTATAAAGGTCGTGCCACGCTTTATCACGCTCGTTGATGCCAACATAGATCACATCCGGGTCCGAATCTGGCAGGTGTTGGAAGATCGCACGAATGCCTTTTGCGTCCGTAATATTGCGCGCCGCGGGAACCGCCGAACCTTGTGCCGGTTTCGCGGCGGGGTCGACGGCATATACATTGAAATTTTCGTCGCCACCCTTGTCCTGAACGAACAAAATATACTTTCCGTCCTTTGACCAGAAATACAACCGAACGGGCCGAGCATCTTTGGTCAACGGGCGAGCTGCGGCAAATGGTTCGGCAACGCCCTTGACCCAAACGTTCATCGTGCCTTCGAAGGGCCTAATGAAAGAAATATATTTGCCGTCGGGCGAGATCTGAGCTCCGGCATATTCCGGATTATCAAAGAAGACCTCTCGGTCTATAAGCAGCGGCAACTGAGCGTTTGACCTAACCGCCGACGCTCCGAGCAAAACGAATAAAGCGAAAGCAAAGAGTAGAGTTTTCATAAATTGTTCACCTGATGTCGAAGATACGGCAACCAACGGGATTATGTTCCGATTTTAGTACTCGGGTCCAAATATCTGTTTCGACGGCACATAATAGCCTAATTGAAGTCATCGTTCCAAGACTTCTTCTTGAACTTATTCTCGCTCCAGAATCCACGGAATAACTCGATCTGCGGTTTGTCGCCGGCGGTCACGACCGAGACGACGTCAAACCTTTGCTTGATCTCAAAGATGCCGAATATCTTTTTATAAACGAGCGCAGTGCGGGTGATCTGCCTCTGCTTTTGATTGTCCACCGCCGACAGCGGCCCGCCAAAGTCCATCGATGCCCGCGTCTTTACTTCGACAAAGCAAAGCGTGTCGCCGTCCATTGCGATCAGGTCGATCTCGCCGGTTACCTGAACGCCTTTGCTGTTCCGCCCGATCGGCGCACGAAAGTTCGCCATTACGAGCCGATAACCTTGCAGCGAAAGGAACTCCGCGGCCAAAGCTTCGCCTTTCGCACCGGTCTCTCTTGTGCCCGTGTGCAACGGACGGCTATCCTGTTGAAGAAGCGTTAGGGTCTCGGACATTGTCTTTGGTTCCGGAGTGTTTAGGTATTATACCAAACATATTCGGGCTGACGCAGTGATACGCTAAGGCTCTGACCGACGGAAATGCTATGGCGAACGAACATAAATACACAAATAAACTCATTAACGAAACCAGTCCCTATCTCCTTCAACATGCACACAATCCGGTGGATTGGTACCCGTGGGGTGACGAAGCCTTTGAGCGGGCAAAGGCGGAGGACAAGCCTGTGCTTGTCAGTATCGGCTATTCGGCGTGTCACTGGTGTCACGTAATGGAGCACGAGTCGTTCGAAGACCCGGCCGTTGCGGCGGTCCAGAACGAGCATTTCATCAACATCAAGGTCGATATGGAAGAGCGGCCCGACGTCGATCAGATCTACATGACGTTCGTCCAGCTAACGACCGGCCGCGGCGGGTGGCCGATGAACGTATTCATCACGCCAGAAAAGCTGCCTTTCTTTGGCGGCACCTATTTTCCTCCGGGACCGCGTTACGGAATGCCCTCGTGGCGGCAGATCTTGCAGAGCATAGCGGATGCATGGACTGAACGGCGCGATGAGCTGATGGGCTCGGCGCACGAGATACTCGCCGAACTTCGCCGAACCACCGCGAACTCGACGCTAGGCGCAGCCATAACGCCCGAGCTTTCCGATTCCGCATTCCAGAGTTTCGTCCTCTCGTTCGACGCAACGAACGGCGGCTTTGGCGGAGCACCAAAGTTTCCGGCTGCGATGGCGATGGAATATCTGCTTCGATATTGGAAACGGACCGGAAACGAAAACGCCCTCACGATGGTGAAGGAGACCACCGAAAAAATGGCGAACGGCGGTATTTACGACCAACTCGGCGGCGGCTTTCACCGTTATTCGGTTGATGCTATTTGGCTCGTGCCGCATTTCGAAAAGATGCTGTACGACAACGCTCAGCTCATTCGCATTTACCTTCACCTGTTTCAGATCACCGGCGACGAATCGTTTCGCCGAACCGCGGTCGAGACGTTGGAGTACATTCGCCGCGAAATGGTCGGTCCCGAAGGCGGCTTCTACTCAACGCAGGATGCCGATAGCGAAGGCGTAGAAGGGAAGTTTTTCGTCTGGACGCCGGGTGAGATCGAAGCTCTGCTGGGCGAAGACGACGCACGCATTTTCAACTTCTATTATGACGTGTCGGATGACGGCAATTTTGAAGAAAAGAACATCCTCAACGTAAAGATTTCAAAAGATGACGTCCGCAAGGCTCTTAAGATCACAGATGAGCAGCTCGACGAAGCTCTCGAACGCGGAAGGGAAGTCTTGTTCGCCGAACGCGAGAAGCGCATCAAGCCGTTTCGCGACGAAAAGGTACTGACCGCGTGGAATGGTCTGATGTTGGCCGCGTTTGCGGATGCTTCCGCGGTTCTGGACAACGAAGTTTATCTGGAAGTCGCGAAAAAGAACGCCGATTTTCTGTTAGAGAATCTGCAAGTGGACGGCCGCCTGCTACGCACCTGGAAGGACGGCAGGTCAAAACTCAACGGCTATATCGAAGACTATGCAAACTTCGCCGACGGCCTGCTGGAGCTTTATCAGGTCTCGGGCGAATTGAAGTATTTCAACGAGGCCCTCCGGTTGGCCGACGCGATGATCACGGAGTTTTGGGATGAGGAAAATGGCGGATTTTTCTTCACCGCAAACGACCACGAAAAACTGATCGTCCGAAGCAAAGACTTTTTCGACAACGCAACGCCGTCCGGCAACTCGGTCGCGGCCGACGTCTTGATCAAGCTAGCCAAGCTCACCGGCGAAGAGCGATACGAACGCTTTGCATCGACCGTCATGCGGCTGGCGGCGGCACAGATCAAACGCCATCCTCAGGGTTTCGGCAGAATGCTGGCGACGATGGAATTCTCCCTTGCTCCGGTCAAGGAAATCGCCCTCGTCGGGCCCCGGTCGCGCGAGTTAGAGCGTGCCATCTGGTCCACATACCGTCCATTCAAGCTGATCGCGATGGGTGACGAACGCGATGCCGAACCCGCATTACTCAAGGAACGGACGGCGATCGACGGAGCAACAACGGCATACGTTTGTGAAAACTTTGTTTGCAAAAGGCCGGTCACCGACGCGGCCGGGCTTAATGATCTGATCGGATAACCAAGTTGGAAAGCACAGAGAAAAAAAAGCGGTCCCTGAAAGGACCGCCTATTCTATTGTGTTATGAATCGAATTTTAGTTCGAATTCGCGTTCATGTTGGCATTAGAACGTACATTCGAATTCATATTTGAATTCATGTTGTTCGACATGCTATTGGTTGCACCATTGACGGCGTTTGCAGCCTGGTTAGCAGCAGTTTGAGCCTGGTTAGCCGCCCGATTCATAGCGTTCGCAGCAGCATTCATTGCGTTAGCAGTCGTCGCATTGATGTTGACCGCAGTGTTGTTTGCGGTCGAATCGCCGCAAGCCATTCCGAGCGCGCCTAATGCCAAAAGGGATGATAGAGCAATAATTTTCTTCATGTAACTGATTCTCCTGTCTTCTTCAAAGATTAAAGTAACCTATATTTACCGCGGGTCTATCTTTCTCGACCCGGTTCCCGTGAAAGGTTTTGGAACAGAGGACAAT
>JBBQTV010000100.1:0-12900 GCA_038212935.1 Pyrinomonadales bacterium | reverse complement strand
TACCCGAGATCAGGAAGGCATCCTTTTTGTCTGCGACAATGAGCAATGCCTCCAGATGCCGTCAGTATTTATCGGTACGCCAGTCTTTGCTTAGCTCGATAGCGGCTCGCTCAAGCTGCCCTTGAAATTCGCCAAGCTTTGTCTCAAAACGGCTTAGAAGAGAGAACGCGTCTGCGGTCGCTCCGGCAAATCCGGCCAGGATGTCGCCATTAGCTAGCCGGCGCACCTTACGAGCGCTTCCTTTGATGACAGTGTCGCCCAGCGTGACCTGCCCGTCGCCCGCCATCGCGGTTTTGCCGTTCCTTTGCACCAATAAAACGGTCGTTGACCGAATAATGGGATTCAACTCACTTGTACGCATAAAAGAAAATAATATGTTTTTAATTTCAAATGCTCAAATTGACAGCGTTCCGAAATTGTTTGAACATTGAATAGTTTATGAAGAAACGACCGCTGATCGGGATCACAACGAGATCGGAACTCGAAACGCGACGTTTTTATCTTGGCCGCGATTATTCTGAGGCGATCTTCGGGCTCGGCGGCGTGCCTGTCATGATTCCGCTGATCGACGAAGCCGATTACATAGCGAGTCTTGTCGCAGGCCTGGACGGAATCCTGCTTCCGGGAAGTGACACGGACCCTGACCCCGAATACTACGGCGAAGATCCGCACCCTAAGCTG
Source organism: Pyrinomonadales bacterium (assembly GCA_038212935.1). GTDB lineage: Bacteria > Acidobacteriota > Blastocatellia > Pyrinomonadales > Pyrinomonadaceae > OLB17. The sequence goes on along the minus strand of JBBQTV010000100.1, from coordinate 12,219 downwards.
AAGCGGGTCGTGCCCGAAAAGGATCGGACCGACCTTCTCGTTTTAGCCGAAGCAGAAATGCAAAATTTGCCGGTGTTTGGTATTTGCTTTGGGCTTCAAATATTGAATGTTTCACGCGGCGGCAGTTTGATCCAGGACATCGGGTCCCAGGTAGAGTCGGCGATAAAGCACGATCAGGGAATGCCGCTGGAGCGGGCGTCGCATGCAATAAAGATCGAGGGAAGCGGCTTAATCGGTGGAGCCATCGGAGAGGTTAAAGATCTGCGGGTGAACTCCCATCATCATCAGTCGATCGGCCGTCTCGGCAGCAACCTGACGGCGGTTGCATGGGCGAACGACGGAGTGGTCGAGGCTGTTGAGGATTCGCGGCCGGATCGATGGATCGTGGGAGTCCAGTGGCACCCTGAGCTTTCCTGGCAGACCGATTCGTTTTCGCGAAGTCTTTTTGAGCACTTCATATCGGCGTCTAGCGGGGAATAACTTAACGCAGAACATAAGGAGTCTGTTAAGCGTATTGTTATCAGAGTGTTGCGAGGGAACTTAAACTGATTTCTAGACGTCAGTAACCGACACTTAAAGTGGCTTCGAGGTAGAAATTTGATGAATAATCCGTTTTTGATCGGCCTGGCCGCATGGTTCTTCCCGGGAGCCGGGCATCTTATGCAGGGACGCATCCGTCGCGGCGTGATCTTATCCGTATCGATTTGGATAATGTTCATTGTTGCCATCGTTAGCGGCGGGGCTTACTATCCAGGCTTCAGTTTTGACGAGGGGCAGCTATTGTATTTACTCAACGCTTTTGCTCGGATGGGTAACGGCCTAGGTGCCGCGTCCAGCTTCCTGCTCTCGGTCGAACCGCAGCCGAACATTGCAGCCCTCGCTACATTTGAATACGGCGGGAAATTGCTCGAAACCGCCGGTTTGTTGAACTACCTCGCCATAATAGACGCGATGGACATCCACTACGGGAGGAAGAAATGATTCATTTTCTATATCTCGTCGCTTTCGCCTTGTTTATTTCCGTTGTGTTTAGCGTCTTCATCGACGGAACAGTGGCAGAACGAGTCAAATACGGGATCAAGACCTTCATCCAGTTTGTCGGCATCAGCCTCGTCCTTGCCTGGATCCTCTATTTCATCCCGTGGTAGGCCGAATTCCTGAAAACCTGTCCGGGCCGGAAAGGAATCGCTAATGCCGATCATCGAAACTGAAGGCCTCGTCCTTAAGAGCTACAATCTCTCCGAAGCCGATCGGATCATCGTCATCCTAACCCGCGACCACGGCCTCATCCGCGGTGTAGCAAAGGGCGTCAAGCGGCTAAAGAGCAAGTTCGGCAGTTCGCTCGAGCCGTTTTCCGAAGTCAATCTCGAGTATTTCCAACGCGACGACCGCGAACTTGTCACGCTTCAGACCGTCGAACTACGACGTTCCTCATTCGCCGCGGCCAGCGACCCGGAGTTCCTTCGCGTATTCTCGTATCTAGTCGACCTGCTCACTTCATTCGTTCCACCCCAAGATCCGAACGAAACGATCTATCGAATGTTTCGGGCTTGCATCGACGCGGCCACAGAACGGCCGGAAGAAATGCCATCTGTACGACTCTATTTCGAACTTTGGATTCTGCGGCTCGGTGGCTATCTTCCGGAATGGGGCCGCTGCGTCAGCTGCAAAAGGGAATTGACTGACACCGAAACCGCGTCGCTTGATTCGGATTTCGGCCTGCTTTGCTTAAACTGTTCTAAACGCGGCGGCGATCGCGCGGTCTCGGCAGCGATGCGCGGACATTATGTTCAGATACAAAAATTGCCGCCGCTTCAATATATGGCGTTTGCCGAAACTCATCCTGAAATGGTTCGCGACCTTTCGACCATGCTCGGCCGCCTGATCGCTCGCTCGCTCGAAAGCGGAGCCGCGATCAACCGCTCGCTGCAGACGGGATTTACCGGAAAATAGATGCGAATTAGCTGGATAATCACACGATATATTGCCGGTGCGGTCGTGCCGTACTTCATATTCTCGTGGCTTTTGCTCAGCGTAATTCTCTTCGTTCAGCAGGCCAGCCGCTTTTCTGACATCTTTTTCGGCATCAATATTCCTCCGAGCCTCGTCTGGCAGCTCGCCGCGGCCCTCATTCCGAACGTCATCGCGTTCACATGCCCGATGGCTGTGCTGGTCGGCGTGATCATCGGCCTTTCGAAAATGCAGGGCGATAATGAGCTGATCGCGATACGAGCCGCCGGCGTCGGCAGCCCTAGCATCATGTTGCCGGTGGTCGTGTTAGGCCTCGCTCTCTCGGCATTTGCGTTCTTAGTAAACATCTTCGGCGTGCCCGCCGCTGCCTCGGTGGTCCGAGCGGTTGCGATCCGAGCCGCGATCTACAAGCTCGAATCACCGATCGAGCCCGGACTATTTAATACGGAGGTCGCGGGCCTGACGATCTACGTTAACAAGGGCGATCTCGAGACCGGCGAATGGCAGAATATATTTATCCACTCGAAAGACGCATCCGACAATTCCGTGCGTCTGATAACGAGTAGCAACGGCCGGATAGATTCCAATGACGAGGTTTCTGAACTTGTTCTTGCAAATGCGCGTTCGATTCAACTTCGCGATGAGCCGGGAACCGGCCCGATCGTATCCGAAAGGATCGGAGAGATCCGGTTCGCGATACAGACCCGCCGCGGCGAATTGATAGAGCGCCTCAGCGTCACCGAGGTTACACCTGAGGAACTCGGCCTCGGTGAACTTGCTCGTTATGCCTCGGGGCAAACGGGCAAAGAAAAGACCGAAGCCGAGATTCTTTTTCAACGGCGAATCGTCTTATCCGTTACACCCCTGATCTTCTGCGTTCTCGGCGCATCGCTGGTCTTGCGATTCAACCGTGGGGGCAGGGGATTCGGTGCGTTTTTGGCGGTCGCCTCGCTCATCGGCTTCTACTTGCTGGCATTTCTGGGCGAGCAGCTCGCGCGTACGGGCCGACTCTCGGTGCTCGTTTCGGCGGCGGTCCCGCTCGGGGCGAGCATCGCGGTCATTATCTGGTTCAATTGGGGAAGCCGGTATTTCCGATTTGGCGGCATTTTTGAACGCCTGGCGGATCGAATACCTTCCTTTGGCCACAAAGCCGAAAAGGTCGATCGGCGAAACTATTTGATGGACCTGACCACCGGCCTTCGGGATTTTGATCTGGCGATCAATCTGGCCAAGCATTTCGTCGGGACCGTGATATTCCTCGCCTCGATCTTTTTGATATTTACTGCGTTCGAGCTCTGGCGGTTCGCCGGCAGCAGGGAAGGCGGCATAGGCATGCTCGGCCTGTATTTACTGTATCTTTTGCCATTCATCTACCTTCAACTTGCTCCGTCGGCGGCGATGATCGCTCTACTTGTGACCTACACGATCAAGTCGCGCCAAAATGAGATAGTGACTTGGACGGCGGCCGGACAAAGCGTTTATCGTCTATTAGTTCCGGCATTTATCTTAATGTTCTGCCTTGGGTTATTGAATTGGCAGATTGAGGAGCGTGTCGCCGCCGGAGCAAACATTGTCCAGGAGACGGTCCGCTCGGATCTGCGAAATACCGGCTCCGCTCGAACGCAAAGCGGCGTCAACTGGGTCGCTACCCGAGATCGGCTGATAAGCTTTGAAAGAATAATCTCTGCGTCTGATAACGAAAAGGCTGAGGACATTCGATGCGACCCCGCTTGCCAACTCCGCAACGTCTCCATTTATGAATTCGATAAGGAAAGACAGGGTCTGCAAACCCTGTACCGCATTCCGGCGGCATATTGGAATGACGGCAAGCTGACCGCGGCGGCAGCCGGCCAGGTCTTTCAGATCACCGAAAACAACGTCGCGATGAAAGAACTTCCGGCAGGCGAGGCCATCGAAAGCCCGGATCTCTTCATCCGCGAACGCAAAAAGCCGAACCAACTCACCATCGTCGAAACCCGCGAGCGTGTGCAGAATACCTCGTCCGAAGTCGAACGCCGGATGTTCGCCGTTTCGCTGGAGAAAAAGTATGTGACGCTGATCCTTCCGTTCGTCGTTGCGCTCTTCACGGCTCCGTTCGCTATCTCGCTGGGACGAAAAGGGAAGGTGGCATCGGTAGGCTACGCTGTCGGATTATGGCTCGTATTCATGGGCGTCACGGCGGCCTTTGAGCAATTCGGCATAAACGGGGCGATCGCTCCCTGGATCGCGGTCTGGGCGCCAATGCTCATCTTCACCGCCGCCGGCCTTTTCCTCCTCTCACGCGTCCGCACCTGATAGATCCTTAGGCTTGCGGCATCGCGAATGCGCCTTCTGCGAGATCCGGCTTGTCTTTAGATTGAGTATCAGGCGGCCTTCGTCATCGATCTTCGGTTCTGCAAACTCGATCGTGTCCGCCGGTTTGATGCCGAACTCAGTCAGCAGACGGTATGCCCGGACGATCCGTCCGCCGCGTCGCCCGTATTTCCTCATCGGATACGCATTTGCTTCGCCTGCCTTCGCGGGCTTGAGCGCCAGCCGGCCATTGACCGCGTCAAACATAATCACGACAGCCTCCGGCGACCCGATCCGCTCGTGCGTCACGCGGCTCATCATTATCGACCCCGCCCTGTTCATCGTCACATAAAGCCCCGACCAATGCGCCGCCACATCACCCCGCGGCAAAACCACCCACTGCACATTAACAAAACGCCCGTTCTCATCCATGCAACAAACATATCATGGCTGCAACGCCGTTGCAAGGTCCACGCGATACGGTTCCGCTGCCAACTGTCGTTGATTTCCGATCTAGGATAGGGAATACTTTCCCTTCCGAGTCATGGGCCTGCCAAGTGATTGAAACTAGGTGAGCTTGTCAGAATGAACTGCTGGAGGAGTCCTATGAAGAAATCGTGTCTATTTATTTCCTGTCTGATTCTTGTCTTTGCGTCCAGCGGCATCGGCCAAACTTCAAGCACGTCGACAGTTGAAACGATCCGAGTAAAGGTGGAGAAATATTTCGCCTCGAAGAAAAAAGTCGTGGTGATCACGAATTGGGGCGACAAGGCACGAGGACAAATTATCCGCGTAGAGGCAGATGAGTTTGCTATCAGAGATCAGAACGGCAATGAGGTAACTTACCAGTACAGCAAAGTCGATAAGGTGAACAAAAGCGGCGGCCTTTCCACCGGATCGATAGTTGGCATTGCGGCGGGAGGTGTTGCCGGCGCAATTATCCTTGTCGTATTGGGGAAGCGGCTAAACAGTTAGACCCGAGATACAAAGTGGTTCGCCGGGTGCAATTCGAACTTACGCTCCCTTGCTACAAAGGCAAATGCCTTAACCAAGTTGGCCAACGGCGGCCGACTGACAAAATCGGTGGGAAAAGAATTCCTCTGTAACGAATTGGTATCGTTGATGAGCCGTATTCCCGATCAAAATCTTTCGATCCTAATGGCTGAGCGGCATCTTGGCAAACTATCGATGCCTGATCTTGCGGTCAGGGCGTTGGAGCTAAGTTATGACTCAAAAAGCCTAAGAATGCTCGCGGCGACATTGGCGAGCGAACCCTCGTCCGTTATTGATGACCTATATCGACGATCAGTAAACGAATTAGGTTGGGCCGAGATACGTTCGGATGAATATCTTATCGAGTATGCTAAATTTGTTGCTCGTGGAATTTTAGCGGATCGTATCGATGCAATATCCGGATCGAAAGACTTGCACCGGATACTCTATGAAACGGACCACGATCCGCTTCTGCATGCGTGGTTTGACATCGATGAAATGATTTTCTCGCAGGACTACGAAAAGAAGACGGGCGAAAAAGGATACTTCTACCGTCCGACGGATGAAATAATAACTTTTATAAAGGAAGCTTGTTATGACCTTCTCGAACGGCCCCCTGAAAAAACTTGCGGCTCTACCTGAGGCTACTTTCAAAGAAGCTGAATCGTATTTTCAAGAATTGTTAGGAAAGTGGGGACTGCCGAAAGAGTTGGTATGGGTATTCGGCGAAGATCTACTATCTACATCCCGCGGTCTCGTGATCCGAAAAACAGATCCCCGAAAGGCTCGTGAGATCGCGAAAGCAGTATTCGAATTTGGAAAGCGTCGTAACCTCGGCTTAGACATGCACGCCTTCGCTATTCATAACACAACAGTTTATGCATACATCGCTTTACCTGAGGATGAAGTCGACGCTCAGTATCTGTTGATGGATCGTCATGCCGTTAAATTCTCTATCCGAACGCGTCTTGACAAGGTAACGTTCATCAGAAGTTTATTAGTCTGGGCAATCAAGAAACTTCTCGCGCGGGATAACTATGACTTTCTCCTCGGGTTGAGAATTGCATTCCGAAAATCCGTTCGTTCAACCGTGTGGGCCAGGGAAGGCGCGTTTCGAACTTGAGTTTTTGCGGCTCATACAAGGTCTTCCATCAGAGATGAATCGGCATGGCGTCCGAGATTGTGTCGGGTCGGGAGGTCTGAAAAATTCCGACGAAGGCTTGGATCGAAGGGCTGGGCGCGGGGCTGGATGTTATCTGGGTGCAAAAAACGCGTCGCTGGGGGTCAAAAACGCGAAACTGGAGCCGAAAACTGCGTCGCTGGCGTCAAAAACGAGCGACAAAATGATAACCAGATAGCCTTGTTGCGGATTCTCAATCGAACGACTCGGCGGAGAAAGTATTTCGTCGTTTTTGGGTTTGTGATAGAATTTCTGGCTATGACGGGAGAGGATCTTGAAAACAGATATCCGGGCGTGGACCGGCTGAGTTACTTTGCTTTGCGGGTAATGATGATGCTGACGGCAGTTTTCGCGGTGATGTATTTTGGGCCCGAAAGCACCATCGTTCGTTACCTTGCGCTGATTCTAACGGTTGCCGGAGTCGTGTTGGACGTCATGCGGCTGCGGAATATCGGGGCCAGCCAGTGGCTGATGTTTCTGCGGTTCGTGCCGTACGTCGGGATGTTCCTCTCCGTCTACTTGCAGAGCGCCCAGGACGGATGGGTGGAAACCAAACGATTTGACCGTGCCGGCTGGTGGATCATCGGCATCCACGCCTCGATCGCTGCCTTTTTTATTTATTTGATTCTCAAGTCACGCGGAATGGAAACCTACTGGATCCTGCTTCCGTAGGGAATGCCCAGCAGTTCAGGATAAATGAAAAAGGCCCGGCAAATGCCGAGCCTTTTTCTTTTCTCAATTATCAATTGTTTAGGTTCCGGTTTCCCAGCTGCCCATGTATTCGATCATTTCGGGGGTCAGCTCGTCGATGTTGATGCCCATCGCGCGGAGCTTGAGGCTGGCGATCTCCTGGTCGACCTCGACCGGCAGGACGTGAACGCCCGGGCCGAGTTTGCCTTTTTCTTTGACCAGATATTCAGCCGAAAGTGCCTGGTTAGCGAACGACATGTCCATGACCGAAGCCGGATGGCCTTCGGCAGCGGCGAGGTTGATAAGGCGGCCTTCGCCGAGGACGATAACGCTCTTACCGCCGTCGCGGCCGATGTACTCTTCGACAAAGGGACGACGTTTGACAGCCGGCTCCGACATTTCGCGAAGTGCATCGAGGTTAAGCTCGAGGTCAAAATGGCCGCTGTTGCAGACGATCGCACCATCTTTCATTGCCGCGAAGTGATCCTTGTCGATTACGTGGCGGTTGCCGGTGACGGTGATGAAGAAGTCGCCGATCTTGGCAGCTTCCGACATCGGCAGAACACGCATCCCGTCCATAACTGCCTCGATCGCCTTGATCGGATCGATCTCGCAGACGACCACGTTGCCGCCCATACCGCGGGCACGCATCGCAACGCCCTTGCCGCACCAACCGTAGCCGACGACGACGATCGTTTTACCGGCGAGCAGGATGTTGGTCGCACGGATAACGCCGTCGAGCGTGGATTGGCCGGTACCGTAACGGTTATCGAAGAAATGTTTGGTCTGGGCGTCGTTTACAGCGATAGAAGGGAAGGTGAGCACGCCGGCTTTCAACATCGATTTCAGGCGAACGATGCCGGTCGTCGTCTCTTCGGTAGTGCCGATGAGGTTGTCGATCAGCTCCTTCTTTTCCTTGAGCATCGTCGCTACGACGTCCGATCCATCATCGATGATGAGGTTCGGATTTGTATCAAGTGCTGCATGAACGTGGCGGACGTAAGTCTCTGTCGATTCACCCTTTATGGCCATGACCGGGATTCCCCAATCGGCAACAAGCGATGCCGCAACGTCATCCTGGGTCGAAAGCGGGTTCGATGCGATAAGCAGCGATTCGGCTCCGCCGGCCTGCAGCGTACGGGCTAGGTTGGCCGTTTCGGTCGTGATGTGTGCACACGCGACCAAGCGGACGCCCGTAAGCGGCTTTTCTTTTTCAAAACGCTCCCGAATTAGGCGAAGCACCGGCATTTCGCGGTCGGCCCATTCAATTCGCTGTTTGCCCTCGGGGGCGAGATTAATATCTTTTATATCGTAATCCATCGACATTCCTTCTTTTGCCATATATTTGTCCTGATAATTGTTGTCTGTAATGATCTTATGATCTAACGAACGGCCAGAAGAGGGAATCGAGGCCGTAAAATATTGAAATGGCCGGACAAATATTGCCCGGCCATTGAATCGTTCTGCTTAAACTGTCGCCGCTTCGCTGAGTGCGCTTCGCAGGGCCTCGACCTTGTCGGTCTTTTCCCACGAGAAACCATCACGGCCGAAGTGGCCAAAACGTGCAGTTTCCTTGAAGATGGGTTTGCGAAGGTCGAGAGCTTCGATAATGCCTTTGGGCGTCAGCGAGAAGACCTTGCGAACCGCTTCGGCAAGTTTAACTTCGTCAACCTGGCCCGTGCCGTGCGTATCGATATAGACCGAAACAGGTTCGGCAACGCCGATCGCGTAGGCCAGCTGGACCGTACATTTGTCAGCCAGGCCAGCGGCGACGATATTTTTCGCGATATGACGGGCTACGTAAGCGGCGGAACGGTCAACCTTTGTCGGATCTTTGCCCGAAAAAGCACCGCCGCCGTGCGGAGCATAGCCACCATAGGTGTCGACTATGATCTTGCGGCCGGTAACGCCGGCGTCGCCCATCGGGCCGCCGATCACGAAACGTCCGGTCGGATTGATGTGAAATTTGGTGTTCTCGTCAAGAAGTTCAGCCGGGATCGTGGTCTTTATGACACGGTTCAGGATATCTTCGCGGAGCAATTCGGTCGTGACATCGTCCGAATGCTGCGATGAGATAACGACTGCGTCGACACGCAACGGTTTGCCATCCTTATATTCGACGGTTACCTGCGATTTGCCGTCAGGCCGCAAATAGGGAAGCTCCTCACTGCGGCGAACCTCCGAAAGCTTCATCGTCAGATCGTGAGCGAGCTTGATCGGCAGCGGCATCAGCTCCGGCGTTTCATTACACGCAAAGCCGAACATCAGCCCCTGATCGCCCGCACCGCCCGTATCAACACCCTGAGCGATGTCCGGCGACTGCGTGCCAACGGCATCGACTACCGAACACGTATTCGAATCATATCCGAATGCTGCGTCGTTATAGCCGATCTCATGGATCGTATCGCGTACGATCTGTTTATAGTTCACGCGGGCGTCCGTCGTGATCTCACCAGCGATGACCGCTAAACCCGTGGTGACAAGGGTTTCACATGCAACACGTGCCGTAGGGTCCTGTGAAAGGATCGCGTCTAGCACCGCATCTGATATTTGGTCAGCAATTTTGTCCGGGTGGCCTTCGGTGACCGATTCGGACGTAAAAAGAAAATTTCCGTTACTCAATTTGCAACTCCTATCTGCGTAGTATTAATGGAACTCGTACCTCTTAACAAAACGATAATGTTAGCTTTTTTCCGAAGGCGTGTCAAAGCTTTAGCGGGGCAGAGCTCGGACAGTAAATCGACCGAACATTTTACGATGACGCTTTGGTTACCAGAGCTGCGATGAACTTATGCGTTGCGTCTGATAATAGAGATTATGTAATAGAAGGGGTTGCGGATTCGTTAGAGTGCTTAATGGGAGCTCATGACGCTTTTACATCGTCAAATACAGCCTTAAGCACCTTCAAAAGTTCTACACGATTGTTGTCTTTCGGGTCCTTGAACTCTATCGACAGCTCAAAACGTTTTGACTGAAATCTGTAGCTCGAGGCGGAATCATTTTTCCACGGAGCTAGATTCTCATCGGTCGACGGAAGCAGTTGGGTCGAAGCCTGCTTTTGGGTTCGCTTTTTTCGGGTCGTGCCTAAGCCGTCGATGTAATCGTGCATCGCCTGCTCGTCAAACTGTCTGGCGACGGCCAATAGCGATGATTTGGTCGCAAGCTTCGCCGACCGGCATTTTTCCCTGATCTCTTTAGGTAGCCCGGCTATGGTTAATAGCTCTGTCACGGTCGATCGGCTTTTGCTTATCTTTTGGGCTATCTGCTCCTGCGTATATCCGAATTTTTCGGTCAATGCGGCCAGTCCGTCGGCTTCTTCCCAGACGTTCAGGTCTTTTCGCTGAAGGTTTTCGATCAGAGCGATCTCGGCAACTCCCTCGTCATCTAGATCCATCTCGATGCAAGGAACCTCGGACAGTCCTGCCAACGTTGCTGATCGCCAGCGCCGTTCACCGGCAATGATCATCCATCTGCCTGTTCCCGCAATCGGTTTTACAAGCAGCGGCTCGAGAACTCCTTTTTCCTTGATCGACGCCGACAGTTCTGACAGGTCGCCGATCTCGCGGCGAGGTTGGTCGGGATTTGGCTCGATGAGATCTATTTTGATCTTTCGGCCGATCGTGCTTATTGGTGATGCGATGGTATCGACGTAATGGGCGTCATGCCGCATTTGCACGCCGACCGGAAGTCCTCTTTTCGACACGTTTTAATACCTCCTTTGCAAGACTTTCGTATTCGACCGCACCCGATGAACGCGGTGCATACTCGAATATCGCCTGCTTGTGGGCGGGCGATTCCTCTAGCCGAACGCTGCGGGTTATTATAGTCTTGAAAGTCTTGTCTCCAAACACCTTTCGAATGTGACTTTCAACATCTTTCGAAAGAGCCGTCCGCTTGTCAACCAGTGTGACCAGAACGCCAAGTAGTTCCAGCTCCGGGTTGGGCCGGGATCTCACCTTTTCTATTGTTTCCAGCAGGTCGTCAGTTCCCTCTAATGCAAAATACGAGCTTTGGATGGGAATGAGAACATGTTGGGCCGCGACGAGGGCGTTAACGGTGATCATTCCAAGTGTAGGCGGCGTATCGATGATCACGATGTCATAATCTTCGACAGTCGACTGAAGCCTGTCACGAAGCCGGAATGCTGCATCGAAATCGCCGAGTAACTTAGCCTCTAGCTTGGCAAGGTTAATCCTTGCCGGGATTAAATGTAACTTCTCAAGTGAGGTTTCGTAAATTAGGGAAGACAACGGCTTATCTAATTCAGTAAAGAGTTCAAATGACCCATCAGCAACCCTCTCGGGAGCGATGAAAGATAAGGTCGTATTGCTCTGAGGATCAAGGTCGACCAATAGCACGCGCTTCTTCTTCGAGGCACATGCGGCCGCAAGATTGATCGCGGTAGTGGTCTTTCCGACCCCGCCTTTTTGATTAGCGATTGTAATGATCATTTGATTTAAAGCTAGGTCGGCTATCCGATCACTTCCGGCCAATCTTCGGGAGCGGGGCCCAGGTCATCAGGCTCTGCCGTCTGGTCGTCTTTCGCAGATCTCGCCGATAGATCAAGCACTTCCCTTCGCACGAAAATGGGGCAATCCAGTCGTAAAGCCAGTGCGATAGCGTCGGATGGCCTGGCGTCGATGACCACAAGGCTGCCGTTAGAATTCGTTAGTTCGATCGAGGCGTAGAAGGTGTTTTCAAGAAGTTCCGTTACTATCACGCGTGAGGCAGAAAGTCCGCATTCCATTATCACGTTTCGAAGGAGGTCGTGGGTCATCGGGCGTTGCGGGACGATCTTTTCGATCTCAAGCGCGATCGCGTTGGCCTCGAAAGCACCGACCCATATCGGCAAGACCGTCTCTGAATCGATACCTTTAAGTACCACGATCGGCGAATTCGTATTCGGGTCCATTATGAGGGCCCCAATACGCATTTCGACTAATTCTATTTCCTCAGGCACTAAGGGACCACCTCTCCAAACAATGAATTTGTCTTGATCTCGTTCACCTTCACGTTGACGATGCTTCCAAGCATATCACTTGTTCCGGCGAAATTCACAACTCGGTGACATGTCGAATGTCCGGTGATGTGAA
>JBBQTV010000099.1:0-12914 GCA_038212935.1 Pyrinomonadales bacterium | reverse complement strand
AACTCTTAACGATGTCGTAGATACCAAACGAGATTGCGCCTTCGGCGAACATAAGCAACGCGATCGGGAATTCGGTACCCAGCGAGCTTGCGATAAAAGTCATGATTTTTCCTCCAAAGAAATCGAAAATTTTAAGATTGCTGAACTTTAACGTTTGCTTGAGGCCGCCTAGCGTTCGAGGGCCTCAAGCCAATTCTATGATTTACGGTGCCACGAAGTTATAGGTGATGACCCCTGAAACCTTGACCGGCTGTCCGGAAAGCATCGTCGGGCTAAACCTTGCTCCGCGAGCGGCTTGTGCTGCCGCCGCACGTAGTAGCGGATGACCGCTGACTGCTGAAGCTGATATAACGCTTCCTGACTCACTAATGAGCACCTGCACCGTTACCGGGCCACTTGCTCGAACAGCACGTGCTGCCGGCGGATACGGAGGCTTGGGCAAGCTAGTCGCCTTTCCGTTGAGCACGCCACCGGAGATCTGCTTCGGTACCGGCGGTTTCGATGGAGGCGGAGGTGGCGGAGGCGTGGTGGTGCCGCGTTCTGAGTCGCCGTCTCCACCTGTTCGGCCACTGTCGCTGCCGGAACCGTCTCGGTTGACCGGGCCGGTGTACGTTGCCGGCGGAGCGTTTGCCGCACTAACATTTCGATCACCCAGGACGGTGTACTTATTCGGATCACGGGGCGGAACCGTATTCTTTTGAACACTGACCGTATCAGGCGGTTTAGGCGGCGTCTCCGTCATCGTCGCGATGATCTCCTTACGGATATCAACGTTTGGGTTCTTCTGAGCATCTGCAGGTTCTGGTTCCGGTTCGGGTTCAGGAGCTTCCTCGATAACCGGCGGTGCTACAAGGGTTTGTAGCGAAAGTTCATCACCGCCCATTGCGAAGTCCTTGGCAAATAAGCTGTAAAGCCACGCACTGACGAGTATCGTGCTTACTATCACGAATGTGGTCAGCAGATAGCCGCTGCGTTTCGCATTATCGCCAGCATTGCTTCTTGATTCGACCAATTGATCTAACATTTCTAATATCCTCCCAAAAATCCGGTGCCAAACTAAAGGATCGAGGTAGTTTCCCAGTCAAATATACGATGACAGAACATAGTTCCGACGTTGTAACAGTTTTGCACAGGCAAAACGCCAAACGACGAGACTACGGCATCTTGTTTCCGTATTGAACTCTTGTTCATTAAGTGCGGGGCAAAAAGGACTCTGCCGGCAATACAAACAATAGTTCTACGAGCCCGATTCCCTCTCAGAAAAAATCGGCGTAAAGCAGAAACTCGATATTTAATTGACCAGCAACGTAGAGAAGTCTAAATTCTCAACGAAGGAAAGTCAAGAATAATCGCCCTGCTTTTAAACAAATTCTGATATTTTTTCTAGTTTCCAAAACTAACTGTTATCAAGTTGTCACTAGAAGCAGTGTTTCGGACAGATCTATCGCGTCACTGGACGCCGTGTCACAGACCGCCGCGAAGCCGTGGCAAGTTTGCCGCCGCCGGCTTCTGGCTTGGCCTGGACGTCCTTCATCTCTGCACGTCCGAGTTTGCTTTGCCACCAGATGGCTATCGGGCTGGCGATAGCGATCGTCGAATATGTACCTGCGATGATTCCGACGAACAAAGCCAGCGAGAATCCGCGAAGAACCTCTCCGCCAAACAGGACGAGCGCAAGGACCGAAAGAAACGTGAGCCCGTTTGTCACGATCGTCCGCGACATCGTTTGATTTATGGACTTATTCGTTAACTCATACAACGACCCCTTACGGTCGAGAGTCAGGTTTTCGCGGATACGGTCAAAGATAACGATCGTGTCGTTCATCGAGAATCCAACTAGCGTGAGCAAGGCGGCCAGGACCGTAAGGCTCACTTCCCACTGGAAGATCGAGAAAAACGCCAGTGTGACCAAAACGTCGTGAAATACGGCGACCACAGAACCGGCCGCATAAGTCCAGTCATATCGATACGCGATGAAGAGAAGCATACCGATAAGGCCGAGTAGCATCGCGATCAGTGCCGCATCGCGAAGCTGCGCTCCGGCGATCGGGCCGACCGAATCGGTTCCTACGATCTTATAAGCGGCTTCAGCGTCCTGCTCTAAACTCGCGGTTGGAGCGGCCTCCCTGCCAAAGGTGTCCAGAGCTTGCTTTACGACCGCACGGCCCTGATCTACCTGAGTCGCGCCTTGCGTTTGCGGCGTGGCTTGAGTAGCGACGTTAGCGTTGGCCTGCTCGGGAGCTGCGTTGACATTAGCAGGAAGGGCAGCGACCGGCTGGCCTTCCGTGACCGAACCGAGGATCGGCACTTTGATCAAAACCTCATCCGCTTTATCGGTCGAATTCTGGATGACCGCCTCATTGATACCAGCGTTCTGAAGTGCCGTCCGAATATCCCCATCTGATGGCATCTGGCGAAACTTGGCTGTGATCACCGTTCCGCCCTGGAAATCGACGCCTAGGTTGAAGGCGTCAGTTCCGCCTTCGGTAAGCTGACGGCCGCCAGCGGAAACAAGACCAGCGATCAGAATGGCGATCGAGATGAAGACGAACGGCCTGCGCCAGCCCATCCAGTCGACGTTTATGTTAGGAAAAATTTGAAACATTTGAGTAAATATCACGCGCCGAAACTTCCGGCTTCGGCAAAAACTTTTTCTTACGCTCCTAGATGCTGAGCTTCTTCATGTCCGGATCGCGTTCCAAAAGCCACATATAGATCGTTCGCGAAACAAACACCGCCGTAAATAGGTTGATAAGGAGCGAAAGCGTTAGCGTAACAGCAAAGCCTCGGATCGGACCTGAGCCGTATAGGTACAAAATAAGGGCCGAGATGATAGTCGTCACGTTCGTATCAACGATAGTGATGAAAGCCCGGTCGAAACCATTACCTACAGCAGCAGCCACCGACCTGCCGTCGCGCAATTCTTCGCGCATGCGTTCAAAGATGAGCACGTTGGCGTCAACGGCCATGCCGATGCCGAGGATGAAACCTGCGATTCCAGGCAGCGTTAGCGTCGAGCCCATCAAGACCAGTGCGGCTACGGTGAGCAACATGTTCATCAAAAGCGCCACAACTGCATTGATACCGGAACCCCGGTAGTAGATGAGCATGAAGACAACGATAAATATCAGACCCGCGACGGACGCAGTTACCCCGGCACGAATAGAATCAGCACCAAGACTCGGGCCGACGGTCCTTTCCTCTAGGTACTGGATCTTTGCGGGAAGAGCACCTGAACGCAAGGTCAATGCAAGGTCATCAGCGGTGGCCTTCGTAAAGCGGCCTGAGATCTCGCCTTGGTCAAAGATCTGCGAGCGAATGTAAGCCGCAGATTTGACCTCATCGTTCAGAACGACGGCCATGTAATTATTGATATTGCGGCCGGTCCATTCACCGAATTTCTGCGCGCCTGCAGGCTTGAATGCAAATGAGATCTGGTAATCACCCTCGTTTCCTGTTCGCGAGACTGCGTTCGCATCACGAAGCTCACTACCGTCCACGACCGGCGGATATTCGACGACAACGAATTGGGTCGGCGGTGCGTTCGGATCCGCGGGCGGAGTAGTGCCATCCGGGCGTTCGGAATATGGATAGATCCTGCGATTCGGCGGAACAGTACCACCAAGCGATGCTCGGGCAGCCTCTTCGGTCGGATACGTCTGAACCGGCGACGGGCTGGGCGGGCCAACCAGCTTCATCAGCATCAGATTTGAATCGGCACCGATCAGCTCCTTGATTCGCTCGGGGTCATCAACACCGGGCATCTGCAACAGGATCTGTGCCGATGCTTCAGAGCCATGGCGTTGCAGCGTTGGTTCCTTTACACCAAAAGCGTTGATGCGGCTTTCGACGATCCGCATTGCCTGCTCTACAGACTGATTTTTGAGCACCGTCTGAATTGTCGACGGCAAACTCCAGGTTATCGAATTTCCCTCGATCGACTCATTCCAATTGAAAAAATCAACTTTCTTTTTGACTTCCTCTGCGACCGCGGCAGCCTGTGCTTCATCAGAAAGCTGCAGCGTTACGGAGTAGGTCCCGTCTTCTGCAACGATTTGATTACCGGTGACTGGCAGCTTCGCGTCCGTAGCGGCCATCAAGGCAGCCTGGGCATTATTTTCGGTCAGCGTCTTAAGATACTCGTCTGTCAAGACGCGCATGACCAAATGTGAGCCGCCCTTAAGGTCAAGGCCGAGGTTAAGGTTCTGCTCAAGGTTGGTCTTGATGCCTGTCCAGGTAAAATCCTGGGCGTTCGGCACCCGCCGCGGCCCGAAAACCAAATAGATGCCCACCAGGGTTATCGCCAGGATAATTGCTGTCCTGATCTTCAAACTCGTGTTCTTCATAGAGAGGGGTTACTTAACTGTGGTTGTCCACACACTTACCGAAAATCGTTGGATCAATGTGTAAACGACCGCTTAACTAAACTTTCTTATCGTCTTTGATGCCGACGACCGCACTCTTGCCGACCTCGACAAGGGATTTCTCGGCGCTCAGAAGGACGAAGCTGTTGTCGCGGATCTCTTTTATCTTTCCGATCAGGCCGCCGCCCGTGACAACCTCGTCATTCATCTTGAGATTCGATATCAGTTCCTGAAGCTGTTGCCGCTGCTTCTTTTGCGGCAGGATGACCAGGAAGTAAAAGATACCAAAAATGAAAACGAATGGGAGCAGCGTCCACAGCAAGCTTCCGCCACCGTCCTGGAAAAACAACAGTAAAATATTCATCGTAATTTACGCCGGAAAATAAAACATTGATATTATATCGTCGGACAAGCTTAATCAAACGCCCAACGGGTCGCCTTCGCATAACTTGAAAAGAAATTCCCGTTTGAACTCCGCGAATCGGCCGGATTTGATAGATTGCCGAACGCTCCGCATAGTGTCAAGGTAAAATGCGAGATTGTGATGCGAGATCAGCATCGGCGCCATCATTTCATTCGCCTGATAGAGGTGACGCAAATAGCCGCGGGAATAGCGAAGGCAGACGGAACATTGGCATTCAGGGTCAAGCGGAGCATCGTCGGCGGCGAATTTCGCATTCCGAATGTTGAGTTTTCCGCGGGATGTGAACACACCGCCAGTGCGCCCGTTGCGCGTCGGCATTACGCAGTCGAACATATCCACGCCGTGCGAAACGGCCTCGAGCAGATCCTCGGGCGTGCCGACTCCCATCAAATATCGCGGAGCATCGGCCGGCATTTCCGGAGCGGTCGCCTCGAGCACACCGTACATAATGCTCTTTTCTTCCCCGACACTGAGGCCGCCGATCGCGTAACCGTCAAACCCGATCTCGACCGTTCGCTCCAGGCTTTCGCGACGGAGATCAAGATGCCCGGCTCCCTGAACGATGCCGAAAAGCGCCTGTTTACCGGACAGGTTGACATCTGACGAACCCATCGAACCTGTGTCGCTCCCGTCAATCTGCAGTTCGTCGAATCGCGTTTTCGAACGCGCCGCCCACCTTGCTGTTAGTTCGAGACTTTTTCGCGTGGCTTCGTGGCCCGCGTCGCCGGGCGGGCATTCATCGAACACCATCACGATCTCGGACCCAAGCGCCGCCTGGATCTCCATCGAAACTTCGGGTGAGATAAACTTTTTGCTTCCATCGAGATGCGACCGGAATTCGACGCCGTCTTCATTTAGCTTTCGAAGATCGGTCAACGAAAATACTTGAAAGCCGCCGGAGTCGGTCAGATACGAACGGTTCCATGTCGAAAATTTGTGAAGCCCGCCAAGCGTTCTGATGACTTCCGTTCCCGGTCGGAGAAAAAGGTGGTATGTATTTCCAAGAATGATCCGCGCGTCAAGCTCGTCCTCCAGGAATTCAAACCGCACGCCTTTTACGGTTCCCTGCGTGCCAACCGGCATAAAAACCGGCGTTTCTATTACGGAACGGCGTGTCGTTATGGTCCCTGTGCGCGCCTCGCCGTCGGTTGCGGTCACTTGCCAGTCGATGGATCTCATTTATTGATCACGTCGGCGTCCTATCAGCGCCCAGATGTTCGGCGCGCCGATCGCGGTTTCGGTAACGATAACGCCTTCTTCGTTGACCAGAACGCCGGACGGTGTTCCCTGCATTCCGAGCTTTACAGCGGTTCCGTATTTCGGATCGATGATGACCGGCGACGAAAGTCCCCATTCGCGATGTGCCGCCAGATCACCATCAGAGAAGACGACAACCTTCGGATCGCCGTTCGATCGTTGAGGCTCCCAAGCCTTGATCTCTTCAACCATGTCCTGACAATGCGGACACGTAAGACTGAGAAACACGGTAAGCGTTTTGCTGCCCTGAAATGCCGCCTCAGTCAATTTTTCACCACCGATGCCATCGAGTTCAAAAGGCGGTATGGCCGTGCCTATCTTCGGTTCGCGGATGCGGCTTGCACCTATTCGAAAAAAAACGTTCTCACGGGTTGGGTCGTCCTTTCGGATCTTTTCTATCAGATCCCGGACGGCCGTGTCGCCGGCGGCCGGATGGCTCGCGACGTTACCATTCACATCGACGAAGATTGCCGTCGGCGTCCATTTTGCGTAAACGATCTTGGCAAGTTCACGGTCTTTCTGAAGCAGTATCGATGATTCAAGTTTGCCTGCGTAACGATCGCGATTGATCTCGGCCGGCCCCGTGCTGACGAGGACGAATGAGATCTTTTCACCAAATTCTTCTTTCCAAGCCTCGATCTCGGGGTAGAGGGCCTTACATGGACCGCACGCAGGTCCGATGAAAAAAAACAACATCGGCTTACCACGGCTGAAGATATGTTCGAACGTCGTCACTTTGCCGGAAAGGTCCGCTAGTGCGAAATCCGGAAACGGTGCGCCGATCGGCAATCCATCCGTCGGGTCACCGGCGTTCTTTCGTTCGAGCGGTTCGCCGTCGCCCGCAACCATCTCCATCACATCCAACCGGCGAATGATATTGCCCTGGTTGTCGATGATCTTGCGGACATGGATCACGGCAATGAATGCGAGCATCAACGTGGTAAGCAGTGCTACAGACTGGACCAACTCGCCGTCGGTTAAGCCGAGTTCTGCTCCCTGAAACGCGGGCCGGCCGATCACCAGAACACCGGCAAGCAAGGCGAGTACGATATTTCTGACGAGGCTGGAGATACCGACCGGTTCGCTATGCATCTGCCCAAAGCAATGACAATCAGGCGCATTGCCTTTCGACATCTGGTAGATCATCCCAACGATGAAGGCGAGCAGGATCAAAAACGCGCCGACGGCACCGAACCATGAAACTGACGTGAAAAGCAAAAGGTACGCGATCAGCAATTCAAAGATCGGAAGCCCTAACGAGATCGGCTTGACCAACGGCTCCGGAATGCCGAAGTCCTTGACCGCTTTCTCTGATCCCGCGAGGTCCATCAATTTACCTGCACCGGCAAGAAAGAAAACGCCGAACAAAGCCATTCGGACTAGTAGAAGTACGATTTCCATTATTTCTTTTTCGTCTTGTGTTTCTCTTTCAGCCTAATTGGCGTTGCAAAAAAGCCGAACTCATCGCGAAGACGGTTTTCGATGTAACGCAGATACGAGAAATGCAGACCCGCCTTGTTTCCGCCCGAAGTGAACAACACGAACAGCGGCGGCCGCAGGCCTCCTTGCGTAATGTACTGCACCTTCAATCGCGATACGCCGCCTTTGACCGGTGCAGGTGCTCCGCCTCCGCGCGGCTGTACGATATTCGTTTCCATGAACTGGTTCAACTGAGAGGTCGGCACACGGAAATTGCGGCCTTCGTTTGCCTGAACTACCAGCGACAATATCTTCGGCACGCGCTGACCGGTCAGAGCCGAGATGGCGACCATCGGCGCCCAATCGAGAAATTTCATGTGGCGTCTGAGCTCACGCTCGAATTCATAGATCGTGTTGGTCTCTTTGTCTTCGAGCGCGTCCCATTTGTTGACGCAAATTATGATCGAGCAACCCGAATCTACAGCGTAACCACCGATATTCGCGTCCAGATTCGTAACGCCTTCGACGGCGTCGATGATGAGTAATGCGACATCAGCGCGTTCGAGCGCCTTGCGGGCCATCACCACGGACATTTTCTCCGCCATCTCGGTGGTCTTGCCTTTGCGGCGAATACCGGCCGTGTCGATCAGCACGAATTTCTGCCCGTCAACGGTAAGTTCGGTGTCGATCGCATCGCGGGTCGTGCCGGCGATCGGTGAGACAATGACCCGTTCTTCTCCTAATAGTTGATTCAGCAGCGAAGATTTGCCCACATTTGGCCTGCCAATAATAGCAAGCTTGATGACATCCGCTTTGACCTCTTCTTCCTCTTCGTCAAAGGTAAGCGAGTCAAATACATTATCGAGCAGGTCGCCTACGGACGTGCCGTGCTCAGCGGAAAGCGGTGTGAGTTCGAAGCCAAATTTATAAAATTCAGCCGCTTCCTCTTCTACTTTCCGAGTTTCAGCTTTATTTGCCGCAATGAAAACCGGTTTGCCAATATTCCGCAGGAATACCGAGATCTCCTCGTCGAGCGGTGTCACGCCTGCTCGGGCATCTACGACCCAGATTATCGCTTGAGCTTTTTCGATCGCGAAACCGGCCTGTTTGAATATGTTCGCCGGAATTATCGCCTCATCGTCTGGAACGATGCCGCCCGTATCGACTAACTCGAATACCCTCGAACGCCATTCCACATCAGCATAAATGCGGTCGCGCGTAATACCCGGCTCGTCGCCAACGATCGATTTGCGCGAGCCCGTCAGGCGATTAAAAAGAGTTGATTTCCCTACATTTGGGCGGCCAATGATGGCGACCAGTGGATTATTCATTTAATTAACACTAACCTATTGACAGTCCCTAAGCCTTCGCCACGTGCTTGTTTTCCTTCCAAACATCCAGAATGCAACGGAGGATAATGGACGAAGCACGGCGATCAGCGACCGGAAAGCAAACGACATTGTAACAATTATCAACCATCTAAAACACAGTAAAGGAGCCCTGAATGAATCTTTTGACAAGGAAGTTACGCGCGCCTAACCGCTCGGTTCGAATGTTATTGTCCGCCGTACTGTTTGGAACCTTGATCATAACTCTTGCATGCGGGTCGACACCCGAAGAGCCCTCAGCAACCAATACCGATCGAACGGAAAATGCCAGTGTGCCGTCCGCGATCGATCCTGATACAACGTCGAGCGGACGTACCGATGACGATTTGTGTGCGAACGATTTCTACCCGATAAATACATCACTCGCCCGCAACTATCGGATAACTGGTACGGCTCCCGCGGCTTACACATTGACGCAGGAAAATGCGACGCCAGAAGGCTTTGTCGAGGTCCGAAGCTTCGGTAACGGATTGACCGTTCGTAATAATTGGATCTGCACCGAAGACGGTCTACGAAACGCTGAATACACGAATGCGATGACGATGAAAGACGCTCAGTTCGAAATGGAAACGCTAAAGAGTTCCGGCGTCACGATCCCCAAAGAGTGGTCGGTTGGCAGCGAATGGAAGACGGAATATGACATCGTCGCGAAGATCGCCGCCGGGCCGGTCAATGCAAGTGCGGAGGGAAAGGTATTGTTAACGAATAAGCTTGAAGCCGTCGACGACGTGGTAACGATTGATGGCAAAGATTACACGGCCGCCAAGATCGAGACGACGATCGAGATCGATATTTCGATGAAGGGACAGCGTATGAACAGTGCGAAGGTCAATGCAACCAACTGGTTTGCCAAAGACATAGGCATCGTCAAGCAAATAACGAAGGGATCGTTGGGTTCACAGACCGTAGAATTTATTGGCAGCAAATAGAAAAAAATGCCTCGGACACCATAGAGAGTCCGAGGCATCTAGGTTAGCTTTGTTTCGATTAGAACCGAACGATCTGAAGTATAGTGCCGATTATGGCGCCAAGGATGCTCTGCCTTCCGTCATCGTATGAACCATACTGATTGCGGCCGTAGTAGCCATCCTCATACCCACGCCTAAACCCTTCACGGAAGTAGTGGCTATAGTCTTCCATTCCCACATAATATCCGTCGTATCCAAATGATGCGTCCTGATATCCGTACGAATTGCTATAGTCAAAGCCCCAGCCGTCCTGGCGGTCAGCCTGTCCGGCGTAGAAGCCTTCTTCATAGCCGCGTTCGATCGCCTGCTGAAGCATCTGTGCACCATATTGACTCGTGGTGTAGTAGTTGCCGCCGCGATTGTAGCGATAATCGTAGGTCAGATTATCGTAGTAACGAGCCTGCTGAAGCCGAAGCTGGTCACGTCGAAGCTGTTCGTAGTATCGCTGTTGATAGCGAATATACGCCTGACGACGCTGCTGCTGGAGCTGACGCTCACGCTGTCGCTGCATTGCTTCGCGATTGGCCATCCGCTGATTGTACTGCTGCAGTCTTTGCTGACGAAGCCGTTCTTGCTGCGCCCGATCATACTGCTGATATCCACGTCCATTCCGTTGAACTGGCTGACGTGGTGTCACCGGCTGACGCTGCGTCGTTCCGATACGCTGCTGGTCGCGTGCACGCTGATTCTGCGTCTGGATCCGATCCTGCTGAGCTTGTCGTTGCTGTGCCGCACGCTGCTGCTCCTGTTGCTGAGCTAAACGCTGGCGTTCTGCCTGCTGCTGAGCCTGCTGACGAGCGGCACGCTGTTGAGTTTGCTGCTGGGCCGCACGTTGTTGAGCTTGCTGCCGAACACCTTGCTGTTGGGCGGCGCGTTGTTGAGCCTGCTGGCGGGCCGCCTGCTGCTGCGATTCGCGTTGCTTTTGCTGAGCGGCTCGTTGTTGGGCCGCACGTTGCTGCGATTCTCTTTGCTGCTGCTGACGCTGCTGAGCTTGACGCTGCTGTTCGTCACGTTTCTGATCGGCTTGCGGGCTTTCCTTTTTTTCCTGAGTCGCTCGATTTCGTCCCGCATTCCGTTGACCATCTGCCTCAACGGGCGAAACGGCAAACAGAACGCCTGCAAATGCGGCTCCGATCGCTAAATTTCTAAATTTTTGTAAGTTCATTTACTCCCCCTTTGTCTAACCATCAAGGGAGTCGTCCCCCCTTGCCTATAATAAGAAGCAAGAAGCGTTCCGAAACCGTAATTCGATGCGGAGACGTGACTTAGGAGTTTCCTCGGGCATCTGTAACAAACGGCATCGTATGCGTTCAGCACGAAATGGGGCGGTAAACCTGCATAACTTAGCCCTTGATTAGGTCATAAGCGATATGAACCTGTAGTACGCCATTTTCGACGGTATGCCGAACGCCTACAGCTTTCATCGATATCCGACCAGAATTCTGAATGGGAAGCATGAACGAGACCTTATCGAGTCTAAAGATCTCGATTGGATTTATCCGCCGGTCGATCGAGCTCTGAACAAGCCGAGCAATGACGTTTCCGCCAACACCGCCGGTTCCGGCGAGTGAGACATTCAACACCTTGGCACGTGCGATCAGGCGTTGTCCGGCCTCGTCAAATTCCAGGTCGAGATTTGATTCCGCCCAGCCGGCGAAAGGAACGCACCCAACCAGGGGCGGATTATAGTTACCGGAGAATGCGAGCGGTGCAAAGATCTTACCGTCCCGAAAGCGAACCGTCGTCCGAACTCCGCTGATCTCCCGCAGCAGTTGGATGGACTCTTTACATTTCGCCCGTGGAGTGTATGCACCCCACTTCGACTCTGGGATAAAAGAGTAAGGATACGAGACCGCAAGTGTGGTTCGTTCCCGGTCTGGTACAGGTGCGTTCAAGCTTGGCGGCCTTTTCGAACCGATCGAGAACTCCGGCGGGCCACCGTGCTGAAACATTGCGTCAACGACCGTCTCGAAGAATTGTTCGCTGAACGAGATCGTAATTTCGGTCCGCTGGGCGTTCGCATTAACGGCGAAAATGATAACGGCAATTAGAAGAAATACACTCCGATTTAACATAGATTCGAGACCTCTTGACACGAATTGACCGAGCCCATTTGATGCGTTTCGAACGCAGTGTGTTGTTTGTTTATCGCGGCGCTAGAGGCCGGCCTTGATGATGTCGTGAATGCGCAGTAGGCCAACGCAAGTGCCGCCATCATCCACCACAGGTAGAACGGATATCTGAGATGGACGGTCTTCCATCAACCGCAATGCCTCGTAAGCAAGGGAGTAAGGTCGACAAACCGTCGGGCCGGCGGTCATCATCTCGCCTGCCACCAGTGAGGATAGACTTTCGGGAGCGGTCCGTTCGATAGTGCGTCGCAGATCGCCGTCTGTAACAATTCCTACGAGATCGCCTGATCCATCGACGACATTCACCGCTCCTAGCGAAGCGTCGGATATCGACTTGATAACGGCCAACCAGCTCGTTTCGGGCGTCACGCTCGGGCTAGCGTGCATGAGATCAGCAACACGGACCGTCAACCGCTTACCCAGTCGGCCCGCCGGATGGTTTGCGGCAAAATCCTCAGCGGTCAATCCTTTTGCCTCCATCACGGTCATCGCAAGCGCATCACCTATTGAAAGGGCGACGGTCGTAGATGTCGTCGGTGCCAGGTTCAGCGGACACGCCTCTTTATCGACCGATGCATCGAGAACGACGTCCGAACCTCTGGCGAGCGTCGATTCGACATTCCCTACGATCGCAATTATCGAGGTTTCCCGCATCTTCAGCGTCGGCAATATCGCGAGGATCTCCTCGGTCTCGCCCGAGTTACTGAGCGCGATCACAACGTCGTTAGACGCAACAACGCCGAGGCTGCCGTGCATAGCGTCGGACGGATGAAGAAAAATAGCCACCGTACCCGTCGAGGTCATCGTCTGAGCGATCTTCTGCGCGATCACACCCGATTTTCCGACACCAAGAACGATCACCTTGGTCTTACAATTTGCAATTAGATCGACCGCAGCTTCGGCCGCCGCCCTGCTAAGAATATTAGCCGCACGTTCCACCGCCGACGCCTCAAGTAGAAGTA
>JBBQTV010000098.1:0-12982 GCA_038212935.1 Pyrinomonadales bacterium | reverse complement strand
GTCGAGCTTCAGGAAAAAGACCTTCTAATGTCGGCCGAGGACGAGACGAAACTTCGCAACATGAACGACATCCTGCAGAGCAAGCTCCTGAAACGCGGTATTTCGTTAAAGGCTCTCGATTATCAGACCATCGAAGCCGCGGCCGGAGGAACTGTCCGCCAGACCGTGAAGATCCAGCAAGGAATCCCGATTGATAAGGCGAAAGAGGTCGTTAAATTCATTAAGGATGCAAAACTGAAAGTACAGCCCTCGATCCAAGGCGAGACCGTCCGCGTTTCCGGCAAAGACCGCGACACGCTCCAGGACGTCATCGATAAGCTAAAAGCGAACGATTTCGGAATCGATATGCAGTTCGATAACTTTCGTAGTAACTGATCGAAGGTATGAGAGCCACGGTATTATTAGCCACTATTACAGTTTCGGCCATGCTCGCCACTTCGTGCATCTCCCCCGTTAGATTTGCAGGTACTTCAATGAGACCAGCAATCGACGATGGAGATCGTACATTCATATTGAACAGTGAATTTGAGGCGAAACGGGGAGATATCATCTTCTTCCGGTATCCTCCGGATCCAACCACCCATTATATGAAACGCGTTATCGGACTGCCTGGTGAGTCCATCGAAATTCAAGACGGCCGCACACTAATAAATGGGGACTTCATCGAGGAAAGTTACGTGAGTGAGTCGTCAAATCAGACTAAGTTGAATATGCCTCGGAAAGCGATTCCGCCGGGTCACTATTTTGTCATGGGAGATAACCGAGACAACTCTTCGGACTCAAGATATTGGGGAACAGTTGAGAAATCCCTCATCGAAGGCAAATATTACTGGACTTACGCCGCGGCTGAATCGAAATAAGCAATGCAAACATTTGCGACCGCAAAAAAAGAACTTCTGCCCCAGGTAGCAGCTCAGAAAATCTTTGGACTGATCAAGCCGGAGATGGCACTTGTCGAGGAAGAGTTTGAGCGACAGGCTCGTTCCAACATTCAGGTTATCAACTACTTGGGCGATTACCTGCGTGCGTCCGGCGGAAAACGCGTTCGTCCAGCGCTCCTTATTCTCATCAATCATGCGATCTGCGGCCGGGGTGACTCTGAGAACGTAATCAGGCTTGCGACAGTGATGGAGATGCTCCACACGGCGACGCTGGTCCATGACGACATAATTGATAATGCGGATATTCGCCGCAACCGCCCGTCGGTCAACGCCCGTTTTGGAAACCAGACAGCCGTCCTGATGGGCGACTGGCTTTATATGTCAGCGTTCGAGACGTCGCTAAAAGAACGGTCGCTCGAGATTCTCGACATTCTCACGCGGCTGACCCGCAAGATGACCGAGGGCGAACTCATCCAGCTCACGATGATCGGCAATGTCGACATCACTCGCGACGAGTACTTCGACATCCTTAAGCGCAAGACGGCCTACCTCTTTTCAGGCTGCTGCGAGATCGGGGCAATACTAGCCGGAGCTTCGCCCAACGTTCAGGCCGCGATGCGGGACTATGGAATGAACCTCGGCATTGCGTTTCAGTTGGCCGATGACCTGCTTGACCTCACGTCTGACGAACGAGCACTTGGAAAGGCGGCAGGTGCTGATCTGCTTGAAGGGAAGATCACATTACCGCTGATCCTTTTGGCCGAGATCGAACCCGCGATCAAGTTGGAGCTTGAGTCGATAATGCGAGCAGGAGAGTATCCCGCCGGTGCCAAAGAATCGATCGCGGAGCGGCTACTTGAGCATAATTTGAACGATAAGATCCGCGAGATCGCCGTGGGTCATGCAATGGAAGCAACAAAAAATCTTGAAATTTTGCCCAAAAACAAGTATTGTGTGGCTTTGGAGTCGATTCCTGATTTTGTGATCGACCGAAGCAATTAAAGGATCTTCACTGACGTTACGTCAATCCGCAGTAAACTTTTAGCATTCCGATAAAGCTAGGCCCTGCAAGATGTTAAACGACAATCTTATAGCAAATCTTGAACAAACGCTCCACGAAGCGCGCAGTACGCAGAGCAAACTGATGGCGCATCTGCGGGAGGTGCAGGGCGAGGCTGACCAATTGCGCGACGAAATACGTGCGCTTGAGACGATCGCCCAACAGACGGAATCGAACATTGACAGCCTTCTCGTTACGATGCGCTCGGGCAACCGCTCATCTAATTTTGGCAGTTCGATAAGGCTTGAAGAAGACAAGGCCAAAGATCAGATTCCTAGCCGCGAGGTCGCCGGAGACGCGAATGACCGCTCGTCGCGTGATGACCTAAGCGGGCGAAACGGCTCTGTAACATATATTCACCAACCCCGCGGGGTTCCGTCACGGACGAGCAACATGGAGGCGATTAGCCACCGATTTTCTGACCGGACGATCACACAAGCCTGCACATTGCTTCTTCGGGAATCAGCTAAGCCACTGCATGTAAATGAGCTGTATAACCTGCTCGTCGCCGGCGGAATGAAATTCAAAGGGAATAACCCGACCATTTCAGTCGCGGTATCACTTAGCCGAAATCGGCGATTTCGAAAGGTCGAGCCGGGCACCTTCGATCTAGTTATCCGCGAAGCAACGCAGATGGCGTCGTGAACCGTGGAACTGTAGGATTTATCTCTCGTTGCAGCTTTTAGAATTTCGGCTAATTCCAAACTGGCTTTAGCCTGTGGCGTTCTTCGTTCGATCGTCGAGGCGATCTACCTGAATTCATCATGAATCGTAATTTAACGTCCTTAGTTTTCGCGATAGTCTTTGCCCTGCTTCCGATTGCTGTTTCCGCTCAACCAATCAAGCTCCGCTCGCAGATAACTCCGCAGTGCACCGGTACAGCTAGCTCGCGTTTTGCAGATATTCACGCGGACGGAAACATTGCCGTAATGGGAAGCTTCGCCTGTCGCGGTGCATTTATTTTCGATATTTCGAATCCCGATTCGCCACAACTGCTCAATTGGTACAATCCGGGAGCGAATCGGCAGTTTCTCGAGGCCATTGTGATCGGCAACCGGGGATATTTCGGCAGCGGAAATGGCGGCGGCGTTTACATTGTCGATCTGACCGACCCGACGCAACCAACACTTTTGGGCCAAGTTAATTCGACAACGGGTAACGGCTTCAACTCGATCCACGAAATGATGGTCATCGACCAAAATGGCGGCCGTTATCTGATAGAGAATTTCAACGGAACATCGAATAATACGATAAAGATCATTAACGTGACAGATCCGGCAGTACCGGTTTTCATCCGCGATTTTTCGCCGACCGAAGTTCAATGGGTTCACGCGATGCACATCCGCGGCAGTCGGATGTACACTTCGGGTTGGGGAAATGGTTCGAACCGGGCGAAGACAGAGATCTGGGACATCTCGAACTTGGCCGCCAACGCCCCTAGTCTTCTCGGAACGATAACCGATCCATCCGCATCGGTAACAGCAGGCAATAACATGCACAGCAGTTGGACCAGTGAGGATGGCAACTATCTTTACAGTGCACGCGAGGTCACGCAGAGCAACGGGTCGCATCCCGGCGACCTCCGCGTCTACAACGTCTCGAATCCGGCCGAACCCCTGCTGATCAAGAGTGTCGGAATGGCCTCACTTGGCCTGAACGCCGTTACGCCGCACAATCCGGTCGTTATGGGCAACAAACTCTACGTCTCGTGGTATCAAGCAGGCCTTCAGGTCTTTGATATTTCGAAACCGGACGATCCGGTCAGGATCGGCCAATACGACACCTACACGCCAGCATTTATGCCCGAAGACGCCGTCGTTTCAACACCTGATGACCCGTGGGACATAATGTGTGGCGGCGACAGCCTCGGGAACGCGTTGCCGACGAATTATGCCGGAGCGTGGGCGGTCTATCCTTTCCTGGGAGAGGATAAAGTATTGATAGGCGACCTGTCAGCAGGCTTGATCACGGTGGATGTGACGAATGCAGCTTTGCCGGCAAAAAATGTTGTATCCGATTTCGACGGTGATCGTCGAACCGACATTTCGGTCTACACGCCTTCGAACGGCATCTGGCAGTACGAGAATTCCTCGACCGGAATCATTCAAACGACCCAGTTTGGCCTTGATGGCGATGAAACGATCGCTGGCGATTTTGATGGGGATGGCCGATCGGATATCGCTGTTTGGCGTCCATCGAGCGGTATTTGGTACATACTCGGCAGTACCGCGGGGTTTAGAGCGACCCAATTCGGGGTTGCAGGCGATATTCCGGTTCCCGGAGATTACGACGCCGACGGCAAGACCGACATCGCTATCTGGCGTCCGTCTACGGGCGTTTGGTATGTAATGCAGAGTTCGCTTGGTATCCGTATTTTTCAGTGGGGCCTGAACGGTGACCGCCCGATATTGGGTGATTTCGAAGGCGACGGTAAGGCCGATTACACAGTTTGGCGACCATCGACCGGAGTTTGGTACACACTCCAGAGTTCATCGAGCTTGCCGATCATCATATCATTTGGGCTTGACGGCGATCTCCCGCTTTCGGCGGATATGAATGGCGACGGGCGAACCGATTACACGATCTTTCGGCCATCGACCGGCGTATGGTACATGCTCGACAGCAAGACCTACGCATTCGCGGCGTTCCAATTCGGCTTGGCTGACGATATCCCGATCCCTGCGGATTATGACGGTGACGGAAAGGCCGACATCGCTGTCTATCGGCCAAGCTCGAATGTTTGGTATCGGATAAACAGCTCCAACGGCGGGATCGACACACGCCTTTTCGGCAACATTGGTGACGCACCTTCGCCGGCATCGGCTCAACCCTAATTAATTTTCGAAACAATAAACAGCCCGAAGTCATGCGATTGCTTGACTTTGGGCTTTTTGTTTTTATTATGGCTCTATGAAATTACAATTGATCATTACGAGCGGCGGGCTCGCGGGGCAGGCCTTCGATCTCGAGACAGGCTTTATAACCATCGGCCGGAGCGAGAATTGCACCGTCCGTTTTGATCCTGTCGGCGAACGAATTGCCTCGAAACAGCATGCGTTCATCGAAGCCAAGCCTGACGGCTTTTACGTCACCGACAATCGGAGCACAAATGGGACAATTGTAAACGGCGAGCGGGCCGTTTCGGCAAAACTACAGAGCGGCGATACGATCCAATTTGGAAAGAACGGCGTTACGTCCCGGGTTGAGATACAAGGTGATGCCGTAAGTGAGCCGACGATGCCCGCTGCGGACTTCCGCATCAACGAAATGCGGCAGATCGAACAGATCGCGGCGCATAAGCCTGAAAATCTTCAAAATTCGATGGCAAGCATCGGCCTCGGGCATCTCGAGGTGAAGCCTGAACCGAGCAGGACGGGCCGTTATCTTGGCATCGGCATCACGCTTTTTGCTCTTATTTTCTGTTCGCTTATCGTGATCGGGCTGATGTTCCTGAGCGTCGGTATCATTCCGGCGATCATCGCGGCGGTGGTCGCCTTTACGCCGGCGATGATCTACATTCTTCCGCTCGTTTGGCTCGATCGATACGATCCCGAACCGCTTTGGCTTCTCGCACTGGCCTTTGCGTGGGGCGGTTTGGTCGCAGTGATCATCTCGTTCGTGATCAATACGGGCGTCGGCCTCGGGATCGCTCTCGGGGTCGGCGGGCAGGAGGGCATGATCCTCGGCAATATCGTAGGTGCGGTGATCTCGGCACCGGTGGTCGAAGAGGCGTCGAAAGGTGCCGGGCTGATCATTCTGCTGATCTTTTTTCGGCGTTACTTTGACGACATTCTGGACGGGATCGTCTTTGGCGGCGTTATCGCTCTCGGCTTTGCGACGGTCGAGAACGTGCTCTATTACGGCAGGGCACTCGGGGACGCCGGTTTTGGCGGCCTTTTCTTACTGTTTGTTCTCCGCGGCATTCTTTCGCCGTTCGCACACGTCACGTTCACGGCAATGATGGGCATCGGCTGCGGGATTTCACGCGAGTCGCACAACGCATTCGTAAAATTCTCGATGCCGATCCTCGGATATGCCGGGGCGGTCTTCCTCCACGGCGTTTGGAACGCGATCCCGACGTTTCTCGGCCTCGGCGGTTTTCTGATCGGCTACATCATTCTCCAGATACCATTCTTCCTCATTTTCGTCAGCTTCGCGTTTTACGTGATGTACCGACAAGGCAGGATATTGACCGACATGCTTGCGATCGACGTCGCCCGCGGCCTCATTCCAAAAGAGCACGCGGAATTTGCAACTTCGGCATTTAAGGGCACGGGTTGGTTATTGGGCGGGCTTTTCAGCGGCAAATACAAAGCCCGTAGCCGTTATTTGCGGGCACTCGGCAGCCTCGGCCTGAGCTACTGGCACATCCAGCGAGCGACCGCCGCACAAGGCCAGACCGGAAGCTTCCAGCAAAACCCGATACTCCGCGAAGAGGTCCTAAAATGGCGTGATCAGGTGTAACGCCCTGGGTTCAATGACGATCGAGCAAAATTTGGGCTAATTCTCTTCGGAATAGCCTTGTTTCTATCTGGGATTCAGGCCTAAATCGGTGGAATCGTGCTATACGATCGAAATTTCTAAGCCGAAAATCCACAGTTCGAGCCCAAACCTTCGAATTTCGAGACCGAAAATTGAAAATTCGAAGCCGAAACTTGAAGATTCGAAGCCGAAAAATCAAAGTTCGATGTCAAACTCTTAAGATCAGAAATGAAAAATTGCAGTTTATGGAACTGGCTAGAGGTTTTCGCCTGAAGAATTCTTGTGAAGGCCTAGGAAAACACTCGATCAGGCCTCTTGATTTGGCACATTCGGTATGTGCGCTTTTTTGAAGTGGTAGGCCGAGCAGGGATCGAACCTGCGACCCGCGGATTAAGAGTCCGCTGCTCTACCGACTGAGCTATCGACCCACGAAGCATCCGATTATAGCAGGCGATATCGCCGAGTGTAAAGCAACTGTCAATGCTCTCGCCGCTGAGCAGGTATTTGCCGGTCAAATTGATACTGCGGGTTCAAATAATGCGACTAATCCCGTAAACTAGTGTGCAGTAACGAAATAATTCCCTCACCCGATCGGACCTCGGCGAATGAAAGAATGCCCCAAATGCGAACAATGCTATCCGGATGAGGTAGCCGTTTGCCCGCAAGACCAGACCGCGACCAAGTTCGCGTTGCCCGGCACGCAGCTTTTGGCAGAGCGATATCTGCTCGTCAAACGCCTCGGCCGCGGCGCGATGGGGCAGGTCTATCTTGCGAACGATAACAAATTTGCCACTCGAAAGGTCGCCGTAAAAACCGTTCGGCAAGACATTCTGAACAGCGATGACCTGCAGGAAGGCGAAGCGATCGCCCGATTCGAACGCGAAGCCCAGGCCGCGGCCTCGATCCAGCACCCGAACACCGTCAGCGTGACGGACTTTGGCGAGTCTTCCGACGGCATCTTCTATCTCGTAATGGAATATGTCGAAGGCGAAACGCTGCATCGCCTGCTGCGCCGCGAAGGCACGCTTGAGATAAAACGTGCCGTCCGCCTGTTGCGGCAGATAGCCGACGGCGTCGAAGCGGCTCACGAGATCGGAATTCTCCATCGCGACCTGAAGCCGGCAAATATCTTCATAATGTCAAAGGGCAAAGGCGACGGCTTTATCAAGGTCGGCGACTTCGGCCTCGCCAAGATCGTAAACCAAACCGTTACAGATATCAGCTCGAACGCGACCCCTTCTTCGCGCGGCATCATCGGCACGCCGGAATTTATGTCGCCGGAGCAGATGCAGCCTGAGGTTGGAGTGGATGTAAGGGCCGATATTTACGCATTGAGCACGATCGCGTACCTGATGCTTGGCGGAAAGACGCCGTTCACGGGCGACATGATGCAGTTGGTTATGCAGAAGATCATGCACAAGGCGCCGCCGCTCTCAACGCTTCGGTCCGAGCTTCCGGCTGATGTCGAGGCCGCGATCATGCGTTCGCTTGCCATCGAAGCGGCGGACCGCCACGCGACGACGGCCGAATGGATCGATGATCTGGAAGCCGCGGCTCTCGATGCCGATGAATCCGGGCACTCGGGCGGTTCGCGGCTGATAGTCCTTGCTCCGCTTGGTGCTGAGGTTTATGTCGATGACGAACGAAAGGGAAGCGTCGGGCGTTCGGGCCGCGTCGTACTTTCCGGTATTCCGCCCGGCCAGCATATTCTTCGCGTCGCAAAAGCCGGCGAAAAGGACGACGAACGCGTGATCGAGATCCGGGCCGGAGCCGAGGAGCAAGTTATTCAGGCTCAGCTACGCACCGTTCGCGAACACGGGAGCCAGCCATCACCCTCACAGGGAAGCAGCAGCAGCGGCACTCCATCGAGCTTAATGCCGAGCATTGTTGCGTGTACGCAGTGTAACGCCCGCTTTGCCGAAGGCGTTAAGTTTTGCGGAAGGTGCGGCAACCGATCGTTCGTCGTGGTGAGCATGGGCGAAACCGGCAACACGTTTCCATGCCCGCGCTGTGCTACGCCGTTGGCGATAGGCTCGCGATTCTGCGGCCGATGTGGGTTAAATATCAGCCCCTCGATGTCTACGTCGCCGCTGCCCCAAGCGTCCCCGTTCTCTCATCCTCCGCAGCAGGCCGACCGTCTATGCCGAAAATGCGGTGGAGCTTATCCGCCTCATATCAAATTCTGCGGCCGCTGCGGCAACAGCATGATCTAGCCTCGAACGCATAATGCTAGTTCTGCTTGGCCCCGCGCCGTGCTCGCCCGCAGCGAACTTTCTCTCCGCCATTTCGTAATTACCGTTTGCGATGGTTTTTGAGTATAATGTTCGGAATCGCTCCCTCCGATCCGCCAGGAAGACAGAACGATGAAAATTTGCCCGACATGCCGCCGGACGTATCCGGATGACGCCTTGAACTTCTGTCTGGAAGACGGGACCGTGCTGACGTTCGCGTCCAGCGAGCCGCCGGATACCGTAATGATGCAGCAGCCGAATTTTACGAGTCCGAACAGTCCTCCGCCGACCCAAGGCGTGGTCACCAGCTGGGATAACAAACCGCAATATTCGCTTCAGCCGCAGAAGTCTTCGCGAACCTGGCTCTGGGTGGCGGGGGTCCTAGGGATCGGCTTACTGTTATGCGGCGGCGGCCTCGGAGGTCTTTTTATCATCGGGATCATGCAGGACACGAATCAGGCGGAGTCGGTTAATATTGGTCCGAAGCCTCCTCCTGCGCCACCAGTTACTGACGAGACGACCGCTGTCCAAAAAGTGGATCTTGCAGAATGGGTTCGCGAGAGCTCGACGTTCGGAACTACTGAGTTCCGCGATGGCGAATTTTATATGGCCGCGCGGCAGAAAGGATTCTACTATGTCTTGGTCGCTCCAAAGGAATACTCTACCGAAAACGCACGAACGAGCGTAAAACTTCGAAATGTAGATAGTGCTGATTCTAAACTCGGGTACGGCCTGATATTCCTTAGCGAACCGACGCCTTTGACCAAAGGATATGCTTTTTTGATAGACACCAAGACCAGAAGGTTCCGTGTCGTGCATCACGAACCCAAGAAAGAGAACGTCGTCGTCAAATGGGAACGCTCGACTACGATAAGGTCGGGGTCAACGGAGAATCAATTGGAAGCACGCCATAAGAATGATATCGTCGAATTACTGATCAACGGTCAGGTCGCAACGTCGATCCGAAATTTGTACGGAGCAAAGGACGGCGTCGCCGGGATCTATGCAGGTGACGGAGCACGCATTGCGTTTAAGGAACTGGAGATCAGAAAGTAGCGCAGGATCTTATGAAGCGATGCCCGAAATGCGGCCAGATCTATTCCGAATCCGACGTCAACTTTTGCCTAAACGATGGCGAACTTCTCTCTCGTGATGTCGGGCCCGCCAGGGAGCCGACGGATAATGACGACTCGCCGCCAACCCTGCTGATGGACCCACGCAGGGTTACGGACCAAACAAACTGGAGGCCCACCCAGCCGCCGGTTTTGTATCAGAGCCCTGCAATGAACGCAGCGGACCGTGGCTTTGGGCTCGTTGATCGTGACCGCCCCTCCTCACCCGATCAAACGTTGGCTACCGTTGCTCTCGGACTTGGCATCGGGTCGATCGTGCTGAGCGTTTGCTGTTACGGCGGGGTTTGGCTCGGCCTTCCTGCAGCGGTCGTGGGATTCCTTGCGATGCGAAATATTCAAAGCGATCCGGAACGATACGGAGGCCGGGGATTGGCTATCGGCGGAATGGTCACAGGCATTATATCGTTGATGATCTCCATTCTACTCTTCATCATTGTCGTATTGGCGTGACATCGGCAAATTCTCTATAATCTAGCAGATGCGTGTGACACTACATGTTGTTGCGGGACCTCAGACCGGACGCAAATTCACCTTCGACGAGCATGATACATTCATGATCGGCCGAAGTGAGGACGCACAATTCTGCCTTCCGCACGACCGCTTTTTCTCACGCCATCATTGCCTATTGGAGATAGCTCCGCCGCAATGTTTTCTTCGCGATCTCGGCTCGACCAACGGAACATTTGTCAACGGCATACGGGTCGAGACCGCCCACCTCAAGCACAACGACCGCATTCAGGGCGGAGAAACGGTTCTGCAGGTCGAGGTAGCCGCGGATCAGCACCAGAATGTTCCGCGGGGTCCCCGGACGACGGAGAATACCGAACCATCTCTTGTCACAGTTGCCTGCTTGAATTGCGGCACTCCGTCAAATGCCGAAGCCTCCCGCCCCGATGCCAAGCTTTCATTCGTTTGCGACGATTGCCGCGAGAAGTTGAAAAAGAACCCACAGCCGATCCCAAACTACCAGATGATGCGTATTCTCGGGCAGGGCGGCATGGGCAGCGTCATGCTTGCTCGTTCGGTTAAAAATGGCCAAGCCGTAGCGATAAAGACCTTGCTGCCGGAAGTGGCTGTCAGCGAACAATCACTGAAGCGATTTATGCGCGAGATCGAAGTGGCCTCGTCGCTGCGCCATCCGAACATCGTCAGCTACATCGAACACGGAACACACAATGGCATCGTTTATTTGGTCACGGAATACGTAAGCGGAATGGATGCATCGCGTTTGGCGAAGGCCCGCGGCGGAAAGCTGAATTATAAAGAGGTCGTTAAGATAATCGAACAGACCCTTGCGGCTCTCGACTTTGCGCACGGGCAGGGTTTTGTCCACCGTGACATCAAAGAGCAGAATATTCTCGTAGATGGTAATTTCCCAAATTACCTCGCGAAACTTACCGATTTTGGCCTTTCGAAAAGCTATAAACAAACAGGAATGAGCGGCGTGACTATGGTCGGAGATGTAGCCGGAACGATCGCCTATATGCCGCCCGAGCAGGTCAGGGATTTCAAGGAAGTGCGCCCGCCGTCAGATATTTACGCAATGGGAATGACGGCATATAGTTTGCTCACCGGGGCCCATGCTCTGGACATTAGCCCAAAAGCCGGAATATCGGAAACTGTAAAAGCCATCTTTGAAAAGCCCATAATACCGATCGCTCAACGCGTGCCGGAGGTGCCGTTGCGGATCTCTGCGGTCTTTGAGACCGCTCTTGCCAAACAGGTCGAACTTCGCTGGCGTTCGTCGGGCGAGATGCGTGAAGCCCTTCTCCGGGCCGCATCGGAATTCAGCTAAACGGGAAAAAGGCCGATGCGATCAGCACCGGCCATTCTTTTTATCTCACATTCTTAGTTTACGAATGCCGATGGACCAGGCTTGTCAGTCGCTAGGCCAAACTGCTCGATCCGGTAAGATCCATCCGAACTGTTCCAAATATACCAAACACCGCCGCGGTAGATAGAGATATCCGACCGACCGTCGCCGTCATAGTCGCCAACGGTCGGCGTATCGCCGGCAAGGCCGAATTGGACGATGTTGTATCCACCGGTCGATCTAAAGCTGTACCAAACACCATCACGAAAAACGCTCGCGTCGGCCTTTCCATCCCCATCGAAATCGCCCGTCAGCGGCTGGTCGGTGGGTATTCCGAATTGGAAGGCGTTATAACCTTGTGTCGACCCGAGTATGTGCCAGATACCGCCGCGGTAAACTGCGGCATCCACTTTCGAATCTCCATCATAGTCCGCTGCCATTGGTCGGTCACCGCTAAGTCCGAAAGGGAATACGGTCTCGCCGCCGGAACTGTTCCGGACATACCATGTGCCCGTCGAGGGCCGGAAAATCGCTGGATCCGCTTTCCCGTCGCCGTCAAAATCACCCGGTTGGGGAATGTCATCGGCCAGTCCCCATTCGAAGGAAGTATAGCCTTCGTCGGAGCGGAGCAGGTGCCAGATGCCATTGCGATAAACCGCAATGTCGGCCTTTCCGTCGCCGTCATAATCGGCGGGAACGATCCTGTCTGAGGAGATCCCGAACTGGATGGCCGTATATTGATCCTGCGAGCGATTCAGATGCCAGATGCCGTCCTCCGGTCGAAAGACCGAAAGATCCGTCTTTCCGTCGCCGTCAAAGTCGAATGCCGCTTCGGTCTCAGCAGTGGTCGTTGCTATCGTGCCTTTGGCGAGCTCGCCGACGAATGAGATGCCGAGCTTCGCAAATTTCAACGCGTGATCAGCGTTGTTATTGCTTCGTGAGATCGTATCGTTTGCCGTGTGCAACGCAGTGTTATATTCACGTGTTCCACCGGTACTAGAGTATTTCGCTTCGAATGGCATCGAGGCAGGATAGCCGCGTGCGTGCCATGAGGCGTGATCAGAACAGCCATAGCCACACGCATCATTCTTTACTACGAGCGATGGCTGATAGGCGGTGACAAGATCCCGGATGAACTGATTTTGGGCGGCATTCGTGAAGTCAGTTATCATCACGATGTCTGCCCACGGACCGCTGTAATTGACCATGTCGAGCTGCAAGACGCCGACGACGTTACGGCCCTGTGCGAAATACGTGTCGGCAATATTTTTCGAACCGAGCAGGCCAACCTCTTCGGCGCCGTACGCCATGAATTGAATCGTCCGCTTGGGGCGGAAGCCCGATTCGACAATGGTTCGAAGGATCTCGGTCGTCGCGGCGAT
>JBBQTV010000097.1:0-13115 GCA_038212935.1 Pyrinomonadales bacterium | reverse complement strand
CCGAGGGCTATCAGCCGAATCACTTCGCTCTCCCGTGCCGTAAGGTCACCCGTTTTCTCACCGCGGAGCGATTCCGTTCGGATCGCGTAACTGTCCATTACCCTTTCGGTAAGCTGAACATCGAGGTAAGAATGCCCATCGGCTACGGTCCGGATCGCCTTTATCAGCTCGACGGGAGCACTCTGTTTGAGCACGTATCCATTCGAGCCGGCAGTCACGAGCTGCCGGATATATGCGTCGTCGCTATGACGCGTAAGTGTAAGGATCTTTACTTTCGGGCATAACTGCCGCAGACGCTTGGTGGCCTCCAGGCCATTCATCACCGGCATTGATATGTCCATCACGACCAGATCCGGCAGCTTCTCGGCGGCTAACTTGATCAGGGCCTCACCATCGCCGGCCTCGCCAACTATCTCCATGTCGTCCTGAGCTTCGACAAGAAGCTTGATCCCGGCACGAACCGTCTCATGATCTTCAGCAAGAACTATTTTAAGTTTTTTATCCATTAGTTTGGGGAGCAAGTATTCCTATAACGGAACACGAACATAAATGGTAGCCCCTTTGCCGGGCGACGATTCAAATTCGGCCTCACCGCCAAGAAGAGTAGCGCGTTCTGTGATCCCGAGGAGCCCTAGTCCCCGGCCGCTCTCAAAGATCTTAACGGCTTCTTCCGGATCGAATCCGACGCCGTCGTCCTCAATGATCAATACAAGTGAATTTTTAGGCTTCTCAAGGATGACGTTAACCCGGCTCGCTTTTGCGTGCTTGGCGATATTATTTAACGCTTCCTGGGCTATTCGGTAGAGATGAGTTTCGATCTCCGCGGCGAGATTTATGTCTTTTAGCCCCGAAACATGAAACTCGACGGCCATATCGTAGTGCCGGGACCAGCCATCCACAAAAACCTTTAGAGCCTCGATCAAACCTAATTCCTCTAGTGCGGACGGCCGAAGTTCCCATGCCAGAAAGCTGATCTCTGAGTCGAGAGATGCGGCTATGTCCTGGATCTTGGCTACGCGACAGCTGATATCGGGATCATCTGTAGTTGCCTCGACAAGCGAGGCTATTTTTAACCGCAAGCCGGTCGTTAGCTGGCCAAGCTGATCGTGAAGATCTCTCGATATTCTTCTGCGTTCGTCTTCCTGGATCGTTAAAATTCTTTGCAGCAGCTGGATCCGCCCGGATTCTAGCGCGACACGCTCCTCGTATTCGGCACGGAGCATTTCGTTTGTCTCGGCGAGCGCGCGGGTGCGCTCGGCAACCCGCAACTCCATCTCGTCGTGGGCGCTCTGAAGCGACTCAGTGATCTTTTTCTTTTCGGTCAGGTCGGACGCGATCTTGGCGTAACCGGTAAGCTTTCCGCTGACGTAGAGCGGGCTCATTATTCCACTTGCAAAAAAGCGCGAGCCGTCCTTTCGTATGTGCCAACGCTCGTCAACCGCACGGCCGCTCATCCGAGCCATCTTCATTTCCTTGTCAGGAATCTCCTTTGCAACATCTTCCGGGGTGAAGAGGATTTCTGCCGGTTGGCCGATTATCTCTTCTTCGGTGTAGCCAAAGATGTTTTGAGCTCCGGAATTCCACGTCTTGATGAGTCCCTCTACATCAGAGGACAAGATCGCGTAGTCGGTAAAGCTCTCCGTGATCACCCTCAGGCGGTCACGTGTGCTGTCTAGAAGCTCCTCTGTATTCCTAAGCGCGGACACATCATGGACGAGGGCGTAAAAGCCGGCGACCTTTCCATCCGGTCCGACGTCCGGAACGTATGACACACTGATGGACCTCTCGCTGCCGTGGTCGTAATCGATCGTATCTTCAAAAAGAACGGTTTCGCCGGACAGGACTTTTTCGAGGCGCGGTTTCAACTTCTGATAGGCATCGGGTCCAAGGAGCTCTTCGACAGATTGGCCTAAGATCTTTTCCTTTGGCAGATCAAACCAGTTTTCGAAGGCGGAGTTCACGTAGCGGTAAATCTCGAATCTGTCTATATACAATATGAGAGATGGGATGCTGTCGAGGACGGCGATCAGATGTCTTTCGTAGAATTCGTCCTGCTTGTAGGACACGTTTAAAGGCTTTCGATCTCCACCTTCGTGAGGTGGTTCCGACGTGGGACCGCGTTTATCGCCGACCGAAGAATGCTTTTCATTATTCCTACCCATCGTATCCATACCTATATGCCGTAAGTGGTCGTCGCCATCGTAACACATTCGTAAGTTCTATGTTCTAATAACCAATATTTATATTCACAGTATGTACCGATTGCATACAATATCGTCAAAAAAAACTTCTGTCGAAAAAAACAAAACTATGGTATAAAGCTCTTATCTTTTGTATACGAATCTTCAGTTCACCCTGATATCGAGTGGCACGGATTTTGCCACGGTTGGCTTTTGATGGGAGTCTTGTATGTTGGTTACGTCGACGAATTTGACGTTCTCTTCCCCAAAAGAATCGAACGATGCCTTGTTGATCGTGGATATGATCACGGATTTTGACTTCGAAGGGGGAAAAAAGTTGTTTAAGAATACTCGGCCTATAGCTGCCCGCATTCGCGAACTGAGAAAAAGGGCTCGAAAGGCAAAGGTCCCGGTGGTCTATGTAAATGACGGCTTCGGAAGATGGGCTGAAAGCACTACCGTCTTCGTTGAGGATGTTAAAGCCAGGTCGGCCGAAGCGAAGGAGATCGTTCCCGAGATAGCGCCGTCGGCAGGTGACTACCTAATCCTTAAGCCCCAGCGGTCGGGGTTTTACGGAACCTCTCTGGGCAATCTGTTGCTCTCATTTGGTGTGAACAGAATTATCGTAACAGGAGTGGCGACCGACATCTGCATCCTCTTTACCGCGCATGATGCCCATATGAGAGGCTTCAACGTGGCAGTTCCGTCCGATTGCACGGCTGCGGAGACTGACAAATTCCATCAGGACGCCCTTCGACTAATGAAGCGCGTTGCCGAGGTGGATACAGGCCCATCGAACACCATCTCATTCACTAACCGAGGCAAGCGTGCGCAAACGAAGAGTAAGGAGCTGGTTCACGATTCGGCTATTCAACACGAGCGTTCAGTCGAGGATATCGTCCCGGCACATTGCTAGCTCGGTCTCGATCTTCATTTAAATAATCGACGAATGTAGCCTGGTATACAAACGTGTACTTTCAGTCGACGCCTAATAAGATCGTGGCATTAGCCACTTAATACAACGATCATGGAGGGCAGATATATGGCAGAAAAAAAGAACACTCAGAACAAAGGCGGCGGAAGCAGCAGCGGCCAGGGCGGCTCGAAGGGCGGCCAGGAATCCGGCGGAAAGTCCGGAAGCAAGAGCTCAGGTTCTAAGAGTTCTGGTCAGAACAAATAAAGCCGCGAGGCAATTAAGGAATACCGGTGCGACGAAAGTCGTGCCGGTTTTTTTATTTATCGGCCCTCGAGTTTCGGATGTAAATGTAGACGCCGAAGAGGTTTGCCAGAGTTAGAAAGCCATTCGTCACAGCAAAGACAGCACTGCCGGAAAGAATGCTGTAGATGAGGAATCCGATCGAAGCGGTCAGTTGTCCGGCGAAAAGCCATTTTGAAACTCCCTCGTTGCTATCGGTCTTCCACTGTTCTCGAATCTGACTGACGATCGTGAGAAACAACACCAACGACGCCAACCATCCAATGATCTCGATCATTTCACCTCGCTTTTTACCTCATTTCCGATGCTGCCACAACAGTGAGTGAACGGCCTTAGGCAAGCAGAATATTCTAACCTTCGCACAAGAACTACCCGGAAGGTTGTATTGACTCGACGCTAGACGCATTACCTCTTCCGCTCTGTATTGCTCAATACAGAGGGATGCGAGCCATCGGGTTATTCTGTGCTCAATCGAACTATTTGCTAAAAGGGGGAAATAATGAAGGCATTACGATGGTATGGCAAAGACGATGTGCGAGTGGAAAACGTCGACGATCCGGTGATCGAAGATCCTCGCGACGCGATCCTGAAAATTACGTCAACGGCGATCTGCGGATCGGACCTTCACCTATACGACGGCTTCATGCCGACGATGAAGAAAGGTGACATTTTGGGTCACGAGAATATGGGTGAGGTCGTTGAGGTTGGAAGCGAGGTCAAGAATCTGAAGGTCGGCGACCGCGTCGTCGTTCCGTTCAACATAGCATGCGGCGACTGTTTCTTCTGCAAAAAGGAGATGTTCTCGCTATGCGACCGGTCTAACCCGAATGCAGAGATGGCAGCAGCGGCAATGGGCCATTCGCCATCGGGCCTTTTTGGCTATTCGCACATGCTTGGCGGTTTCAGCGGCGGCCAGGCCGAATATCTCCGCGTGCCGTATGCGGACGTAGGCCCCCTTAAGATCGAATCTGACTTGCCGGACGAAAAGGTGCTTTTCCTTTCCGATATTTTCCCGACGGGTTATATGGCTGCAGAAAATTGTCAGATACAAGATGGCGATACGGTCGCGATCTGGGGCTGCGGACCGGTCGGCCAATTTGCGATCAAGAGTGCATGGATGCTTGGGGCAGGGCGTGTAATAGCCATCGACAATGTTCCGGAGAGACTTGAGATGGCTGCAACCGAGGGGCCCGCGGAGACCATTAATTTCGATGACGTTTCTGTTTATGATGCTTTGATGGAATTAACGGACGGCCGCGGGCCCGATAGCTGCATGGACGCCGTCGGCTGCGAAGCTCTCGCCGGCGGAACGTTAGACGGCACCATTGACGCCATCAAAACAAAAACCTTACTGGCAACAGACAGGCCCCACGTGCTCCGCCAGGCGATCATGTCATGTCGAAAGGGCGGGACCATTTCCATACCCGGCGTCTATATCGGCTTCGGTGACAAGATACCCATCGGTGCCGCGATGAACAAGGGCCTCACTATCAAGCAAGGCCAAACACATACACATAGATACATGGCCCCGCTGCTGGAAAAGATCCAGGACGGACAGATCGATCCTTCGTTTGTGATCACGCATAAACTGTCGCTTGATGACGCACCGATCGGATATGAGATCTTTAAGAACAGGGAAGACGAATGCATAAAGGTGGTACTGAAACCGTAACAAAAGGGAACCCAAAAGAAGGGCATGCGGGTGTGAAATTCCTGGGGCATTCAGTTCATCCGATGGCCATCGTGTTTCCGCTCGGGTTACTGTCAGCGGCAGTGATCTTTGAGATCATTTACTACATTGTTGATGATCCGACGTTTGCGGTAGTCGCCCACTGGATGACCGTAGCGGGAATTATCGGCGGAGCATTTGCGGCATTTTTCGGGTGGATAGATTGGCTTGCCATCGAGGATGATACGCGGGCGAAGAAGGTCGGCCTTGCTCACGGGGTGGTGAACTCCATAGTTCTTACGTCGTTTGCAGCGAGCCTATATTTTCGCTACGGGAGCGAGTCTGAGCCGCCGGTCATTGCCTTCGTATTTGCACTTTTAGGAGCCGGGCTGGCCTTGGTCGGCGGTTGGTTAGGTGGAGAACTAGTGGAACGCCTCGGCATCGGCGTACACTACGGCGCAAACCACAACGCGCCGAGCTCGTTGAACACCTCAGATGCAACCCGGTCGACAGCAGCCGAACGCTAAGTGAATAGTTATGAGATCAAAACCGTTACATGAACAGGTAATAGTATTGACAGGTGCGACCAGCGGCATCGGACTGACCACGGCCCGGATGGCCGCAGACCGTGGGGCAAAACTTGTCTTGACGGCACGCAATCCGGAAGCGCTGGAGAAACTTCGCGAGGAACTGACCGACGAAGGCGCCGAGGTCATCACCGTTGCGGCCGATGTTGCGAACGAAGAAGAGATGGTTCGCGTAGCCGTAGAGGCCGTGAACCAGTTCGGCAACTTTGATACATGGATAAATAACGCAGGCGTTTCCATCTACGGCAAGCTTGAGGATGTTTCTAAAGCAGATTCCCGACGCCTTTTTGACACAAATTTTTGGGGCGTGGTCAATGGCTCGCTCGTGGCCGCCCGATACTTAAAGCAGTTCGGCGGTACGATAATCAATATCGGCAGCACGCTGTCGGAACGCGCGATCCCTATTCAG
Organism: Pyrinomonadales bacterium; assembly: GCA_038212935.1. Taxonomy (GTDB): domain Bacteria; phylum Acidobacteriota; class Blastocatellia; order Pyrinomonadales; family Pyrinomonadaceae; genus OLB17. Next base: position 7,054 of record JBBQTV010000097.1, on the reverse strand, counting down.
GGAATGTACTCGGCATCCAAGCATGCGGTCAAAGGTTTTACGGACGCTCTCAGAATGGAACTCGAAGCCGAAGGTGCCCCGATCAATGTCACCTTGATCAAACCGGCCGCCATCGATACACCGTACAAAGAACACGCGAAGAACTACCTCAAGGTTGAACCCCAGAATCCGCCGCCGGTCTATGCTCCCGAGATCGTGGCCGAAGCGATCCTTCATTGTTGCGAAAATCCCGTCAGGGACGTCTTCGCCGGCGGCGGCGGTATGGCGCTCGCAATGCTCGGAAATTTGGCGCCTGGAGCAATGGACACGATCATGGAAAAAACAATGATCGACATGCAAAAAACCGATCGATCTGCGACTTCCGATGGGCTGGAAGGACTGCACACCTCACGTGACACCCGGCTCGCCGAACGTGGGAACTACCCCGGCCACGTTGCCGAAAGCAGCATTTATACGACCGCGTCCCTCTATCCGAAAACAACCATCGCTCTTTCCGTCGCCGGCCTTTTCGCACTAGCGGCAGCCGCGCGCCAATTGTCAAAAAGCGATGCTGCTCAACATCGACTCATAGTTAGATGAGTTGCGGGGGGTGTGCCGCCTTCATTTCCTCCACGCATTCGCATCTACGGACGACGGAATCGAACCGGAATGCAGAGCCGCGCTTTCGCGTGATCATCTCGCTCGCTAGCCCGATACCAGCTCCGCGCTTCTTCTCGCTATGGATGTACATTAAGAACAAGACGGGTTTGCCGTGCACCAAACCGCTTTCCCCACGAACTTTAGTTTCCCAGTTTAGTTCTTATCGCATTTACCTCGTCTTCGGCTTCGGCTACATATTTGTCGTCGTATTCGCTCAATCTCCCTTCCGCTTTCAGTTTATAGAGTGACCTGAGTCCTTCGAGCTTGTTTTCGAGGGCATATTTTAGATACTCCGCGCGATTTTCCGACTCGGCAAGTTTGTCGTAGTTCGTGCCGATATTGATCAATGTAAAGGCGAGGGTTCTGGCGGCGTTGGTATGATCGGGATTAATGCTCAGATCTTTTTCGAAGCCTTCTTTAGCCGCCTGAAGAATCTCCAATCCTCGTTTGTAATCTTTCAAACTCAAAAATGTTCCAGCCGCTGCAAATTGTGCGTTGGCGACATCGTAAACGGCTAGATTATTGTCGGGGTCACTGTTTCTCAATTCTTTGAGGATCTCTAAGGCTCTCAACATCTTTTCAGACGATTCTTTGGTTTTGCCGACCTTTATCAATGTTTCGGCGAGCTTTCGAGTGATGATAGCGACATCGCGTTTCGCCTGAACGCTCATCGGGTCGGCATTCGAAAGTCTTTCCGCGACTTCGATCCCTTTGTTAAATAACGTAATGCCGTGTTCCGGCTTCTTAAAATCCGCGTAGTTGTCGGCGGTTTTCAGATAAGCCAGCATCAAAGAACGCTGAACCTTTTGATCATTCGGATGTTTTTCACCCAGTCTAATTAGAATACTCAGGGCCTTCTCCAGGTTTTCTTCGCCGCTCTGCAGATCGTCATCCCATCCGTAGGCTTCGCCGATATTCATATAGGCCCTGGCGTATTGCCTTTCCATCTCGAAGTCCGCCGGCGTTCCCTTGAGCAGTTGTTCGTAGATCGCTTTCGCTCGATCGTAATAATCAATTGCCTGTTTATTCTGATACTCATAAAAGGCAATATCGCCACGCGAACTTATTACTTCCGCTAGCCGTTTTTGTGCTTCGACGTCCTGCGTATTGCGGGCCGAGAGTTTCTCGCGCAGTTGAAGAGCTTTTTCAATATAAAGTCTCCCCTTTTCATAATCGCTGCCGTTCGAATGTATCTCTCCCAAGACCTGGTAATTCTGAGCCAGATCGTTTTCGAGTTGGGAATTGTCTGGTTCGTTTACGATCAGCTCTTGCCTGATCGAAAGCGCCTTTTCGTAACTGTTCACCGCTCCCTTTATATCTCCGAGATTCGGATTTAACGGGTTACCCTGCACATCTCCGACCTTTTCATAGGCAGCCGCCAGTTCACGTTTTAGCTCCGTGTCGTCATTTACTTCGGCCGATAAGCTATCGAGATATGCGAGAGATAGTGTGACCAGTTCTTTCCGAGCCGCGGTCGACCCCGGGAGTTTTTCGATCATCGGGCCTAATTTGAAAAGGTACGAATTTGCCAGATTTCTTACGTCGTTAAATCGCCGTTCGGCTCTCACCCGTTCGGCTTGTGCGACCCGTGATTGCCAGAATGTAGCAATACTTCCGCCAACGATCGCCAACATAACAAGCAGGCCTGCGATCGCTCCCGCTTTGTTTCGCTTCAAAAACTTTTCAGCACGATATGAATATGTATTCCGACGTGCGGTAACAGGCAAGCCTTGTAAATGCCGCTTAATATCCTCCGAAAAATTCTCAGCCGACGAATAGCGTCTTTCTGGTTCCTTTCTTAGTGCCTTTAAAACGATATTGTCCAGATCTCCACGCAAACTCTGTGAACTAAAAGTAACCTTTGGAGCTAAGGTGTTTCGGAATTTATTCGGATCGGTCTGATTATCTAGAGAATGGTCTATCGTTGCTATCTCTGAAACATTCTCTTTTACTACGGTCGGACGGTCTGTAGTGCTTTTTGAAAGATTCGAGATCGTATCGACCAAGCTAGATGGCGGCGGCGGATCAGTTTCAATTATGGCTTTATAGATTTCGTTGAGCTTTGCTTCCTTTGTTTCAAAGGGGCGATGTCCGCTTAAAAGTTCGTATAAAATTACACCTAGACTGTAGATATCGGTTGCCGTCGTGACGCTACGGTGTTGAAGTTGTTCGGGGGAAGCATAGGATGGCGTCATCGCGCCGAGTTTGGTTACGGTCGCTGAATTAATTTGGTTGAAATCCTTCGAGAGTATCTTTGAGATCCCAAAATCGACAAGTTTCGGATCTCCGTCATCCGTTACCAATATATTCGATGGCTTCAGATCTCTGTGAACAATCAAATTTCTGTGAGCAAAACCAACCGCAGTACAGACCTTTCTGAATAGGTCCAATCTACGGCTAAGACCAAGCTGATTCTTATTGCAATAAACATCGATCGGCAGACCTTCGATATATTCCATCGCAATATATGGAATCTTGTCATCAGTCGTTCCGGCATCGAGAAGACGGGCAATATTGGGATGTTCGAGCGAAGCTAATATCTCGCGTTCCTGCTGAAACCTTCGCCGCAGGGCCGCGGTATTCATCTCGCGTTTCAATAGTTTTAGGGCTACCCTTTGTTCAAACTTCCCATCGTTTCGCTCGGCTAAATAAACCGTGCCCATTCCGCCAAAGCCTAGTTCGCCGACAACTTTATACACTCCGAAATCTTGACCGATCGCCGACCTATCTTCGTCGAAAAATCCCTTCGAAAGATCGACGGCCGAAAAATTCAGAGAGCCTTCGACATCTTTCTCGAAAGCCAAATACTTTTCTACTTCCTCACGGATCTCAAGACTGAGATCCAAAGTGTCTAGATATCTATATCGTTCGGATACTTCGATCTCCAGACAATCAAGTAGAATTTTGCTGACTGTACTCCAGGTCTGGGTGCTCATAGAGATTTACTCCAATTCCACGTAAACAATCAGCGTTTATCGAAATCGAATGTTCATTCGATCGACTGCCAACAGTTATTTCTTAAGCGTGTAAAGTATCGGAAATAAGTGACAAATTATTTTTGAATATGCTCGCTATAGAGCCAAAATTTTGCAGCTTGCCAAGCTCGGATGACGGATCTGACGGAAATGTCTAAGGCTTCTGCGATCTCTTCGTTACTGAACCCCCCGAAAAAGCGCATTTCCACGACCTGGGCCTGGCGTTCGTCGATCTTCGCGAGTTTTTCCAGAGCTTCATCTAAAATGATCATCGAACCGGCCCGGTCTTCAGTTGAGATCTGCAGGTCGTCGATCGAAAAGTGAAGCGGATTGTTTCCGCGTTTATCAGCCGCGTGCATACGTGCGTGTTGAATGAGGATCTGACGCATTACATGTGCAACGATTCCGTAAAAATGGCGGCGATTTTCCCATTCGATTCCGGCCCCCTCACTTATTTTGATAAATGCTTCGTGAACAAGTGCGGTGGGTTGGAGCGTATGGTTAGAACGCTCTTTCGACATCAAATAGCGCGCCTGCTTTTTCAACTCCTGGTAGACGAAGGGCAAAAGTTTCTCCTTCGCTTCCTCATCTCCACGATTCCAGTCCTGCAGAATCTTAGTGATCTCCGAAGTTTGCGGTATATCCATAAATGTTGGGTTGATCGTAAGTTTAGTCTATTTCCCGGCCGAATAGAAATTCTTGGCGATATTGCGGAGGATCATTTTCGCTAGTCCGGCGAGCGAAAAATTATACACAACCAACCTCGACAAAAAAGTTTGTCACTTTCTTTGTTGCGGCTGCACAGGTGTAAACGAAAGAACAAAACTCAAAAGGATCCAAAGAGGGGAGAAAGTATGCAGACCAATATATTAAACAGATGTGGAAAACTCGCGATCGCTGGAGTGTTCACATTGATCGTTTCGGCGGTCGGTGTTTCGGCGGCGACAATTACGGTGACAAATACAAATGACAGCGGCGCGGGGAGTCTGCGCGATGCGATAAATCAGGCGAACACGAATGCACAAGCGGACACGATCAATTTCGATCCGGTCTTTTTTAACGTCGCGCGGACGATCACTTTGACCAGCGGCGAGATCGCTATTGGACCTGACGGCACAAATCCCGGCAGGCTTGTTACGATCAACGGACCGGGCGCGAATCTTCTGACGATCAGCGGCAACAACATTAGCCGGATATTTCTGCTAGGTCCGCAATTTAATGCAAATGTCGCGATGAACAATTTGACTCTGCGCGACGGTAACGGGGTTGGCTTTGCCGATCCGAATGGCGGAGCAATCTTTGCTCAAGTGGCGGCAAATCTGACATTGAATTCAATGACGATCAGAAATAATGTCATAACTGCTGTCGGAAGCGGTGGTGCAATATATTCAAACAGTAGCGGAAATGTTGTCATAAACGATTCGCTGATTACGGAAAACTCGGCATATAACGCGGGCGGAATGTTAATTGACAATGGTCAGGATAAACAATTCACCATGCGAAACACGATTGTTTCCAACAACACGGCAACACCGGGCGATGTCGGAGGCATTACTATTATTCGCGGGACAAGTACCATTGAAAATAGCCGGATCACCGGAAATGTGGCGACGAGAAGCTGGGGCGGAATGTTTATTAATGGGACAAGCAGACTCAATATATCCGACACGGAAATTTCGGGCAACGACGGAATGCAGAATAACGGCGGCGGGTTAAATATAGATACTACCGGTGCCGATTTTGTAAATTTGCGAAGGCTGAATGTATCGAACAATACCGGCACGGGAATATCCGTTCGCCATATCAGCGGCGTTTTTACACTGATTGAATCGACGGTTTCAAACAATACTCTGAGAGATTATCCGGGATTCAGCGGTGAAGGAGGCGGCGGAATTGCTGTAAGCGGCGAATCAACCGCCCCGATAAAAATAATCAATACGACCATTTCCGGCAATACCGTTCCCGATGCCGGCGGTGGAATATACAATTTTACTTTTGGTTTGGAACTCATCAATTCAACAGTAATGAACAATACTGTTACCAATGTTGGTACTGCTAAGGGCGGCGGCGGAATTTATGATGGTGAAGTAGCAAGAAGCGGCGGGAACGGTTTCCTTTTCCGCGTCAAACTTCAAAACTCGATCATTGCGGGCAACACCGCTGCGACCGGTCCCGATCTATATAGCGGATTCGATTCTGCAGGTCACAACATCATCGGCAATACCGCCAATACCAATGGCAGCTCTGCCAATACAGGTGATCAGTTCAACGTCAATCCGAACGTCGGTGATTTAGCGGATAATGGCGGTTCGACGCAAACTCATGCGCTTCTGGCGGGAAGTCCCGCGATCAATATGGGCAGCAATGCTCTCGCCGTTGACCAAAATGGCAATTCTTTGCGATTCGATCAGCGCGGCGCGTGTTTTAATCGCTATATCGGCGGCACGACCGACATCGGCGCATACGAATTCGGCGCGGTTCAACTTGCAGGTGAAAATGCTTTTATTGATTTTGATGGAGATTGCAAAACGGATGTTTCAACCTTTCGGCCTAATGGCGGAGGCGGGTCGGCGGAATGGTGGTATTTGAATTCGTCGGACGGCGGGAACGGGGCGTTTTCGTTTGGGACTTCGACGGATACTCCGGTTCCGGCGGATTTTACGGGTGACGGGAAGACGGATGTGGCGTTCTGGCGGCCCTCGACGGGTGAGTGGTACGTGATCAGAAGCGAGGATTCGACGTTCTTTGCGTTCCCGTTTGGTTCGGCTGGCGACGTGCCGATGCCGGGCGATTTTGATGGCGACGGCGAAGCTGACGCGACCGTGTTTCGGCCTTCGGCGAACATTTGGTTCACGCGGCGTTCGTCTGATGGACAGGTGACGACGACGCCATTTGGTGCGGCGGGCGACAAGCCGGTCGCGGCGGATTTTGACGGCGACGGCAAGACCGACATCGCGATCTATCGGCCGAATGGCAGTTCGGGCGGCGGAGAGTGGTGGTATCAGCGAAGCTCTGACGGCGGCAATCGAGCGTTCGCGTTCGGTTCGGCGACCGACAAAGCGGTCCCTGCAGATTTCACCGGCGACGGCAAAGCGGACCTCGCATTCTGGCGGCCAAGCACAGGCGAATGGTACGTCGTCCGAAGCGAAGACGACACATTCTTCGCATTTCCGTTCGGAGTCTCAACTGACATCCCTGTCCCCGGCGACTACGACGGCGACGGCAAAGCGGACGCAGCTATCTTCCGGCCATCAGAGAACATCTGGTACCTGCTCCGCTCAACCGCAGGCTTCCAGGCAGTAGCCTTCGGCGCAACTGGTGACAGACCGTTGCCGAACTCATATGTGCGATAAATCTTAGCCGAGCTACACGAAGTGGCTCAATTTCCTCCCCCAAACCTTCGCTAAAGGAAGCTGTCCTTAGCCTCGGAGCGTGCACGT
>JBBQTV010000096.1:0-13237 GCA_038212935.1 Pyrinomonadales bacterium | reverse complement strand
TATGGCATCGCTAAAGCGATTCAACACGGTGCTCGATACCGAGCCGACGATCATGGACGAGCCCGGAATCGAACCGCAACCGACTATTCGCGGCGGCATCGAGTTTCGCGATCTGACCTTTGCTTACAACGGCAAGCCCGTTCTCGAGGACGTCGATCTTAAGATCGAGCCCGGGCAAACCGTAGCATTTGTCGGCCGCACCGGCAGCGGAAAATCGACGCTGATGCATCTGATCCCGCGGCTGCTGGATGCACCCGAGGGCAGTGTCTTGATCGATGGACGCCCGGTCCGCAGCTACCCGATGGAACAGCTTCGGCGATCTATCGGCTTCGTCCCGCAGGAGACGTTTCTGTTTAGCGATTCGCTGGCGGCGAATATCGCGTTCGGCGTCGATCAGAGTGATGGCGCTAAGCCGACGATCTCTGTCGAAAAGGCCGCCGAGATCGCCAGCCTCGCCGATGACGTAAAAGATTTCCCAGGCAAATACGAGCAGCTCGTCGGCGAACGCGGCATTACGCTCTCCGGCGGCCAAAAGCAGCGGACGGCGATCGCCCGAGCCGTCATGCGAAACCCGCGGATCCTTATACTGGACGATTCGCTTTCGGCGGTGGATACTTATACGGAAGAGAAGATCCTTGGCAATCTTCGCGGCGTACGCGAGGGCCGAACGACGCTTATCGTTTCGCACCGCGTCTCGACCATTCGCGATGCTGACTTGATCTGCGTTTTGGATGATGGACGCATCATCGAACGCGGAACGCACGACGAACTACTGGGAAAAGGCGGAGATTACGCTGAGCTCTATCAGCGTCAGCTCCTCGAAGAGGAGATAGCCGCGACCGACTAATTATGAACGGACACACCTCTGAGATCGATCACAAATACCGGACGATGGTCACCATCTGGCTGGTACTGCTTTTGTCGCAGTTCATGTTCATCGGCGTGATCGCCGCGATCCGTGGCGACCTGTTCACGCTTGACCCCTCGCAGCCGCTCCTCGGCGAAAACCCGCCGATCATTATCGCGTTTGCGATGCTCGCATTCTCCAATCTCGTCCTTTCTTTCTTCCTGAAACGCCGTTCTTTCGAGCAGGCCGTTACCGATCAAAATGTGAACCTCGTCCAGACCGGTTTGGTCATCGCTTGCGCGCTTTGCGAATCGATCACCATCATCGGCGTCGTCCTCGCCGTTGCTTTTTCGTATCCGTATTTCTATCTCTGGATCGTCCTCGGCATCGTCGGCATATTCCTCCACTTCCCCCGCCGCCAACACCTCATCGACGCAACCTCAAGTAAAAAATTGAAGTAGAAATGTGAAAAAACTTTTCGGTCGAAGGAACCTTTTTGCGTCTTTCGGTATCTAAGCAGCAAAACCCCGCGGTTTAATTTCTTAAATTCAAACAATTCGGAGAACTTTATGCGAAACCTGCTGATTTTGCTTGCGATAGCTTTGCTTTCTTTTAATGTTTACAGCCAAAACACGACTGAAGGGACGCTTTATGCAATAAGCCGGTCCGGATCGGAACTCGGTTCAGTGCCGCTGAAAGATACAAAGGTGACTGCCTCGATCACCGGGTTTGTTGCCCGCGTAAACGTTCGCCAGGAGTTCATCAATTCTTTTGCCGAAGCTATCGAGGCCGTATATACGTTTCCGCTCTCGCAGAATGGCGCGGTCGACAGCATGACGATGACGATCGGCCCACGGACGATTCGCGGAAAGATAATGAAGCGCGAAGAGGCCCGCGAAGTCTACGAAGCCGCCAGGTCCGCAGGCAAGTCCGCTGCCCTGCTCGATCAGGAACGGCCGAACATTTTCACACAGGCGGTCGCCAACATAATGCCGGGCGAATCGATCATCATCGAGATCAGCTATGTCGAAATGCTGAAGTATGAGGACGGACAATATGAGTTCGTTTTCCCGATGGTCGTTGGGCCGCGATACGTTCCGGGTTCGGTCCGAGACGCGGCAAATTTAACGCCCCCCGTTGCCGCGTCGCGTGCCGGACACGACATTTCGATCGAGGTCAACATCAATTCCGGTGTTCCGGTCGAATCGATCCGATCAACATCGCACGACATTCAACAAATAAATGTTTCGCCTGCGATCGCCAATGTTTCACTGCAAAATGAAAAGACGATTCCGAACAAAGACTTTATTCTTCGCTACGACGTGACGGGTAAACGGATCGAAGACGCCGTACTCACGCATCGCAGCCAAAGCGGCGGGTTCTTTTCGCTGATACTACAGCCCCCCGACATGCCCGCGGTCGAGGACAGAACACCCAAAGAGATCGTTTTTGTTCTCGACACCAGCGGCTCGATGTATGGCTTTCCTATTGAGAAAGCAAAGGAAGCAATGCTTCTTTCGCTTGACGGGCTCTATCCGGAGGACACATTTAATCTGATCACTTTTGCCGGCAGTACTCAGGTACTGTTCGACGGGCCTGTGCCGGCCACGCGGGGCAATCTTGACCGAGCGAAGGAATTTCTCGCGTCACATCATGGCGGCGGCGGGACCGAGATGATGACGGCTATCAAGGCGGCGCTCTCGCCGAGCTCGTCGCCATCGCATCTTCGCATCGTTTGCTTCATGACCGATGGCTATATCGGCAACGAGGACGAGATCATCGCCGAAATACAGCGTCACCCAAACGCTCGAGTTTTCTCGTTCGGCATCGGCAATTCGGTCAATCGCTTTTTGCTCGACAAGATGGCTGAGGCCGGTAAAGGCGAGGCCGAATACGTTTCGCTCAACGACGACGGCTCGAAAGCCGCCCGGAAGTTCTACGAACGCATTCGCTCGCCGCTGCTTACCGATCTTTCGATCGACTGGAACGGCATGCCCGTTTCAGACGTTTACCCGACAAAACTCGGCGACCTTTTCTCCGCCAAACCGGTTATCGTAAACGGCCGCTTTGCAAGGGGTGCACGAGGAACGATCAAACTCAAGGGAAAACTCGCCGGCCAGCCGTATGTCCGCGAGATCGCCGTTGACCTGCCGGAGGCCGAGCCAGCGAACGACGTCCTTGCCACACTCTGGGCGCGTAAACGCATCGACCAGCTTTCGTCTGACGCGCTGAAGGCCAAAAATGTCGACGAAGTGAATGCGCAGATAACAAACCTCGGACTCGAGTTTCGCCTTCTGACCCAGTTCACATCATTCGTCGCTGTCGAGGATCAGATAGTCAACCACAACGGGACACCGACCCGCGTGGAGGTCCCGGTCGAGATACCGGACGGTGTGAATCCGGAAACCACTGTCGGTGGGGCATACAACAAGTGGCTGCGCGGCGATGTGGGATACATCGTAACGAAAGAAGAAAAACGGGCGTTTGGTTTTGGTTCAGGAAGTGGGAGTGCAACGGGATCGGGTAGAGGCGGCGGAGGTGTTCCCTCAGTAAGCGAAGCGGTCACGGTGACAGGCTCGACCGACGTCGTGCAAACTTCATCAGCAAGCATCGGAAACACTATTTCCGGCCCGGGAGTCCGAAATTTACCGGTTGATCGCCGGGCCCCGCTCAGCCTATTGGGGATGCAGACGGGAGCTCAAACGGTCTCCGCTGGGGTGTTGAACGGCAAAGCCACAACCTTGCCGAAGCCGGGATATCCCGCGGCCGCACGCGCGGTCCGGGCCAGCGGCACAGTCACGGTTCAAGTCGTGATCGACGAAACCGGCAAGGTAGCTTCCGCCAACGCGGTTTCGGGACATCCGTTGCTCCGGGCGGCGGCGGAGAAAGCCGCAGCGGGATCCGAGTACACGCCGACAATGATGTCCGGCCAACCGGTCCGTGTCGCTGGTGTCATCACTTACAACTTCGTGAACCCGAACAACGCCGGCAACGTGAAGGTTACGCCTGGCGAGTTAATTCCGGAACAGGAACAGCAGACACCCGAGATGGTCCGCGAACATCTTATTAAGGATAAACTGCACACTTGGGTCTATTCCCTTTACAACCGATTGCGGACAGGAGTCGCGGAGCCTGATCCTACGGAAGCCAGCTTCGTTAAGGACGGCCGGGCAAACCTAACGATCGTCCTCGAAAAGCGGACGTCCACGGTTATCCAGATGCTGAAGGCGGCTGGTTTTACCATCACGGACGATTCGAAAGGTACGACGTTGACCGGCCACATCGAATCTTCAAAGATCGGGGCTCTCGCCGACCTTTCCGAGGTAAAACTCATTCGGCCGCGTTAGCCGACAAACACAACCGGCGAGCCAGCTGAAATAAAAAGGCCGTTTCGATCGCTCGAAACGGCCACTTACATATTATCGAATTGCTTCTACGGCAATAAATTTATCGAGACGGTCCGGCGGCCGAAGCGAATTGCTTCTGAGCAGCTGGCCATCCAGATGTCGATACGGTTCCCTTTGATCTTGCCGCCGGTGTCCGTAACGGTGTAGTTGCCGCTATAGGCTCCGCCGCCAATGTTGACCTTCGAACCGAGACGCAGGACCCGCGGGTCAGCTGCAATAATGCCCTTTCGGACCATCGAACCGCTGGCCGTACGTCCGCGGAGGCAATATGCCGTCGCGACAAATTTACCCTTGCTTATGCCAATTGCTCTCGATGATGCGGTTTTGGTAACTAGTTTCTTATCGCCTTCCTTTTGCTGCTCTGCTGTCGGAGCCGCGGTCTTATCTTCTGTCTTAGTATCTTTTTCTACTGCTTTTTTATTATCTGCTACTTCAATATTTGCTTCTTTTATATTTAGATCAACTTGCGAATCTTTCGCGTTTTTGGCAGCTTTTTCTGTCGTTGTCTGTGCGTATATAAATACGACGAACAAACTAAATATCGACAGAATAACGCCACCTCTTACGAGATTTTTCATTATTCTTAACTCCTAAAGATTCGTACCCTCAAGAATGCAAAAAAGCGGTTCCGAACTTTAATTCGTCAGCCACTATCTCTAAGTTCACATAGTTGTGAGTACGTTTCGCCGGCCGGGGCCAGCCTGTTTCGAGCCGAATTGCGCGAAACAATGTGAAAGACTATCAATTCATGGCCGCAATGTCCACCCTTAAAATAGCCCTAAACTCCTTTGCTAATATGGCCCTGCTGTTTCGCAAAAATCTTCTGTGTGAGTTTTTCGGATGTTTCTGCTAGACTATCGAGGCAATTTCAAGCGGCCCGCCGGCCGGCTTGTAGCGTTCACCAGATAATTTTCCCGAGGACACAACACATGCAGGAACGTCGCCACGGATCGAGACACGCCATTTCATTTCCCATTCGGGTCGTCTGGAAAGACGAAAGCGGCAACCAGGTGATCGAAGAAGGCTTGACCGACAATGTGGGGCCGAAAGGCACGCTTGTCTATCTGCCGCGAAAGCTTCCGACCGTCGGTGCGAAGGTCAATCTTATCGTGACCGAGCATGACGATGACCCCGTTTCGGTCACTGCCCAGGTCATTCGGCTTGAGCGAAATGCAGCTCATCCGCAGGCGGCGCTCGACCTAGTGGACGGCATTCGCAACTGGCAAAAGAAGGTCTGGGAATATGCAGGCGAGACCATCGCTAAACAACAGCCGGATGAAGCAGACGACTGGTAATCCTCATATCCGTCTAGTAAGAATAATCTATGCGAATTTTAGTTTTAGGGGCCGGCCGTATGGGATATGGCGCGGCCTTTGATCTTGTCCACAACTCGCCGGCCGTCGAGGCGGTGACGATCGCTGATTTTGATCTTGCAAAAGCTGAAGCCGCCGCCTCGCAGATCGGCACCACGCCAATCGAGGCTCGACAGATCGACGCGGCGGATCACTCCGCGGTCGTCGAGCTGATGCAGGGCTACGATTCAGCAATTTCGTGCGTAAATTATTGGTATAACGAATCGCTATCGCGGGCCGCGATCGAGACGCAAACCAATTTCTGCGACCTCGGTGGCAACAATTATGTTGTTGACGCACAGCTCGCGATGGACGAGGCGGCGAAGGCGGCAGGGATCAATATTATCCCGGATTGCGGCCTTGCACCGGGAATGGTTTCGATACTGGCGATGCACGGCGCCGCTAGGTTCGAACGCCTCGACGAGATCCACATCCGCGTCGGCGGCTTGCCGCAGGATCCGCAGCCGCCGCTAGATTACCAACTGGTGTTCTCGGTAGAGGGCCTCATAAATGAATACATCGAGGTCGCCCGCGTCATCCGCGACGGCAAGATCGCCGAGGTGGATTCGATGACCGAGCTCGAATCGCTCACTTTCGAGGGCTTTCCGCCGCTCGAAGCGTTTCAGACATCCGGCGGAACATCGACGCTGCCAGACACATTCCTCGGCAAGATAAAAGAGCTCGATTACAAAACGATCCGCTACGCCGGCCACTGCGAAAAATTCAAGACAATGATCGACCTCGGCCTCTGCTCAAGCGAAGAGATGGTCGTAGATTTTCAAAAGGTTACGCCTCGCAAGGTCTTCGGCGAATTGCTGACAAAACACCTTCCGGCAGACGGCCCGGACTACGTCCTCGTTCGCCTAGAATTCGTCGGCACGCCAAAGGCAGAAACACGCACGTCAGAAAGTGTGTCCGACGTCGAAGGATCCAGGATCCGCTATGACATCGTAGATAGATTAGACGCCGCGACCGGACTTTCTGCGATGATGCGGACGACCGCATTTCCCGCCTCGATCATTTCTCAAATGATGGCCAGCGGCGAGATCCTCGCCCGCGGTGCGACCCCGCAGGAAAAAGCCATCGACCCTGTAAAGTTTGTTTCCGAGCTCGAACGCCGCAATATAAAGATTCAGATAACCTGAACGAAAAAAAGTCAAAACCGATTGCGTAATCGGGTGGCGAACCGATCGCGCTCGGTCGGTGCTCCTTGCTCCTCCAGCCCGATGGCTCAGATAACACATTTTCAGCTCAGCTCTGCGGATATTATCTGCCAGCCCCGCGTTTCCGGTCCGGCCCTGCATCAGATAACGCCAGCCACGGATTCTGATAATAGCCAGCCCCGTGCAGAACGATCGCGCCCATTTGCGCGCGCGGACCAAAGGGAACGCCTCACCAACGCGCCCATCACCGCATCATGGACGACCTGCTCGATCGAACCCAGCAAGTTTGCTTGTAGCCAACCTACAAACCTACCGGCAACCATTCCATCGATAGTCTCGAGTCATAGCTGAAAAAAACTGCCACAAAACTATCAAGTACGAACTACACCAAAGGCTTCCTGTTCGCTGATCTACTTTTTCTTTTCTTCACAAAAAGGGAACGGTAGGGAAATCTCGAGCTGAGAAGGCGGCACGAGGCTATTCGCAGATGCAACTGAACTTTTTACCGCAAGAAAAGTACGTCCCGTAGCCTCAATTATGGACTCAAGCTTTGGACAGTCCTCAAACTTTCCGCGATACGTTGATATCTCGCCCGATATTTTTCCGGTTGCACCCTTCGGAATTCGAAAAACGAAGTTTCCGCTACCATCCGACTTTGTCCTCATCTCATCGAACTTGTTCTTATCGTCGGGATAAAAGTCGACCCATTCGTTGCCGACGGGCTTGCCATCCGAGAACAGAAACCGGCCTTTGACTTCGACAAGTTCCACTAGTTGGGGGATCTGAATGGTAACTCCGGTAGAATATTTTCCAGGTTCGACAGTTATTACGCCTGCACTCTCAAGATCAGGAACACCCGGGTAATATAATTTTCCGAAAGGTTGGTGCTCATCAATCAACCCCTCTTTATTTACGACCAGTATGTAGTTTCCGGCAGACATCTCATCGATGACAAACTCGCCTTTCTCGTTTGTGCAATCAAAGCGTCCCCGTAGATCATTCTTTTCAAGTTTAGTCGATACCGCAGTCAGACAAACATTCTTCATCGGTTTACCTAGAGGTGAAAGCACTCTTCCGGTAATTGCCGTGTCTATATCGAAAAGTAGATCGAGTGAAACGTGACCTCCTTTCTTAATCAAGATCGGAATTTGATTCAATCCCACCCTCTTGGATCGCGGGTGGTACGGTTCGAATCCGGTCGCGGCTTGCTCTAGCATATAGTCGTTTATTTTCCAGCCGAAAGGCGTTCCGACATCTAAAAAATACTCGCCCGGCGGAATATCGTATATCTCAAAAAAACCCTTTGCATCGGTTTTTGTTTTAACGATCGTTTTTTTCCTATCACGGATCGTTATGTTGATGCCTCCTCGGTTAAATTCGTCAGGCGTCCACCACGCTCCGATCGTTCCTGCGACCCGAGTCTTCCCCTTTACCTTCTCGAGATTATTAAGATAAGAGAGATCGTCCGTGGCCCCGGTAATGCTATTTGACCGCCCACACGAGACGGCCGAATACATCATTTCAACTCTTTCATCTTCGTTGGGATCCAATCGGTCCCCGTGGGAATACTCACCCAGGTAGAATAAAAACTCCCGATCGACATCCTCTTCGTCGAAAGTCCAAATGCAGTCGGCTCCACCGCCCTGTGCGAACTTCAGCGTTTGGCCTTGCTTCACATTTCCTTTGTACACTTTCGAAACGACCATCGTCGATGATCGGATATGATGGATGTCGTACTCACCCTCTTTCTCCCTTGTAATCTCAACCGAAACAAGTCGAGCTGCGACAACCAGATTCGCCGACTCGAAGGAGTCGAGCACGGTGGGCCGCGGTCCGCAGGAGCATGCGAATACATCCGAGAAAGGAATTAGAGATAAGAAGAGAGCGAGCAACAGGACTGAAAGATTTGGGTATTTCATAAAGGTTTTCTTACCTTCCATCGAGTGAATTCATTTGTCACGAACCTCTAACTCGTAGAGGCCGTCAACTGTTGTCGTACTGCTGTTTTGACCGAATGCCATTCCGCCCGTGATCAAGATTAGTATGAGGCCTATTGCTGGTCTTTTGTCGACATCTTCAAAATACTTTAACACATCTTTCTGAGCCCATTTTCTACCTTTGAAACCACTAAAGGCGGCGGAGCTTCGTATTTTCAGCCCATGAACGACAAAATCGCCGGTGCTGAAATAGGGGGGCTGGGGAACACATCAATGATCCCAAACCCTCAGCTCCCTTCTCCTATGCCTCGAAAGCAAACATGCGGTAGAATCTTTCGCATCTATATCTCACTATGAACTTTTCAACGCTATATTGTAGATCAGCGAATGCAACATGAAACAGTTTTTCCGGCTCGATCGGCGCAGCATTCGCTCCGCTGACGATCAGACGGTGCCGTACTGTCTACTAATCACAACATATGAAATACGACAAGTATGTTTCTCTCATTAAAGATCTCGAAGTATCCGCAGCCAGTGACCGCCGTGGCTATGAGCGCAAAGTTTTCGGCATGGCGTTGTTGGGCTACGGCTACTTCATCTTACTTATATTAGCCTTCCTCGTTGTTCCGGTTGCGCTTCTCGTTTTGGCGTTTATCGATCCGGGGCGGGTCCTTACGCTTTTGCTGTGGACGGTTAAGTTTTGGTGGGCCGCCATCCCGGT
Source organism: Pyrinomonadales bacterium (assembly GCA_038212935.1). Taxonomy (GTDB): domain Bacteria; phylum Acidobacteriota; class Blastocatellia; order Pyrinomonadales; family Pyrinomonadaceae; genus OLB17. The sequence goes on along the minus strand of JBBQTV010000096.1, from coordinate 3,810 downwards.
AGGAGCTTTTTATTTCGGGTTTCTCGGAAGTGCGGTAAAGTCGCTGTTTGCGAAGGTTCCGGAACCGGAGGGAACGGTCCTTCGGCGCGAAGACGCTCCGGAACTTTTTAGCTTCATCGATTCAACCTGTGAGACGCTGGATGCTGTTAAGCCGCGCCAGGTCTTTCTCACGGATGAGTTTAACGCCTCGGTCGTCACATTGCCGCGGGTAGGCCTTTTTGGCTCTAAGGTCTATTTGCGGCTCGGGCTTCCGGTGATGAAGGCGCTTTCGCCGGAGCAATTCAAGGCTGTGTTAGCTCATGAGATCGGACACATTTCGGGAAAACACGGAGGCTTTGGAAAGTGGACCTATCAACTGCACGATTCGTGGGGACGATTCATCGAGCTTCAGGAATTGAACGAGAATAGGTTCTCCGCACTCTATCAGAAATTTGTGGATTGGTTCTTTCCTTACTTTCAGGCCTATTCATTCGTGCTGATGCGCGAGCACGAAAAGGAGGCAGATGAATATTCGGCAAAGATCGTCGGGTCACAGCCGCTTGCCGAAGCGCTCATTGCTCTTCAGACGCGAGCGTCCGAACTAGATACCGAGTTTTGGCCCGCCATTGACAAAGAAAATCAAGAGGTCGCAAAACCGACGGGCGATATATTTTCGCGGATGCTGGGCGCGGTATCGTTAGTCAACCCCGATCGGGACACCGTCAGCCTGGAGCGTGCGATCCGAATTCCTACCGATTACAACGACTCACATCCGTGCCTCGCGGATCGGATCAAAACATTAGCATATTGGGACGGAAATGGTCTTCCGAAACTGCCGGCCGCGGTCGAGAGCACCGCCGCCGACCACTTTTTGGCCGAGCGTCTTACGGATTATGTAAACACGTTCGAAGCCGATTGGAAGCAGCAGGCAGATGCAACGTGGAAGATCCGGTACGACCATTTTCAGAAGACACGTAAGCGAGTTGAGGAACTCGAATCAAAAACCTCTAACGAAGGCCTGACGGTCGAAGAGCTGATCGAGAAAGCAGGGCTCATCGCCGAGAGAGAAGGCAATAAATCGGCCATTCCCGTCCTTCGTCAAGCTCTCGAGCTCGACCCACGACATCCGGAGGCCAATTACATTCTCGGAGGAGTTTTGCTCTCGCAGGATGACGAGAGCGGTCTTGAATATCTCCGGCTTTCAATGAGCATCGATGACCAATGGAAATATGCCGCCAGCGATGTAGCGTTTGGCTACTTGAGAATGCACGGCCGACTGGACGAAGCGCGCGAGTTTGCGGCAGTTCTGGATTCGCAGCAGGAGGACTTCCAGAACGCTCAGAAAGAACGCGCGAGCGTTACGTCGAATGATCATTTCTCGATCCATTCGTACGATCAGGAAACAGTCGAAAAGATCATTCAGAAGATCCGCTATCACGAAGAGATTACATCGATGTATTTGGTTCGAAAAGAGGTTCAGTATTTTAAGGAAGTGCCATACAACGTGCTGTTTATCGAAATGCGCAAACGGCCTCTTCTCGGCCGAACGGACGATCTAACCTCGAGCGAGCTTCTTGAGATCGTTGCCGAACGCCTGGAGCCTTTCGAGATAGGCTACTATTGCATCTTGGACAAGGCGCTCCAGCCGCTGAAGGAGAAAGTGGCTGCAGTACCTGGTTCGCAGATCTTTGTTCGTGAGTGACCCCGGGACTACGAACGTTGGTATGCTCTACCTTGCCGGTTTTTCGCCGGGGCGGAACTGGGTGATGGTTTGGGCTTTGATGTCGGCGGCGGTGAAGGCTACGGGTTTCATTTCGCCGCGGGCGAATAGCTCGGCTTGGTCGTCGTAGAAGGACGATTCGGGCAGGCGGCTTTGGCCGTAGGCGAGGATCGAATATGCTCGCGGGACGTCGCCGAATTCGACGGCAAACGTCCAGCCGTCGCCGCCGATCGCTGACATTTTACCGTCCTTGTCGCGCTCGAAGGTCATTATGCGAAAGCAACCGAGGTCGTTGCCGCAGCCGCCGACCGGAGTGTCAACCTTGCCGCGGCGAACGCGGTGTACCTCGCCCCAACTGAGGCCGAAGCTGCCGTAACGCTTCGCAACCTCGGCGACCGCCCAGGTGAATGATTCGGCAGCACGTTTGGCGTCGGCAAGTCCGCTCGGTGTGTTGAACGGGTCATCGGTTGACCATACCTTGGCGTAACGTTGGGCGTCGGGCAGCGTCTGACGGTTGCCGTCGCGGAGGCCGGAATAGTGCCGCCACCATTCCTGAAAGATGACCGACCCGCGACTCTCGGCGGACGTCGTGTTATCCCAACTTTCAAGCAGTTTAACCGCGACTGCAACTTCGCCTTCGGGATTTGTCGCTTTTACCGCCTCAAGCAGGTCACCTTTGACGCGGTCGGCAAGCAACGCACGGTAATTGTGCTTGAGTTTTACAGTGTCTTCCAGGCTGAATTTCTCGTCGCCGCCGACAAGCTGGATACCAAGCTGGCTGCGGAGCGAAAGCCGCGGCTGCTCAAAATTCGGATGAGCGTTTTTGATATTCACCGCCGTGCGAAGATTGGTGTAATGGTGCGAGTTGTTCTCGTTACGGACGTAGCCGCCCGGCGGGTTGAGCACCTGCGGAAGGTCTTCGAACGGCACGTATTGCGACCAGATATCTGCCGCGCGTCTGGCCGGAACTGCGGTCACTTCATCGACCGGCGGATGCGGCAGCAGCGGAAGTGCGGCGTTCCAGAGGTAGTAGATATTGCCGGCACGATCGGCGTAGGTGAAATGTGACGTCATGCGAGCACGCATCTTCATCGCGTCCTGATACTCGGTGAGCGTTTTGGCACGCATCATTCGCAGGAACTGCTCGCCGGCCCGCACCTCGCCGTCACCGGCGTATTTGAAAACATAGATCCTACCGTTCGCGCGTTGGATCACGGGGCCGAATGCCGTTGACCAAAACTCGCGGGTCTCGGTCGAGACGCTTTCGCCGTTACGGAATGAAACCGTCAACATCTCGCGGGTGAGCGGAACCGAGCGGCCGTCGAGCACATAATGATCCGGGGTTTTCGGATCGGCGTCAAGCTCGTAAATTTCATCAAGATCGGTCGAATTGTTCGTGGTCGAAAAGCCGAGGTCGCGGTTAAAACCGCCGATCACGCCAAACGGCCCGCCGATGCGGAAGTCACCGTAAAAATCGATCACGCCCGGCACGGTCATATGAGCTTCGTAGTAGCCGGCCGACCAACGCAGATGCGGATTGCGAACCAGGATAGCCTTGCCTGACTTGGTCCGGCTCGGCGCAAATGCCCACGCGTTGGAGCCGTCGTCCGGGCCTTCGCCTTCTTCCATCGTTGTCGGGTCGTCGTCGTTATCGGTTCCGTTACCGCGGTTGATGAAATTGCGGATCTTCGCCTGCGACGGCTGAACGAGTTCGGTCGCCAGCACGTCGAAACCGTTGAAATCGCGAGGCATTCCGGCGGGAAATTCATTCGGGTGAAGCTCGATGAAGCGGTTGATGCCGAGTGCAAAGCCTTCGTAAACGTCGCGAACTTCCTTCGATAACTCAGGGTATTTCTTGATTGCTTTCTCGCGTTGTCGGCGGATATTAAAATCTGAATCTATGCGCTCATAACCAGCGACCGACGCCCATCGGCCGCTTGCCGCGAGGACGCTTATCGCCGACCGGTCGCCATAATCGACAGATTGCAGCCACGCAAGCGCATAACCGGCAGCGCGCAGATTTTCGGCCCGAATGTGCGGAACGCCGTTCGTCGTACGGATGACCTCGACGTCTTTCCAGACCTCTTCGGCAGATGTCACAGAACCCGCAA
>JBBQTV010000095.1:0-13260 GCA_038212935.1 Pyrinomonadales bacterium | reverse complement strand
GCCAAAAGGGATGATAGAGCAATAATTTTCTTCATGTAACTGATTCTCCTGTCTTCTTCAAAGATTAAAGTAACCTATATTTACCGCGGGTCTATCTTTCTCGACCCGGTTCCCGTGAAAGGTTTTGGAACAGAGGACAATATAGTAATGAAATTGTCGTTAGTCAACCCCCAAATTGCGAAAACCGTGAACATTGCTTCATGCGGCCATGGCATAAAAACCCAAACTTTCATGTGTTTGAGATTGGCCTAACAACCTGAGGCATCGAATTCGATCCAAGCAAAAAAGAAAAGGCACTGCATCTTTCGAAGCAGTGCCAGTCAAAGTTCTTAAGTTAAGCTTACGGTCGGTTCGCTGCGTTAGCGGCGGTGTTAGCAGCAGTCTTTGCAGCGTTTGCTGCAGTGTTTGCTGCATTAGCTGCGGTGGTAGCAGCGTTTGCCAACTGGTTAGCTGCGGTGCCCATTGTGTTAGCAGCAGTGGTGTTCGCAGTTGTGTTGGTTGTGGTCATTGTGTTTGAAACGTTCGAAACGTTCATGTTCGCACGGTTAGCGTTCATGTTGGCATTGGCTGCCGTGTTGGTGTTTGCCGTGTCTCCACAAGCCATTCCAAGTGCTCCGAGAGCGAGAACTGATGAAAGTGCAATTGCTTTCTTCATAACTAAATCTCCTGTCTTCTACAAAGATATATCTTTTTCTTTCTTAAAATTTAACTGCCGAAACAGTTTTGCCCCAATTGATTGATAATTGGAGCAAACGTCAATATAGGCGTGCGGATGCTCATAGTCAACCCCAAAATGACTTAAAAGTGCACTTTTTAAAAACTTTTTTTTTGGTCGTTTTTAGCGGAAGTTTTAGGAGATCGGAATTTTCGCAATATGTAACCAAAATAAGATAGTTATTGACTTAAACGCCGCAGAAAAGTTATCTTCATTTAGGACGGTCTTCCACCATCTCACCGTTTTCCTTTTACTACTTCATACGCAGCTCATACTATGGCCTTTACCGAAGAGATCGGTTCATTCAACGAGTCTAGTCGCCGTTTCGACGCAGTTCACAAAGCTCTTCTTGCGTTCGGGTTCGTCGCGCCTGTGCTTACTTTTTTATTCGCTGTCTCCGGCCTTTCGCTTGGACAGAAAACTTTTGGGCTGATCGCCATATCGGTCTGTTATGCCGCTGTCTGCGTTTGGGCCGTGATCAAGATAAAGAGTGCCGCGGCGGAAAAGGCGCTCAACGTTCTCGTCCCCGGAACTCCGACCGACACCACTGACACGAAGCTGCTTGCCCTTGAAGAAGCGAATCAATTTTTTGGCACCTCACTCAAACCGGCCGATATGTTTCGGCTTGTCTCAAACCGTGTCCGCGACATCGTCCCGTTCGAGGCATCCGTCCTCTGGCTGCCGAACGAAGATCATTCGAAATTAAAGGCCGCATTTTACGATGGCGAAGGGGCCGATCGATTCAAGAGCGCAACGCGGGATACAAGCGAGGGCATTGCCGGGCTGTCCTTCCTTTCCGGCGAGGTCGAGTATTCGCCGGAGGTTATATCCGGCGAGGACGAGCCGCTCATCGGTGATCATCTTTCTTCGATCGCGCTTCCGCTGGCACACGCCGGTTCGGTCTTTGCAATATTTCAGATCTACGAACGTCAGCGGACGGAGAGGTCCCCCGAACGCTCGGAACTGCTAAATGCGATCGCATCGCGCGTCGCGCCGCTTTTCTTGGGCAGCAAAGCTTTTGAGCGATCTTTATCAAACGCCTTGACCGACCCGCTCACGGACCTGCCGAACGAACGTGCCTTCTTCATGATCCTCGAAAATCAAGTGGCCGAGTCGCAGCGTTTTCGCGATGACCGGCCCGTCTCCGTTCTGTCGATCGACATCAAAGGATTCGAACGAGCAAATCAGATGTACGGACACAGCGTAGGCGACCAGCTTTTACGCTTTGCTGGCACGACCATCCGGTCGAGCCTGCGCAAGATGGACTTCCTTGCCCGTGTAATGAACGACGAGTTCGCCGTGATCTTGCCAACCGCATCGGAGCGTGTTGCGCATGAGATCGTCGAACGCATCCGTACTAGTTTCACCGATACCCAGTTTCAGATTTCCGAGCATGAATCAGTGAAGCTTTGGATGAACTTCGGCTCCGCCACTTTCTGGAAAGACGGCGAAACCTCGCAGCAGCTCATCCAGTCAGCCCGCCTCCGCAAACAGCAATCAAAATCAGAAGACCCAGGCAACGTACTCTGGTTCGACAAAGAATACGTGAACTAAAGTTAAAAGTTCGGAGGGTTCATAGAGATTGTAGAGGCAACTTGAACCGAGAATTGTCAATAGTAAATTGGTAAACGAACAGCAGCGATTTGGAAGGAAGTGCTCGTTCAACGGATCGGTAAACCGTTGGACGCGTACATAGCGGCTAACCTTATCAGTTCACAATTGGTCGATTTACAATTAACAATTGTTCTCAAACTTTCATTGACCACTCACCGCGGACCATTCACCGTTGGCAATAAATCGTGCTAAATTGATGCGATATGGCGACGATCAGTTTCTACGGCGGTGTCGGATCGGTTACGGGTTCAAAATATCTTATCGAGAGCAACGGGAAAAAAGTGCTCGTTGATTGCGGGCTGTTCCAGGGGCATAAGGAGCTTCGCGAACGGAATTGGCAGGAACCGCCGTTCGACCCGGCGTCGCTCGACGCGGTTATCATCACACACGCCCACATCGATCACACCGGCTATCTGCCACGCGTCGTAAAGATGGGTTTCGCCGGGCCGGTCTTCACCTCGCGTGCTACCAACGATCTGTTGAAGATACTGCTTCCGGATTCAGGCCGCCTTCAGGAAGAGGACGCGGACTATAGAAACCGGCATGCTCTCACACGGCACTCACCCGCACTCCCACTTTATGACGAGAAAGATGCAAAAGATGCGCTGAAGCTAATACGTCCCGTTCCTAACGACGGCACGGCGGTGAACGTCTGCGATGGCATCAAAGCAAGTTTTCTGGTCGCCGGCCACATCATCGGCGCAAGCCTGGTTCTGTTGGAGATCGATGGTGCCGGGGAAGACGGCGGAACGCTTCGATTTTTGTTTTCAGGCGACCTCGGCCATTACGACCAGCCGATCGTGAAAGATCCCGCACCGCCGCCGGCATGCGACTATCTGATGGTCGAATCGACATACGGCGATCGGCTTCACGGCGAGATCGATTCGGCGACGCAAATGGCGCGCATAATCAACGATGCTGTCGAACGCGGCGGGCCCGTTCTGATCCCGGCGTTCGCGGTGGGCCGAACTCAGGAAGTCCTTTACCTCATTCGCGAACTTGAGGAGCAGAAGCGCATTCCGGTGCTGCCTGTCGTCGTCGATTCGCCGATGGCCGCCCAGGCGACTCAGGTCTACAGCCGTTGGAACGAAGAACACGACGAAGAATACGCCTCGATCCTCAACACCAAACGCCATCCGCTGCGGACCGGTTCGATGCGGACCGCCTCAAGCCGCGACGAATCAAAAGCCATAAATTCAATGAAGGGCCCGCGGATCATTGTCTCAGCTTCCGGAATGATGTCGGGCGGACGCGTAATGCACCACGCGATGCGGATGCTGCCGGATGAGACGGCTACCGTTGTGTTTGTCGGATTCCAGGCAGCAGGAACGACCGGCCGCCGAGTTCAGGACGGTGAAAAAGAAGTCAAGATAATGAAGAACTGGGTGCCCGTCCGCTGCCATGTGGAAAAGGTCGAAGGCTTTTCGGCCCACGCCGATTGGAAAGCCGTGCTTCGATGGCTCGAAGGCCTGCCCGCCGCTCCGAAAGCCGTCTATACGACCCACGGCGAACCCGAAGCCTCCGAAGCAATGGCCGGCCACATCCGCGACCGCTTTGCCTGGAATGTGGTGGTTCCGCAGTATAAACAGACGGTCGATTTGGGGGACTGAGTCGTGAGGAGTTTATGAGAAGTGCATTTTTGTTTGTGGTCCTGAGTGTTGTCTTGTCCGTAGCGTCGATAAGCGGCCAGACCAAGGTGTCGGATGAACTAACACTTGCCGCGGGCGTTTCGAAGCATGCCGCCCTGGACGATGTTTATACAAGATTCAGTAAGGCATATCGTGAACTCGATGCCAGCGCCTTTGCCCATATTTATACGTCTAACGCAGCATACCTGGCGCCGGGCCAAGACATCCAGATCGGCGGTGACCAGATCGCCAAAAGTTTCGCGGGCTTTTTCAACTCGATCAAACAACGTGATTCGAGGCTCACGATCTCGTTCAATATAGTACAAAGAAAAGTAGAAGGCTCACTTTCATATGACGTCGGCGTGTACACCCTGACGACCTTTAACAAAGAGAACTCTGAGATCGGAATGGGACGGGGCAAGTTCGTCGTCGTCGGAGTTCGCGAGGGTAGCCAGTGGAAGTTTCAGGTCGACGGCTTCAGCCCTATGCCCGAGGAAAGTCCTAAGGCAGAACCCACGATCGATTCGTTCGGCTGGCTCGCCGGATGTTGGGAGATGAAGGTCCCTGAACGACAGATGACCGTTACCGAAAGCTGGACGAAGCCTGCCGCCGGTACGATGATCGGCATGGGCAGAACGGTCGTCGGCGACAGAACGGTTTCGTATGAATTCTTAAGGATCGTCGCGATTGCCGAAGGAATCGATTATATTGCAAAGCCGTCACAGAGTCCCACAGAAACAGCATTTCGTCTAAAGACCTCAGGCACTAACGAAGTCGTATTCGAAAACCTGAACCACGACTTTCCGCAACGCATCATCTATCGAAAACCAAACGCCGATTCGCTATTTGCCCGCATTGAAGGAATGCGAGACGGTAGAGTGGGCGGGATGGATATACCGATGAAACGTGTGAAATGTGATTAATGCCTGACGGCGACCCGCCCGATTCTCCACCTGACGGCACCAATGATTTTCGCTCGTGAGTATTGTTTTCTTCCGTTTTTCAACTCAGCCGCAAAAACAGACTCAATAAGAAGTCTATGTATATACCTAATAAGGCTGGACAAAAACTAGGAGAGAAAACATGGCAATTGTAATGTTAAGTTTGGGTTCGAAAGGACAGAATGTTGTTGCACTTCAGCAGAAATTAAACACTCATCCCTTTATAAATCCGAAGTTGGTGCCTGACGGCGATTTCGGAAGTAAAACACGAAACGCGGTTCTGAAATATCAAAAGGAGAGCTGGTTGGTCGAAGACGGCGTAGTCGGGCCATGCACATGGAATGCAGTGATGCAGCTCGAAGCCTACAGCCCGATCTTTCACAATATTCCATTCATCCCGCAGCCGACGAATACTACGTGTTGGGCGGCCAGCACGGCGATGGTCAACCGTTCGAGTGTTCCGGTCGTGATCTCTAGAACTCCGCCGGATCTGATTCTTCCGGACGGGAGTTTACGCAATTTTTCCGATACGAATGACCCGATGACAGGCTCGCGTCGGTATGCGACCGCTCATTCGTTAAATGTCATTCCGCCTACCTCGTGGATGCCCTCAGCACTCCAGATAATGCTTGCGAGAGGTCCCCTGATCTTTGATATGTTGTGGAATTCCAATGAATATGCACAGGGTTCCGGCAGTCCCGGCCATATGATCGCCGTCGTTGGTATCCGCGGAGACAATGACCAGTCAGGAAAAGGAACTACGCTCAGGATATACGATCCGTGGAGGCCGAATCAGGGAAAAAAATATTCAGTCGGTTATTTCAAGTGGATCCAGGAAGTTCCGACCCGAACCTATCATATCTATCACAAACCGTAGATGCCGATGCCATGGGTAATCGGACTACAATACGCCGGATGCACCACGCGGCCTCGCATTCGCCATTAACAAGCAGAGTTCACCGAATTTATCCGCCGCCTCGCATCTTAGCTTGTAAAAAGATGTGTGTGACATGTAGAACTGCGTCGCTTGCCGGGATAACTGTTCTTCATCGTACAGACACACCAACGAAACGAAACGTATATTTGGCATGCATCTGCGGAATAGGGTTGCGGCCAAACTGATTTATGGAGCGAGCAGACATCGTCCCGGAACCGATAATGATCCAGCGTAAGATCGAGCTGGGGGACGGCCGCTACTTGATATTCTATGAATTCGAGATCCAGAGCGAATCCACTTCTGAAGAATTCAGTATCGGGGAGAACGAGATCGATAAATAGAGATGTCTGAGCTTCGTTTCAATCCGCTTCTGGGCGAATGGACTGCTACGGCCACCGTCCGCCAAGACCGCACTTTTTTGCCCCCCGAAGATTATTGCCCTCTATGCCCGACCCTCCCCGGCGGATTTCCAACGGAGATACCCGAAAGCTCCTACGACATCGTGGCATTCGAGAACAAGTTTCCGAGTTTGAAAACGCGACCCGATGAACCGTCGATAAAGGGAACCGATCTATTTCCCGTTGAACCCTCGCAGGGCGTTTGCGAAGTCGTGGTTTACACACCAAAACATTCATCGTCTCTCGCGGCCGAGCCAGTCGAACAGATCTACAAACTTATTCGGGTTTGGACCGACCGCTTTAGTGATCTGGACTCACTGGAATTTGTCGATTATGTATTCATTTTCGAGAACAAGGGCGAGGCTGTCGGTGTGACGCTTCATCATCCTCATGGACAGATCTATGCTTATCCTTTCATTCCGCCCTACATTCTAAAGGAGCTGGCACAGGCTCGGGAACATATGGATGCGACCGGGAAGTGTGTTTATTGCGATGTTGTCGACGAGGAGATGAAATACCAGGACCGCATTATTGCCGAGAATGAATCATTTATTGCCGCGATACCGTTTTTTGCTCGCTATCCGTATGAGACACACATCTATTCGAAACGGCACGTGCAGGCATTGACCGATCTTTTTGTATATGGACAGCAGGACCTCGCCGAGATAATGAAACAGGTGCTGGCCGCATTCGACAGTCTCTTTGAGGTGACTTTTCCCTATATCATGTCCTTTCACCAGCGGCCCTCGGACGGAGCAGACTACGATCATTATCATTTTCACATAGAATTTTATCCTCCGATGCGGTCTCCGACTAAACTTAAGTTTCTGGCCGGCAGCGAGGCCGGAGCAGGGATGTTTATTAACGACACGCTTCCGGAAGAAAAGGCCGCAGAACTTCGTGCGCATGTCAGACCGGTTGAATGGCAAAGCTCTCGATGATCGATATAGACTCTTTCAGCCAAGATTTTAAGAATCGATACGGAGTTTTGCCGGCGATCTTCAGTGCCCCAGGGCGGGTAAACCTCATCGGCGAACACACTGATTACAACGATGGCTTTGTCCTGCCGTTCGCGATCGACAAGCGGACCTATGTGGGTGTGGCTTCCAGAAGTGATGGACTGATAAACGTTCACTCACGAACCCTGGACGAAAGTGTCGAGATCACATTGAGTGACCCTGAAAGGACACAGGGCTGGAGTCTCTACATACGCGGCATCGCCGAGGTCCTCAAACGAGAAGGCGTGTTCCGGGGCGGGGCCGACCTTTTGATCGATTCGGAAATACCATTTGGAGCGGGACTTTCGTCGTCCGCTGCGCTCGAAATATCGGTAGGACTGGCCCTTTCGACGATTGGCGGAAAGGACATTGGCATGGTCGAACTGGCATTCGTCGGACAGGAGGTCGAACATGAATATATCGGCGTCCGTTCCGGCATTATGGATCAGTTTACCTCGGCCCTTGCACTTAGCGGGCATGCCCTGCTCATTGATTGCCGGTCACTCGAGTTTGAGAATATTCCGCTCGACCTGGGCGGCTATGTTCTCGTGGTCTGTGATTCAAAAGTTGAACACGAACTTGCCGATACCGAATACAATAGACGACGTGAGGAATGCGAAGAGGGGGTCGAGCTGCTCCGCCAGCGATTTCCTGACATTCATGCGCTTCGCGACGTCACTGATGACCAGTTGCGCGAGTCCCACGATCTGCTGCCCGCGAACGTTTTTCGGCGGTGTCGGCATGTAATAAACGAGAATATCCGGACGCTTGAAAGTGCGGGTGCGATCGCCACAGGCGACCTCAACCGTCTTGGAATCCTCATGTACGAATCTCATGAAAGCTTGCGAGTAGATTACGAGGTCAGTTGCGCCGAACTTGACTGGTTGGTGGACGCTGCAAGCAAGTTTGACGGTGTGATCGGCGGCAGAATGACCGGCGGCGGGTTTGGCGGCTGCACAATTAATTTGGTGAAAAACGACGCCGCTGACGGCTTTAGGGCGCAGATCGAAGAGGAATTTCGAGACAGATTTGATAAGGACACCGACGTCTTTCGAGTATCGCCATCGGCCGGTGCCCATGGACATTCAGTTGACTCTCGGAACATTAATTCCGTCTGATCAGCGGGTCCGTTTCGCCGAAAAGTTCTCCGACGGCGCTTTCGGGGGAATCGACCAGTTTCCTAAACTCGCCCACAAGCGGTGTCTCGAGCCAACGTGGGGTCGAACCTTCACGATTCAGGCGGTATAGTCCAAGTTCCAAATAATAATTGTCCAACGCATCCTGACCGAATCGATATCGCCAATCGATCATTGTAAACAACGGAAACCACGTATAACCGATCACGGGCACACCATCAGCTCTCAATTGGCGGATGTGTCCTATCGAGGATTCCAGCCAACGCATTCGTACGTCATCCGATCCTACCGCGCTTGTCTCGGTGATCATTATCGGGACTTTATAGCGGTCATGATATTGACGGATCAGTTCAGAAAAACCGTCACCTTCAGGTTCTATTTCCCGAAATGCGATCCGTCCCCTATTGTCGAGGTAGATCTGTTTGGTTGACCACTGCGGGTAAAAGTTCATCCCGATGATATCCAGAGAAATCTTGTTTTCCTGAAGCTCTACAAGCGTATCCGGAGACGCGCCGTTCCTCACTAACCAAGAGAACAAAAGATGGTCGTGAGCTAGTTGCCCGGACATCAGGTCGTAACAGAGAAATCCACGGTGAATCTCTTCATCGGCAATGGACGAAAGGTCCTCGCGGATCGAACGCGTAAGCCCTGTCGCCTCAACGTGGAACATCAAAGCCTCGGGGTCGATTTCCTGTATCTGTTTAACAGTTCGCTGTATTCCCCTGGCGACCTGCAGCATGATCTCGATATAACCCCGGTCGCCTCGCCGATACGGCGGCCAAAGCCCGCGCATACCGCACATAAGTGCGGTGATTATAGGTTCGTTTAGAGGGGTATACCATTTGATCCGATCTTTATACCTCTCGGCAAAGACGCCGGCATAGCGCGCGACAAATTCAGGGTAACGTTTATTTAAGAATCCGCGATTAAGCCATAACGGGCAACCATAGTGCATCAGGTCGATCATCGGGACGATCCCAAGCTCGCCAACCATATGATCGATTACCTGGTCTACCCATCTCCAGTCGAACTTGCCCGGTTCGGGCTCAACTTTGTACCAGGGCACGCCCCAGCGAAGAGCCCTCAGACCGAGTTCTCGACACAAATCGAGATCGACACGCCAGTGTTCGTAGTGGCCCATCAACTCGTACTCATCCAGGGCCCGGTGACCGGAGCGAGTTTGCGGCACGAAACTATCTTCGATCCCGGCCGCCCAGATAAAATCTCGGGCAGTCTGGTTAAACTTAACAGGTGCGGCTGTAATCTTATTCACGCCAAAAATTATCTATGGTTTCGTGGAAGCGGGTTCTACAAATGTATCGCAGCGATTTTGGGGATGCAAATTTTGTCTGACAAATTCCTTTTTTGCTATTTAGATCCGAGTACGGCTCGCAATTAAAGGACCGTGTATCGAATCATTTCCACCTCAGCCCGTGTATCCTGAGCAGAGATCCGAACATATTCGCCCTCTTTCGCCGTTAACGTGCAGAGGTGGGCAGCCTCAAGGAATATATCGACACGGTCACCGACCCTCACGATCCAAAATTGACTGAAATGGGTCGGATCATAGTACGCGGGCAGGATGCACGAGAGTCCTTCAGCTTCTAGCTTCAGCTCAGGCCGACATGACACTGTAAAAAAATTACCGCAGCCGAAAATCAACTCTGCGTTGGGGCCCAGCGTTTCAGGCAGACGAAGATTGAAGCAAAGTTCAAAATTTCCCTGCTTAACATTACGCGTCAAAACGGCATTGCCCTCCGCGTTCCCATCGATCGTAAGCAAGCCGTCAGCCATTTTCAGCGTGCCGAGATTGGAGTACTGGTCCCACCCGCGAATCCAGATATCACCCTCCTGGAATAATTCCTCAAACCCATATGTCAGGTCGATCGGCCCGAACTCTACTTTCGCTCCTTTTGAGAAGAGTCCGAATGCCGACGGCTTTGCCGGGAGGCTGGCATTTAGCAGTATTCTTTCTCCATCAAGAGCGATGCAGACCGACTCACCCGCGATGTCGACGATGAGTTCGTGGACGGCCTGAGGATTGAAGTCATCCGGCAGCCGGAGCTCTCGACTGCCTCCGCTCCCCGGCCACTCCGCCCACGCGAGGTTTCGCTTGGGGTCGATCTCAAAGCGAAAAACGTCTACCTCGACGGCCTTTAGGCAAATGCCGAATGGGCCGCTGTCAGAAAATGAGCGGAGACTGATCTCACAGTGATAATCCGACTTACGATCCGTCTCAAATATTATCTCATCGAGTTCAGTACCGCCGGATGTCAATGTGCTATTAGCATCATGCCAATCACCGGAAAGTATTTTCCAACGATCATTGTCATGGTCGTTAAGATCTGTCAGACGCTTTGGGGAATACGGATAAGGTCGTGGGGTATCGGTAGGTCCGGCAACAAAGAGCCTTTTCCCGCCGGCAAAATCCATTCTGTCTATAGCAAGCACCCGGGCGTCTTGATGCCATCTGTGATAGATGCAATATAATTCACGATTGTTTGGACCTCGGATCACCGAATTATGGCCGGGGCCCACGATCTTCCCAGGCAGAGTACGGAGGACAGGAAGTATTGAGTTTCCGTCCGAATACTGAGTCCACTCCTGGTCGGACTCAATGGTATCAGTAACTGCAAAGCTTACGCCGTAAGTGTTATTCTGCCAGTTGCCGCCGCTGAACATCTCGTAGTAAACACCTTTCCGGCTGATAACAAATGGCCCCTCGACCGTGTGCCAACGAACTCCGCCCTTCTCTTTTCTAGCCGGGTCATACACTTGCCAGTTGTAACGCGCCCGGGTAACCGGACGAGGTTTTCCATTAAGGGTAAACGGATCGATCATCCTGTCGACCACGGTCCCGGTTCCGATATGGGAATGATCGAGGAAATCGGTCGCATAGAACATAAACCATTGTCCGTCACTGTCGCGAAGCACATGCGGGTCGATGGCAAACTCCTCACTGGTCAGACTGTGTCCCGAATCTGTGAATGGTCCAAGTGGGCTGTGCGCCGTCGCCACGCGGATCTGCATCAGCGTCTCGTTCCCGACGCTGTAATACATGTAGAATGTGCCGTTATGATAGGTGACCTCAGGGGCCCAGTAGTGAGAGTACGACTCGTCGAGCGGGTTCATTGCTCCGCCGCCGTCGGTCCAGTTCACCAGATCCGTCGATCGCAAAATGCCAAAGATCCGTCCGTCGGACACCGGGCCTGTGCAGTAAGCAAAATACCCGCCGCAGTGTTTCAGAACAAAGGGATCGGGGAAAGAGCGATCATAGACCGGATTTGTGTATCTTCGCGATGTCTCCGATACGGCTTCGGTCATCTGTATTTGGTCTTCCGTCTGAAGAATAGGAGGCTGGCTGATAGGGGCGATGCCCTGACTCTCGATCGATCAGCGCTTCAAGCTGATCCCAGTTGTGGGCGAAATAACGCTCAGAACCTTTTGGTGCCTTCCCTTTGGACATGGCGACCACCGTAACGTCATTGTCAGTGTCAGAAATATGCTGAAGCGCGTCGAAATCGGCGAAAAGAGGTGATACTTCGAGCAACACCACATCGGGGCGATTCTTGACGGTGAAATCCGATAGATCCTCGATCGCATCCAAGAAATTACTCGCCCGCCACGTCTTCAGACCTCTGGCAGAAAGCCGGTTATAGAGCTCAGTTGGCTCCGCCCCTTTCGAATCGATCAGCAACAAAAGGCGTTTACATCTAATTTTACTTCCCATTACATGTTCTCCTAAACGGTAACACTATAATGGCGCCTGATAATGGTTCAGGTCTGTATGCCCCCGCACATAAAGGTGGCGAGAAGTTTTTTAAGGTGCGGGCAATCGAATCGTCTTTTGGCCTCCATTAAACACTATATATCGCTTTCAATAGAGGATCTGCGATGGAGAATAGACTAGCTTTTCGGACTTCGAATTGATCATTCGTATCGTAAGCATTCGATCGGGTCGAGCTTGGCGGCTTTGCGTGCAGGGAGTACGCCGAAGACCAGGCCGATCAGCAGGGAAACGCCGAGCGAAAGCAAGATCATCCACATTTCGATCTTGGCCGGAAGTGCCGGCAGCAATAACAACAGCAGATTGCTGAGCCCGACGGAGAGAACGACGCCGATCACCCCTCCCAACAGCGTCAATGCCATAGCCTCCGCTAAAAACTGAAACACGATCGCCTTTCTTGTCGCTCCGAGTGCCTTTCGAATGCCGATCTCTTTGGTCCGCTCAGTGACGGAGACGAGCATGATATTCATTACCCCGATTCCGCCGACCAGCAGCCCGAGGCACGAGATCGCGATGGCCGCCGCACCGATTCCGGCAAGCATTCCATCAAACTGACGCATAAAGTCGTCAGCCGTCTTGATATCAAAATCATTCGGAGCGCCGAAGGCGACCTCTCTTCGCTGGCGCAATATTCCTTCGATCTCGAGTACAGCATCGTTCAACTGGCCCTCCTTGGCTTGCGCAATGTGGAGGACCGCGTCGCGGGCCGGGGCGACCTTGCGGGCGGTGCGGAACGGCATAAAGATCTTCTGGTCTTCTTCGTTCTCACCAAAGAATCCGGCTTTCCGCTTTTCGATAACGCCGACGATCTCCCAAGTTGAGCCGTTCATGCGAATGACCTTGCCTATCGCTTCTTCGGCATCGCCATCGAACAGTGCCTCCACCGCGTTTACGCCGATGACGAGGACACGCCGCCGCTCATAATCGTCCATTTCGGTGAGCCACCGACCGCTCCTTATTGCAAGGTTCGAAATCTGGGCATAATTCGCTGTAACGCCGTCGGTACTCGCCCAGCGGTAGTTCTTATCTTCATAGATCATGTTGTCGTCGAAGCCGGTACCCCACGAGCCTATGCTGACCGCAACCGTCGAAACGTCCGCGACCGT
>JBBQTV010000094.1:0-13293 GCA_038212935.1 Pyrinomonadales bacterium | reverse complement strand
TCGCGGTTGCTCACCGGTTCGCGTGAGCCCACGCCCGAGGTCCTGCCTTCGTCAGAATAAATAAAAAGCAGGTCGATGTCGGAAGCGTAATTGAGCTCCCTTGAACCGAGCTTTCCCAGCGACACGATGCAGGCCTCGGCCGGCCGTTCGCGGCCTTTTTCGTCTGTCTCAAGCGGCTGGCCGAATCGGTTGTCAAGCTCTTGCTTTGCCAGCCGAAGAGCGTGTTCGAGGGTCGCATCGGCGAGATTCGATATTTCTTCTGTGATCTCCGCGATGGTCGCTAGCTGACGGATGTCGCGCAAGAATATCCGCAAAAGCTCACGACGCCGAAACCGCGCCAACAGGATATGCGGTTCGATCTGCGAATTTGTCAGGGAAAATCGAGCAAGCGATTCGAGCAGTTCGTCCTTGTTGCGAACGACCGTCTCGGCTCGTTTTCGCTTGAGCCAAACGACGTATTCCGGATGCTGCAGAAGGGTCGAGGCGAGTAACGGGCTGTAGGCAACTAACGTCAAAACGTCAGAGAGCAGTGCGTCGCTTTTGCGGAGCTGCTTCAGCTGAGACGGATGCTTTTCGGCCAGCGACGCCAGGAACCGTGTCGCGGCTTCGGGGTCGGGAAGGTCTCGAATTAGTGGTTCCGCGTCTGTCATTTACGAAATCGCATTGTATCAATTCCGTATTTTTTTATCTTGTAGCCGAGAATGCGTTCGGTCGAACCGAGCGTTCGTGCCGCCCGGGCAATATTTCCCTTAGATGATTTCAGCGTGTCCTGGATCATTCCGCGTTCAAAGGCCTCGACTGCGGACGCAAGCGAAAGGTCGGTCACCGTTCCCGTAACCTCCGCCGTCTGCAGAGTTGGCGGTAGATGATGGGGATGGATCACATTTGTGTCGCACGCGAGCACCGCACGTTCGATGGCGTTCTCGAGCTCTCGGACGTTGCCGGGAAAATGGTAGCTCATGAGCATATCGATCGCCGGGGTCGAGATGCGGCGGATGTCCTTGTCGTGCTCCATCCCATATTCCTCAAGAAAATGTTCGGCAAGCAGCAAGATGTCCGATTTGCGTTCGCGTAGAGGCGGCAGGAAGATCGAGAAAACATTCAGCCGATAATAAAGGTCCTCGCGAAACTCTCCCTTATCGATAGCTTCTTCGAGATTCTTGTTCGTGGCCGTGATCAGCCTGATATTGGTCTTGATCGGCTCGGTACCGCCGACGCGCTCGAACTCGCGTTCCTGGAGCACACGCAGAAGCTTGATCTGTGTCTGCAGCGGCAGGTCGCCGATCTCGTCTAGAAAAAGCGTCCCGCCGTCGGCCAGCTCAAAGCGGCCGCGTTTCATTTTCTCAGCACCGGTAAACGCGCCTTTCTCATGGCCGAAAAGTTCCGATTCGATCAGAGTGTCGGGCAGAGCAGCACAATTTATCTTGATGAATGGCCGCTTGCTTCGCAGGCTATTGTAATGAATGGCGTTGGCGATCAGTTCCTTGCCAGTGCCGCTTTCGCCGCGAAGCAAGACCGTCGCGTTCGCTCGCGCGACCTGCGAGACCTGTTCGTAAACCTGCTTGATCGCGTTAGAATTTCCGACGATGTGCGAGAAGTCGTATTTCTCCTTCAGCTCGTGTTTGAGCTGCAGGTTCTCATCACGCAGTTTCTGCCGCTCGCCGCGAACGGCGTGTTCGACCCGCAATGCCTGTGCGATCATCGAGGCAATAATATCGAGGATCGCGGCCGCATTTTCAGTATCGATTAGGATCGCGACCAGCATCCCGAGCCGGATCGCTCCGAGCTGGACCGGAACGGCAATTATGCCGCGTTCACTATTCTCTTCGGCGAGGAAGCCTAGCTCGTCGTTGTCGACAAGCCGACCGATCGTAAGGCGGCTGCCTTCATCAAATGCGTTTCGGAGCACCGAGCGTTCAATGCGGGTATCGAGGCGCCGAAATTCGCCGGCGGTAAGTCCTGACGATTCAGCCAGCAGAAGTGCGTCGTTCTCAACTACAGGAAGTAATAGGAAGACGGCATCCGCCCCAAGCCCGGACGCCGATTCGGTCAAAACAGCCCGAATTCCGGTCCGCGCGTCATTCGCATTGGCCAGCTTTTCGTTGATGCGGGAGATCAGCGAAATGACTTCAATTTTGTCGCCATTTTGTGTCATTTTCAGAAATGGAAATGATATCAGACCGAACCGCTAATCGAAAGGAGAATCCTACAAAAATGTTGTATGGGCTGCGAATTGGCTAAGGCGGCCCGCTCAAGCTAAAATCTTCATATGACGCAGCGATTAGAAATGGTTATCGGCCCGGAAGGCCATAAAAAGCGGCTCGATGAGTTTCTCTTCGGCCGATTTGGCGGGCTGAGCAAGATGTATCTGCGTCATATCGTGAAAGAAGAGAAATGCGAGGTGAACGGCCGTAACGAGAACGTCGGCCATCGGCTTCGTGAAAATGATTTTGTCGAGATCGAGCTTGACATGACCCGCGAAACGTCAATGCAGCCGCAGAAAATGCAGCTCGATATCGTTTATGAGGACGCCGATCTGGTCATTGTGAACAAAGCCGCCGGGATGCTCGTCCACCCGACAAACCGCGACAAAAGCGGAACGCTGCTCAATGGCCTGAGTTTCTACTTAAACCCCTTGAATGAGGAAGGCGGAATGCGGAATGCGGAATTTCCAGATCCGGGATTCGAGAACCCAAATCCTAAATCCGAGACCGTCCGTCCCGGCCTGATCCACCGCCTCGACAAACAGACGTCCGGATTGATCGTCGTCGCAAAGAACCAGCGTACGCACAAGAAGATGACCGAGGCATTTCGCCGGAAGTTCGTTTCAAAACGTTACCTCGCGTTGGTTGACGGCGTGGTGCAGGATGACGAAGGCACGATCACAGCATCGATCGGCCGCTTCGGTGATCTGAAACACTGGGACGTGAAGGAGGACGGAAAGGAATCAGAGACGCGTTTTTGGGTTCGCAGACGTGACGCGGATGGGACCCTCTTGGAGCTTGAGCCCGTGACCGGCCGCACGAATCAGCTTCGAATTCATTGTGCCCACCTCGGCCATCCAATCGTCGGCGACGTTAAGCGAGGCGGCAGCGAACACGACCGCCTCTGCCTCCACGCATGGAAGATCGCCTTCCGCCATCCGAGCACGAAAAATGAGCTTTCGTTCGAATCCGCGATTCCCCCTGCTTTCACCGCCTGATATTACCGTTCAATGGCATAACCGTTTCCGCGGATCGATTGCCCCGACATCGTCCCGGTCATCTTCGTGCCGTCGAAGACCACTTTGCCGTTTACAATTACCTTTGAGAAGCCGGTGGCGTATTGGTGCGGCTGTTCGAAGGTAGCCTTGTCGGCGACGGTCCTTTCGTCAAAGATGACGATGTCTGCCGCAAAGCCCTCTCGGATCTGGCCGCGGTCGCGCATGCCGAAAGTGTTCGCCGGCAGGGAAGTCATCTTGCGGATCGCATCCTCCAGCGTGACTATTTTCAGCTCGCGAACGTATTGGCCGAGCACACGTGCGTTGTTGCCGTAACCGCGCGGATGCGGCACGCCGGCACCAAACTCGCGAACGCCGCTGTCCGAGGCGATCATCGTAAACGGCTCGGCCATGATGGCCTTCACGTCGGTCTCGCTCATGACTTGGTAGACCATCTGCGCCCCGCCTTTGTCATACATCTCGAAGATCTGCTCAAGCTGAGAATCAAGGTCGTCCTTACCGCGGACTTCTTTTGAAATCTGCTTGATGTTCTTGCCGTTAAATTTCGGGTCCGGCTGATAGCTGGCGACGAAAGCATCCGAATAATCTGCAAAACCAGCCTCCGCACGCGATTTTTTCATCTCGGCGATGACCTTCGCCCTAATTTCGGGGTCGGCTAGGCGCTTGCGGCCCTCGTCACGTCCCCCGGCGATCGCCCAGCTCGGCATCCTTGCGTCCAACGAAGTTGATGAAGCCGGATACGCGTATTGATCGACCGTAACGGTCATTCCACGGGCACGTGCGTCACGGACAAGCTGGAGCGTCTTGTTCGTCTGGCCCCACAACGATTTGGCGGAAATCTTGAAATGCGAGATCTCGACAGGCATTTTAGCCTGCTCGCCGATGTTTATCGCTTCCTCTATGGCTTCAAAAACGCCTACGCCCTCGTTTCGGATGTGGCTCGCATATGTCCCGCCGTACTTCGAAGCGGCTTTCGCAAGCTCAACCACCTCACCCGTCTCGGCGAACGTACCGGGCAGATAGATCAGCCCCGTCGAAAGCCCGACCGCGCCGTCGCGCATCGCTTTTTCGACGAGCTCGTTCATTTTCTTTTGCTCGTCGGCAGTAGGTGCGCGATTGTCGAGGCCCATCACTTCGCGTCGGACGGTGTTGTGCCCGATCAAGGTCGAATGATTTATCGCCAGCGGTTTTTCTTTTACACGGTTCAGGAATTCGCCTACATCAGCGACCGAACCGCCGCAGTTGCCGGTGATCAGCGTGGTCACGCCCATGCGAATAAAGTTCTCGGCCTGCGGGTGATCGTAAATGTTCTCTGAATGCGCGTGAACGTCAATGAAGCCCGGAGCAACGATCTGATTCTTCGCATCGATAGTACTCGCAGCACCGGAGGCATCGAACCAACCAACGCGGGCAATGCGGCCATCCTTTATCGCAACCGACCCGCGAAACCAAGGGTTTCCGGTGCCGTCGACAATGCGGGCATTGGTGATGACAAGATCAAATTTCTCAGCCGTCTGAGCGGGAATTACCGGGACGCACGAGAGCACAAAGATAAACAGGAGAAGAATTGTCGTTTTTCGCATAACAAAGAAAATGCCGTCAAATGCTGAAATAGTCAACATCGACGGCAATTCTGTTTACGATAAGCAGTACTTATGCTGCTTCGAGCGTCGCCGGAGGCGGGCCGTCGCCTTCGTGATACGGATCTTTAAGCTCAACAGGATCTTTCGCCCTTTTACGCAGCTTCATGTTAAGAACCTCGACCAGTATCGAGAACGCCATCGCAAAGTAGATGTAACCCTTCGGTATTTTTTGATGGAAGCCTTCGGCTACTAGCATCACACCGATGAGGATCAGAAACGACAGGGCGAGCATTTTGACGGTCGGATGTTTATGAACAAATTCGCCGATCGGGCCGGCAAATGCCATCATCGCACCGATCGAGATCATCACCGCCGCGATCATGATCCAGATACCGTTCGGCCCGTATTGGTCGCTGATCATGCCGACGGCCGTGATAACCGAATCCAGTGAAAAGACAATATCCAGCAGCACGATCTGGATCAGCACACCGGAGAAACTCGCAAACCCTTTTTTGACGGCGGTACCCTCTTCGCCCTCAAGCGAGTTGTGTATTTCGTGCGTTGCTTTGGCTATCAGGAACAACCCGCCGATCAGCAGCACCAGATCCTTGCCCGAAACGGTCTGCCCAAACACCGTGAACAGCGGAGCGACCAGACCGATCACCCAGCTCAGCGAGAAGAGCAGGATCACACGCATTACGAACGCGAGCCCGAGACCGATGAATCTGGCCTTTGCCCTTTGTTCGGGCGGAAGTTTATCGGCAAGGATCGTGATGAAGACGACGTTGTCGATGCCAAGCACCAGCTCCAGCAAGGTGAGGGTCGCAAACGCTATCCATACATTAGGATCAGTTAGGAGTTCCATTAAATTTTAGCTCCGAAATATTTGTAGGCTCTTGCAGTTTTACATTTGCAGGGCTATAAAATGCAAGGCCGGATCGCAGGGAATTTCGCTCAGTTTAATTATTCCGCAATTTTGCACGGGATTGTCGACGAACGGTCGGCGGCGCGGCGTGCATCGGCGTTCTGCGTCTTCGAAGGTTTGATCACATCAGTAACGCAGGCGAGATTGTCCGTTATCTTGGCGACTATCAGGTAAGACGTGTTCTCAGAAGGGTCTTCCGGATTTTCGCTGACGTTGAACCGAAAGATAAGGGCATATGGCTTTTTGGCTTTCACACGCCACTCCGCACGCGGCCCGACGGCCGAAAACGCTGAGAAATGTTCCCCCAGCCGCAGCTTATGCTCCTCGCCATTCGGTGCGATCACATTTATCGTCTGCCGAAGGTCGCCCTCCATAACGTGAAGTTTATAGCCGCCCACGCCCTTACATTCGCCCTTATACCACCCGCCTTCGTCTTCCTGCAGCTCGAGCGTTTTACACTTCTCCGCATCCAGATCCGTATAAACCGTAGAAACCTGCGCCCCAACCCCAATCACTAACGCCAAAATAAACGAAGCCAACGCAATCATTTTCATAGTCCAAGATTATTACAGAATTTTCCGAAAACTCGAGAAAAGGTTTAGCATTTACCGGATCTCATACGATTGTGCCGAACTTACTCGGGCCGTTCTGATTGGAAGACCAGGCGGCCGGCGACTATGGTGGCGACGGCGCGGCCGGTGAATTGCCAGCCATCGAAAGGCGAATTCCTAGATTTCGAACGCGAGTCGGCATTGCGATAGGTCCAGACGAGATCGGGGTCGATAAGCGTGACATCGGCGATCGAACCCGGCGTCAGCGTCCCGCGGCCGGCGAGCTTGAAGATGCGTGCCGGATTGGTTGAGCAAAGCTCGACGAGGCGTTCGAGGCTGATGATGCCTTTGTGGACAAGCTCATTGAAGGCCAGCCCGATGCCGGTCTCAAGGCCGGTGATGCCCATCGGGGCACGGTCGAATTCGAGAGCCTTTTCGTCATGATGATGCGGTGCATGGTCGGTCGCGATGGCGTCGATAGTGCCGTCTTTGATGCCTTCGAGGATCGCTTCGAGATCCGCATCGGAACGCAGCGGCGGTGCCATTTTGTAATTAGTGTCATAGCCCTCGACCGAGCGGTCGGTGAGCGTAAAATGGTGCGGCGTGACCTCGCAGGTGACGTTGATGCCTTCGTTCTTGGCCCGCCGAATGGCTTCGACCGCACCTTTGGTCGAAACGTGGGCGATGTGGATATGGGCTCCGGTGTCCTTCGCGAGGATGATGTCGCGAACGGCATCGATGTCTTCGGCGAGCGCGGGCATGCCTTTTAGGCCCAGCAGCAGCGACATCTTGCCTTCGTTCATCACGCCGCCGGCTGAAAGCGATTTGTCCTCGCAATGGTCGATGACCGGCAGATCAAAATCTTTAGCGTACTGCATCGCCCGCCGCATGATGCCCGCGTTTGGCACCGGCCGGCCGTCATCCGAAACAGCAACCGCGCCTGCAGCTTTCATTTCTCCCATCTCGGCAAGTTCACTGCCGTCGGATGATTTTGTGATCGCGCCGATGGGGAAGACATTCGCCAGGCCGGCGTGCTCGGCCTGTTCGATTATGTATCGCGTGATGGCAGCGTTGTCGTTGACGGGGTTAGTGTTCGGCATCGGGCAAACTGAGGTCCATCCGCCCGCAACGGCCGCTGCACACCCCGAAGCGATCGTCTCTTTATGCTCTTGCCCGGGCTCGCGCAGATGAACGTGCAGGTCAATAAAGCCGGGAGCAACAAGCAGTCCGCTGGCGTCAAAAACCTCGCAGCCCTCCGGCACGCCGTCCGAAGCCTTCAGCCAAGCCGAAACCGTCCCGTCCTCAATAAGGACGTTCATGCCCGTATTCTCAGGCGCCGCAGGGTCGATAAGATGTCCGTTGGAAATCAACAATTTCATAGGATAAATTCTATCCGCCCATACTCCCGCCGGTGGCTAGGTAAAGTACGGCCATGCGAACGGCCACGCCGTATTTTACCTGATCGAGGATCAGGGAACGCGAGCTGTCAGCGACCTCGGAGGCGATCTCGATGCCGCGGTTCATCGGGCCGGGGTGCAGGACGATGGCGTCTTTTCGAGCTAGGTCGAGTCGTTC
Source organism: Pyrinomonadales bacterium (assembly GCA_038212935.1). Lineage (GTDB taxonomy): Bacteria > Acidobacteriota > Blastocatellia > Pyrinomonadales > Pyrinomonadaceae > OLB17. Next base: position 5,439 of record JBBQTV010000094.1, on the reverse strand, counting down.
GTTAGTTAATCCGTAATGGATCGCGTATTCGCGAAGCGTCGGGAAGTAGGCCGAATCCTGACGCTCGCGTTGGATGCGCAGGATCATTACAACATCGGCTCCCTCGATCGCTTCTTCGGCGTGCGGACAAACCTCGAGACCGCTTTCGACCAGTGATGCGAAATCGTTAGGCACCAGCGTGCCAGGGCCGGCGACGCGGACCTTTGCTCCGAGCTTGGTCAGCAGGTGAATGTTTGAGCGAGCGACGCGGCTGTGCAGGATGTCGCCAACTATCGCGACCTCCAGACCATTTATCTTTTTCTTATGTTCGCGAATGGTCATCGCGTCGAGCAATGCCTGCGTCGGATGCTCGTTCGCCCCGTCGCCGGCATTGACGATCGCGGCCCGGCTCACTTTGGCAAGCTGATGTGGAACGCCGGCCGATCCATGCCGGACGACGATGCAGTCCGGGTCCATCGCATCGAGGTTCAAAGCCGTATCGACGAGTGTTTCACCCTTGCTAACGCTCGATGAAGACACACTGATATTCACCGCATCGGCCGAAAGCCTTTTCGCTGCAAGTTCGAACGAAGTTCGGGTGCGGGTAGAGTTCTCGAAAAAAAGATTGATGACGGTCTTGCCGCGAAGCGTCGGGACCTTTTTGATCTCACGGGAGTTGATCTCGCGAAAATTCTCGGCGGTGTCGAGAATGCCTTTGATCTCCGCGGCCGAAAGTTCGCGGATGCCAAGCAGGTCTCGACGACGATAAGGCTTTTCCATCAAAGTGCTTTCCAATCAACAAAAAAGCAAGGCCGGTAACCTTGCTTCTAAATCACTCGCCTGGGCGTTCGAAAATGCCAACGCCCTCGATGTCGTCGTATTCTTTCAGCATGACCCGGACGATCTCGGAATTCTTGGTCGGAACGGTCTTGCCGACGAAATCGGCCTGGATCGGCAATTCGCGGTGTTCACGGCCGCGGTCTATCAAAACGGCGAGTTGAACCTTTTTTGGTCTTCCGAAATCCATCAACTGGTCCATTGCTGCCCGGATCGTGCGGCCTGTATAAAGAACATCATCCACAAGGACTATAACCTTGCCTTCGATATCTGCATCAAGCTCGGTGCGATTCACTATAGGGTTTGCCCCGACAGTCGAAAGGTCATCGCGATAAAGCGTTATATCGATTATGCCGTAAAGAGGCGATTCGCCTTCTAACTGGGCGATCCGGTCCACGATCCGCTCCGCCAAAGGAACACCACGGCGGCGTATCCCGACGATATAAAGGTCCTTCGCACCCTGATTTTCCTCGACAATTTCAGAGGCCAAACGCGAGATCGCGCGCTTCATCCGCGCGCTATCCATTATTCTAGACTTTTCCGTCAACGTCGATTCGTCTGCCATTCGAAGCAAACTTTAGCAAAGCTATGATAAAAGTTCAAAGTAAACGCCCCGAAGTTTAGTATTACGAGTCGGTTCATTTAACATACATTGAACAAGATATGTCACGACTCTTCGAAAAGCTGGTGCGCCCGGCATTGTTCCGCCTCGATGCCGAGACCGCCCACGAACTCGGCATAAACGCGCTTCGATATGGGCTTGCTACCCAAATTGCCCGGAAAAAGGCGGCCGAACGTTACCCGGCGAATTCGTTGCCGGTAGAGAGATTCGGCTTAAGTTTCGCCAATCCGATCGGCATCGCGGCCGGTTTCGACAAGAATGGGATCGTCGTCAATCAGCTTGCGGCCCTCGGTTTTGGCTTCGTTGAGGTCGGTACGGTTACCTACAAACCTCAGCCGGGCAATCCCAAGCCGAGGCTGTTTCGCCTACCCCAAGACGACGCGTTGATCAATCGGCTGGGCTTCAACAACGAAGGTGCGGAGGTTGTCACGCAGAGGTTGGCGGCCATCGAGCGAGAATGCGTACTCGGTATAAACATCGGAAAGAACAAGGATGTCGCAAACGAGGACGCGACCGAAAATTATCTCGCCTCGTTCGAACTCGTCCATCCTGTAGCAGACTACATCGCGGTGAACATTTCATCACCGAATACGCCCAATCTTCGCGAATTGCAACGGTCTGATAACCTGGACGAACTCCTCGGTTCGCTCCAGAAACGTAATATCGAACTCGGGCAAAAGCCGCTTCTGGTCAAGATCGCCCCCGATCTATCTAAGGCCGAGATAGAAGCCGCTGCGGACATTTGTTTGCGGTACGAGATTTCCGGCATCATCGCGACCAATACGACCATCTCACGGAAGGGACTTAGATCGACGAATGTCGAAACGATCGGAGCTGGCGGATTAAGCGGGCGTCCACTGTCATCCCGCTCGACCGAAGTGATTTCGATGATCTACCGGCACACGAAAGGTGCATTGCCGATAATCGGCGTCGGCGGAATATTTACTGCCAACGATGCTTTCGAGAAGATCGCCGCCGGAGCGTCGCTGTTGCAGGCCTATACAGGATTCGTTTACGGCGGACCCGGATTCGCGTCCGAGATCGTTCACGGGCTTATGAAAAATTTAGCGGAAAAAGGCTTTGCGACCTTTGATGACGCCATCGGAAGCGGCGGCCAGTGACACTCAAATCCGCCTCTAATCGCAAGTTCACAGGTTTGACACACGCCCTTTAACGGCTATAATAAAAAATTTGCTTTCAGGGTCGGCTGAAAGGGAACAGAACGGCAATTGACAATGATCCTCGACCTAAACAATGTAGGCAGTCACTCGAGTACGTTTGACGTCGAAATAGCCGCCGGCGAGGTCGATCTCGAAGAAGAGAATGTAAGCCTCGTCTCGGACGTGACATCCACTATCGATGCGGCCAGGTCAGATGATGGGATCGATCTGAAAGGACGATTCGAGGCAGAGCTTGAGGTTGCTTGCGTTCGGTGCCTTGAGCACACAAGGCTGACGCTGCCGGTCGAATTTGATGTTCGATATGTGCCGCCAGAAAAGTTTGCATCCGAAGGCGACCACGAAGTTGCCGGACCAGAACTTGCGGTCGATGTGATCGAGGGCGAAACGCTCGACCTTGCCGATTTCGTTCGTGAACAGATCCTTCTGAATCTGCCCGAACAGACCTTTTGCAAAGAAGATTGCAAAGGATTGTGCCAGAAATGCGGTGCAAACCTTAATTTGATAGATTGTAAATGTAATGAGGCCGAGACCGACCCACGATGGGCGGCATTGGCCGATCTGAAATAGAAACGGAGTAATAATGCCAAATCCTAAACGACGACACTCACATTCGCGAACGCGCCAACGCCGGGCTCACGATGCTCTCAAAACACCCGAGTTTTATGTTGATAAAGATTCGGGCGAAACAAAGCAGCCGCACCGCATTGACCCGAAGACGGGAATGTATAAGGGCCGCCAGATCATTGAAGTAAAAGACGCGGACTAGATTTTTGAAATTTTCCAAATTTTAAGTTCTAATTCTACTCAATGACACAGCACAACGCGGGCATCATCGGGATGGGACATTCTTATCCGGAGGGCGTTCTAACAAATGCCGATCTGGAAAAGTTGGTCGAAACGTCCGATGAATGGATCACGTCCCGGACCGGGATAAAACAGCGCCATAAAGCCGCCGATAATGAATATACATCGATGTTTGGTACCGCAGCGGCCAAGCAGGCACTTGAACGCGCCGGGCTCGAGCCAACCGATATCGACATCATTGTTTGCGCGACCACAACGCCTGACCAGATCATGCCTTCGACGGGAGCCTTGATCCAGGCTCAGCTTGGGGCGACCAATGCCGCCGGGATGGATATCTTCGCAGCATGTTCGGGTTTCCTGTACGGGCTGACGATGGTTGAATCGATGATCAAGACCGGCCAGATAAAATATGCCCTGGTCATCGGTGCCGAAGTCCTAACAAAATACGTGGATTACTCCGATCGCGGAACCTGTGTGATATTCGGAGACGGTGCGGGGGCTGCAGTCATCGGCCCGGTGGACGAAGGAAAGGGAATTCTCGCGACAAAGATCAGGTCCGATGGCCGATACGAGGAACAGCTTTACGCTCCCGGCGGCGGAACAAAGATGGGAACAACCCACCAGACCATCGACGACGGACAACACTTTTTTAAGATGAAAGGCAACGAGCTTTTCAAGGTCGCCGTGCGATCGATGGCTGATATATCAGCCGAAATGCTCGAGAAGGCCGGTTACGCGGTCGATGACGTGGACATCGTGATACCGCACCAGGCAAATCAACGGATCACTGACGCCGTCGCATCTCGGCTCGGGGTTCCGGAAGAAAAAGTTTACTCAAATATCGCCGAGCTCGGTAACACTTCGTCGGCTTCGATCCCGATCGCGATGGATGAATGCATCCAATCGGGCCGCATCAAGGAAGGCAGCCTCGTATTGCTGACAGCTTTCGGTGGCGGAGTGACGTGGGGCGGAACTGTAATGAGGTTCTAGGCGTTTGAAGTTCCTGCTTTAGCAGGCCATATGGTTATGGCAAAGGTTGCATTTATTTTTCCCGGCCAAGGCTCGCAGGCTGTTGGCATGGGGAAGGATCTCTTTGACAATTTTGCTGCCGCTCGAGAAGTATTCGAGGAGGCTGATGAAGCTCTGGGTTTTTCGCTTTCCGAGATGTGTTTCTCGGGCGATGAAGCCGATCTCCAATTGACTGCAAACACGCAGCCGGCGATTTTAACCGCATCCGTCGCGGCGTTTCGGGCGATTGAAAGCGAAGGTTTCGCAATGCCGGACATCGTCGCCGGCCACAGCCTTGGCGAATATTCGGCCCTTGTCGCCGCGGGTGTTCTAAATTTTGCTGATGCCGTGCGAACTGTTCGCAAACGCGGAACGTATATGCAGGAAGCCGTTCCGGTGGGCGTCGGAGCGATGGCCGCTATCTTGGGTGCTGACGCTGAAACTGTGGATGCCGCCTGTCGCGACGCAGCCCAAGGTCAGGTCTGCAGCCCGGCAAATATCAACTCGCCGACGCAGGTCGTCATCGCCGGTGATGCCGATGCGGTTGACCGAGCGTGCGAGCTTTTAAAAGAACGAGGAGCGAAAAGGGCGATCAAATTGAACGTATCGGCGCCTTTCCATTGTGCTCTGATGATGCCGGCACAGGAAAGATTGGCGGGGGACCTTAGCAGTATCGCCTATAGCGATTTCCGGTTTCCGATAGTTCATAATGTAAGCTCCGAGATGAACAGCGATAGCTCCGCCGTCGAGAAGGCGTTGACCGATCAGGTTTCGTCGCCTGTCCGCTGGCTCGAAAGCGTTCGGCGAATGACGGGGGAAGGCGTTGATACGTTCATCGAGGTTGGGCCCGGAAAGGTTCTTTCAGGCTTGGTTAAGCAGATCGACCGAGAAGTTCGTATAATGAATGTCGATAACGTTGAAAGTTTTAGTAATGCGAAAGCAACTTTATAGATAGCGAGGAGAAAATATGTCAGAAGTTCAGGATAAGATCAAACAGATCATCGTTGA
>JBBQTV010000093.1:0-13334 GCA_038212935.1 Pyrinomonadales bacterium | reverse complement strand
TGCTCGTGATGGCGTTTCAGTCAGCGTGGGTCAGCAAGCAGGACGCGGGTGACCCGAATATGCAGGAGCTGGCCGGCTATATCGCCGACGGCGCCATGGCTTTTCTGAAAGCAGAATGGAAGGTGCTGAGCATCTTTGTTTTGTTGACCTCGGTACTGCTCGGATATATGGGTTCGATCCACGAGATCGGCGGACGCGAGATCCACTCCAGCTGGCTGATCGCGGTCGCGTTCATCATCGGTGCGGTAGCGTCGGCGTTGGCTGGATACATCGGTATGAAGGTCGCCACGAAGGCCAATGTCCGCACGACGCAAGCCGCCCGCACCAGCCTGAAGCAGGCGCTGAAAGTTTCGTTCACGGGCGGATCGGTCATGGGCCTCGGCGTTGCAGGCCTTGCGGTTTTCGGGCTCGGCGGATTGTTCATTGTTTTCCTGTCGATCTTTGCTGACCTCGGCGCAAACACGGTCAAGACAGCGATCGAGGTCCTGACAGGCTTCTCGCTCGGTGCCGAATCGATCGCTCTGTTTGCACGCGTCGGCGGCGGTATTTATACGAAGGCTGCGGACGTCGGCGCTGACCTCGTGGGTAAGGTCGAGGCCGGAATTCCTGAGGATGACGTTCGCAACCCGGCAACCATCGCCGATAACGTCGGCGACAACGTGGGCGACGTCGCGGGCATGGGCGCTGACCTTTTTGGTTCGTATGTCGCAACGATCCTTGCGTCGATGGTCTTGGGTCAAGAGATCCGCGTAAACGACGCATTTGGCGGACTTTCGCCGATCCTTCTGCCGATGGTCATCTGCGGCCTGGGCATCGTTTTCTCGATCGTCGGTATGCTTTTCGTTCGCATCAAAGACGAAGGTTCGAGCGTGCAGAACGCGCTGAACATCGGCAACTGGTCGTCGATAGTGTTCACGGTGATCGCCGCTTTCTTTGCGGTGATGTGGATGCTGCCGGACGGCCCGATCACGCTTCGCACGGCAACATTTGATAAATGGGGCGTGTTTTACGCGATCGTCGTCGGTTCCGTAGTCGGCGCCGTGATGAGCATCGTGACCGAATACTACACCGCGATGGGCAAAAAGCCGGTGCAGTCGATCATTCAACAATCGTCGACCGGCCATGCCACCAACATCATCGGCGGCCTCGCCGTCGGCATGAAATCGACGGTTATTCCGATACTCACGCTGGCGGCCGGAATTGTCGCTTCATACTACTTTGCGGGCCTATACGGCGTCGCGATCGCCGCCGCCGGCATGATGGCAACGACCGCAATGCAATTGGCTATCGATGCCTTCGGCCCGATCGCCGACAACGCAGGCGGCATCGCCGAAATGAGCCAACTACCGCCGGAAGTCCGCGAGCGTACCGATAACCTCGACGCAGTTGGTAACACTACTGCGGCTACAGGTAAAGGTTTTGCGATCGCGTCGGCCGCGCTGACCTCGCTCGCATTGTTTGCAGCCTTCGTAGGCATGGCGGGCATCGATCGGATCGACATCTATAAGGCCAACGTTCTGGCCGGCCTTTTTGTCGGTGGAATGATCCCGTTCATTTTCTCGGCGTTGTGCATCCAGGCAGTTGGGCGGGCGGCGATGGACATGGTTCAGGAAGTTCGAAGGCAGTTCCGCGAGATCCCGGGCATTATGGATTACACCGCAAAGCCGGAATACGAAAAGTGCGTTGATATCTCCACCAAGGCATCGATCCGCGAAATGATGATGCCGGGAGCGATCGCCTTGATCACGCCTGTGATCGTCGGCTTTACCTTCGGACCCGAAGTTTTGGGCGGATTACTTGCCGGCGTAACGGTCTGCGGCGTATTGATGGGAATCTTCCAGTCGAACGCCGGCGGTGCATGGGACAACGCCAAGAAGTCGTTTGAAAAAGGTGTCGAGATAAACGGCGAGATGTATTACAAAGGCTCAGAGCCGCACAAGGCATCGGTCACGGGCGACACAGTCGGTGATCCGTTCAAGGATACGTCGGGCCCGTCGATGAACATTCTGATCAAACTGATGTCCATCGTGTCGTTGGTCATCGCACCGTACATCTTTGGAATCGGCAGCTAACAGCCTATCCGTCTAGTAAGAGATCGCGGCGTACGAAAGGTGCGCCGCGATCTTTTTTGTGTAGTTTCGATCTTATTGGATGTCATATAAGCTTGCCGAGAAACGCCAGTAAAAAAGACGACCGAAGTAAGGGGTTTGCATTTTGTCGAAAGCTGTTAAAATCAGTAAAAGATGTTGACGCGAGAATTAGAAGAGACTTTGAGTTTTGCGGTCGATCAGGCCGTAAAGTATCGGCATGAATATGTGACGCTTGAGCATCTGCTCTACGCGTTGCTCCAAGATAGTGCGGCTCAGGACATACTTTTTAATTGCGGTGCTCGTATCGATGAGATCGCGGGTTTGCTCGAACAATACTTCGAGAACACTCTCGATAAGCTGCCCGACGACATCAAGGTCATGCCGGAACTCACGGCAACGTTTCAGTCAACAATAAATTACGCGATCCTTCAGGCCGAGGGCAGCGGCCAGCCGGCAGTCGATGGCGGCAACATACTTGCGGCTTTTTACCAGGCCGAGCAGAGCTATGCTGTTTATCTTCTGCTTCAGCAAGGAGTAACCCGGCTCGATATTTTGAATTATATCTCGCACGGAATATCCAAGATCGACACCGGCGATATGGGGCCGGACGGGTTTGAAGAGGACGAAGATCTTGGTGGGTTTGGACCGCCGCGTCCACAAGCGAAACCGTTGGAGAGCTTCACTGTTGAGCTTGTGGCGCGTGCGAAAGAAGGACTGATCGATCCGATAGTCGGACGGACCGAAGAAATCGAGCGCACGATCCAGGTACTCTGTCGCCGAAAAAAGAATAATCCACTTTATGTTGGCGAACCCGGCGTAGGCAAGACGGCCTTGGCCGAAGGCCTTGCTCTTAAGATCAGCGAAGGCAACGTTCCTGAGGTGTTGATCGACGCTAAGGTCTTCGCCCTGGACATGGGCGCGGTCCTCGCCGGAACGCGGTACCGCGGCGATTTCGAACAGCGTTTTAAGGCGATAATCACGGACCTCATGAAAGAACCAAATGCGATTCTTTTCATTGATGAGATACACACCATCGTCGGTGCAGGTTCCGTTTCCGGCGGATCGATGGACGCGTCAAACATTTTAAAGCCCGCACTCGCGGCGGGCGAACTGCGATGCATCGGCTCGACCACGTTTGCTGAATACAAAGCGGCATTTGACCGTGACCGCGCCCTTGCGCGTCGATTCCAAAAGATCGAGATCAACGAACCGACGGTCGACGAGACTTATCAGATCTTGAAGGGTTTGAAAAAATTCTACGAAGCCCACCACGGCGTAAAGTACACGGATGACGCGCTGAGAACGGCTTCGGAGCTCGCCGGAAAATATATCAACGACAGGTTTTTGCCGGACAAAGCGATCGATGTCATCGACGAGGTCGGAGCGTCCGTGAAGTTGCTTCCTGCCGGCAAGCGTCCTAAACGCGTTTCGGTGCAGATGGTCGAGAACACGATCGCGCGAATGGCAAAGATTCCGCCGAAGACTGTCGTAGCCGACGAGAAGGAACGGTTGCGTTCGCTTCGAACTGATCTGAAGAAATACATCTTCGGCCAGGACGAAGCGATCGATCGCGTGGTCGATGCGATTCAGATATCGCGTGCCGGACTTGGTCATCAGACCAAACCGGTCGGGTCGTTTTTATTCTCGGGGCCGACGGGTGTCGGAAAGACCGAAGTTTCCAAACAGCTCGCAGAGCAACTTGGGGTCGAGTTTATCCGTTTTGATATGAGTGAGTACGCTGAGCCGCACACCGTTTCAAGACTGATCGGCGCACCGCCCGGATACGTCGGATTTGACCAAGGCGGATTGTTGACCGAAGCGATCATGCGAACGCCTCACGCCGTTCTTGTACTGGACGAGATAGAAAAAGCGCATCCGAACCTGTTCAACCTGCTATTGCAGGTGATGGACTCGGCAACTCTGACAGACAACAACGGAAAGAAGGCGGATTTCAGAAATGTAGTTTTAATTATGACAACAAACGCCGGCGCCCGCGAGCTTTCATCCGGCGGCGTTGGTTTTCGTAACACAGCGGATACAAAAGGAAATGCTAAGGGAGTTATTGAACGAACATTCACACCCGAGTTTCGCAACAGGCTTGACGCATGGGTTCCGTTTAAGGCTCTCGACCTGGAAGTGATCAAGAACATCGTCGATAAATTTATAAACGAGCTCAACGGCCAACTAGCCGAGAAACGTGTGATCGTAAAGTTGGATGACAGCGCTCGAGAGTGGCTGGCGACAAACGGTTTTGATGCGCGATACGGCGCTCGCCCGATGAGCCGCTTGATCCATGAGAAGATAAAACAGCCCTTGGCGAACGAGATCTTGTTCGGCAAACTCACGAATGGCGGAAGCATTACCGTAAGCGTGACCGACGATGACCTTGCACTGAATTTTTGATGAGGTCAGGAGAAAACTTAAAAAGGCCCGGCGAATTTCGTCGGGCCTTTTTATTGTGAACGAAGGGCCGAAGCTTTCGGGCTACTTTTTGCCTTTAGCAGGTGCCTTCTTAGCCGGTGCTTTCTTCGCAGCGGGTGCTTTCTTAGCCGGAGCCGCTTTCTTAGGTGCAGCTGCTTTTTTCGGAGCCGCTGCTTTCTTAGCCGGAGCTGCCTTTTTCGGAGCTGCTGCTTTCTTAGCCGGAGCTGCCTTTTTCGGAGCCGCTGCTTTCTTAGCTGGAGCTGCCTTCTTCGGAGCCACTGCTTTTTTAGCCGGAGCTGCCTTCTTCGGAGCCGCTGCTTTTTTAGCCGGAGCTGCCTTCTTGGGTGCCGCTGCTTTCTTAGCAGGTGCCTTCGTTGCTGATTTTTTTTCTGCCATATTTTTAGTTGTTTGCGTTTAGAATCGGTAGAGCGTTAGTAACCGAATATAAACGTATCACAACTTTATTAAATTGTGTAAGGTTTTTGTTTAAGTTTTACGCTCTATGTATAAGAAAACTTGAGGCTTTGTAATCGCGACAATGCGCAATTGGGCGGGCCAAAAGTTTTTTCGAGCCAGCCAATTTATTCATCGATGAGATCCGAGCAAGCTACTCTTCTTCTTCGAGCGTCATTTCTGAGATCACACCGTTCTCGTCTTCTTCAAATCGCCAAAGCATGAACCGCTTCCCCGCGGATGCACGGTAGCGATAAGTCCTTTCGCTATCGGCATTTTCGGCTTTGACAGGTTCCAACTTTCCTATAGATCCAAAGGCGGCGAGTCGGTGATTCACGGCTTTTGCGCGGGGCGTCGAAATGGCACGCCGCAGTTCCGGCGTCAGCTTCACGGTGTCTGCGCTGTTAGCAAGGCGCTCTTGCAATGCGTCGAGATGAAGTGCAGTTCGCGCCGGATCTTCGTCATCGACCAATGTAATATTTTTTAACGACATCGAGGGAATATAAATTTTTGCGACGTTCGTTGCGATCAAACTTCCCATTCCGATCTCACCGAGGTTGGTTAAGACGATGACAGAAATATCATTTTCGACGTAACGAAAGATCGCTGCGCCGAAACCGGCAGTCTGTCCGGTGTGGCCGATGAGTTTGTGATCGCGCACATCGGAAATGCGCCAGCCGAAACCATACAACGACTTCTCTCCGCTGTTGAAGGTGAACTGTGTCCACATCTCGCGCTTACTTTCCGGCTTCAGAAATTTGTCTCCGCGGAGCGCCGCTTCCCATTTGATCATGTCATTGATCGTTGACGTGATCGAACCAGCGCCCATTAAGTCGGTGAGGTTGCCGTCCCGGCCCGCGTAGCGGCCAGCGCGCCATTCATATCCGCCGGCTCGTTTTGGGATAATAAATTGCGGATCGCGTTCGCCGGTGCGGGTCATGTCGAGCGGATCGAAGATGCTCTCGCGCATGAAATCCATAAAGGGTTTTCCACTTTGCGTTTGGATGATATAGGCAAGCAAATTGAATCCGCTATTGCTATAAATATTTTTCTCGCCGGGCGTGAACTCCAGCGGATGTGGCGATAGCTGTTTGATGAATCCGTCTATCGTAACGCGGCGTGACAGCTCAAAACCGTCGAGCCGCGTATAACTTATGATCCCGGAAGTATGTGTAAGCAAATGCCTTACGGTTATTTCGCTCCATGCCTCGGGCGTGTTTGGCAGATACTTTGATATCTTTTCGTCGAGGTCAATCTTGCCGTCTTCGACCAAAAGCATGATGCCCGCGGCGGTCAATTGTTTCGATACCGAACCGATCTCGAAGACAGTGTCATTCGTTACAGGAACCCCAAACTCTAGGCTCGCCAGGCCATAGCCTTTTACCTTAACTGGTTTCCCATTCTTTATGACGGCGATTGCAGCACCAGGAATGTTGCGTTCTTTCATTCGCGAGAGAACGATGTCATCAACCGTGTCGGCAGCGACGCTGATCGATGAAAAAATGAAGAGGAAGAGCGCAAGCGAAAAACATCGAGGGCGGATTTGTCTTAGTAACATAGCTAATCTAGGATATTGATTTTTAAGGAAGGTTCAAATTTAGAAACCGCAACAACCCGTATCGATGTTAATGAAAGTGAAAAGACAATTCTCGATCCTATTTTTTGTCGGCGTCATCGCCCTATTTTGTTTTGACGTTGAAGCTCAGAAAGGAGCTTACACCGACGGCAAAGCTGCGGGGCTTTCTGCCGAGCAGACGGCCGAACTAAAAAAGCTAAATGCGGCGATCGGCATTCCAACCTATATCCCGACCGGATTTAAACTCGATGAGATGAAGATAGAGGAACACCCGGAACCGGAGCTAGTCGGCTACACGCTCGTCTATCGTAACGCGGCGGGAAAGTCCTTCATGATTCAATCGATCAATGACGGTGTCGGCGACGTCAGCGAACCGCGCGTTTTTGGTCGAAACACATATTTTGAGAATGGCGTTCAGGCAGGGTACACCGGTGACGACGAGGGCGGACTCTTTGTTTCCTGGATGGGTTCGAAGGAACGCTATCAGCCGAAAGGCTCACTCCAACAACTCTACTCGCTGGTGGCGGACAAGAGTGACATCTCGCTCCGCGAAGCAGTTAAGGTCATGGCGTCGCTTCGTTATCTGCAGCGATAACTTCAACAGCGGCATTATTTACGCAACGTTACGATTATGGCGTCGCCGACCTTGCGTTCGCCCGTAGGCTCGGATGGTTTGTTAACCACTTTGCCGTCGAGCACCATTGTAGTCGAACCACCTCCGTCTAGATTCATAGCATCGACCGCTCCAAGTGAGTGCAGATATTCCGCCAGCTCAGGGAGCGTCATCCCGACGCTAACGCCCGGCTGACGACCATCCACTGTCACCATCAAAAGCTTTCCATCTTTCATCTTCGCCACAGCCGTCCGCGGATGTCGGTTAAAGACAAAAGCTTTGCCGGCTTTTTCCTGTTCCCACGAGATGTCGATCTTGCTGTCTTTGATTAGCCGCGCGACACCGTTTGTTATGTCTACGGTTTTGTCGGTCGAATACTGTCCACCATCCAGCAACAAGACGTGCCGGATCTCGATATTCTTGCGTGCGGTATTGTTGCGAACCATTGCGCTAATACGCTGGCGAATGAATGCTCCTTGACCCTGAACTTTATGGCCGAGCGAAAGTATATACCCGTTGGATGGAACGACCTGGTCGGCGTTGCCGCTTGCGATCTCCGTATCACGACAAGCGATGTTACGAAAGCTACCGATAATCCTGCCGGCTTTGCATCGTCCCAAGACGACCAAGGTTGCGTCATCGCTCGGCCGGATCGGTCGCCCAAACCAAGGAGTGTACAGAACGATCTCGCTATCTTTCGATTCGCGGTCTATTCCCGAGATCGAAAATGAGCTGAGCCTGTTCCTCGACCCAATTTGAAGTTGTGTCTCCGAAGCGACGCGATTAAAGAAGACTGAGGAATGACGTTTCCCGTTTGATATGACCATACCCGTGCGTCCGTTTACGCTATCGCTCAGGAGGTCGCCGTCGATCATCAATACACCGGCGGCATCACCGGCATAATCTGAGCGATCCAATCGGAAGAATCCGGCATTGATGGCCGCAATCGCTTTTTTTCGGGCTGCTATGGATGAGGTCGTCTCAAGGCCAATGGCACGGTCGTCCGCTTTGTGAACATCGAGCCGCACCTTGGTGAGATCTAAACGAAGCAGATCGATCTTCACCGGATCGCTGCCGATCTTGTGCTCGACCTGTGCGTGTTCGACGCCGTGATGGGCCTGCTTAAAATCCTGAGCAAGAGTTTTGCCACAGAGTAAACAGAGAGCCAAAACCAAAATCAGCACGGGCGCGAATTGCATGTTGTCTGATCGTGTAAAGTTCATGCTCATAATCCCGGTTATCTCTGCGAGCTCTACGGCAAATACCACTTATAATACTTATCAATGCGCATTAACGAAAGAGTCGTTTATCTAAACGACAAGCCGATAAACGAAAATGCCCGCTACGTTTTGTATTGGATGCAGATGTTCAAGCGGACGTCGCATAACCATGCGCTCGTTTGGGCAATACGAAAAGCGAACGAGCTGAAGCTGCCGCTTGTCGTTTACGAAGGCCTGAAATTTTATTACCCGTGGGCGAGTGATCGGCTGCATACTTTCATACTCGAAGGTGTCGAGGAAAAACGTAACGAGTTTAAGCGGCTTGGGATCCGCTACATCTTTTATTTGCAGAAGGATGAAACCTCGCCGAAGAACACGGTGGCCGCCTTGGCGAAAAATGCGGCACTTATCGTAACCGACGACTTTCCGTGCTTCATCATTCCCGGACACAATCGGCGGATCGCGGAGCGGACGGTAATCGCCGTACACGCTGTCGATTCCAATGGCATCATTCCGATGTCCAAGTTCGAAAAGGAAGAGTACGCGGCGTATACGATAAGGCCGAAGATCAATAAGCTGCTTGGAAACTACCTTAAGCCGCTGGCTGAAGAAAGGGTAGAAAAGAACAGTACGGATATCGACCTTGATGCCGAGTTTGAAACGTACGTTACCAGTGAAAACATTGTAGAGCTTGTCGCAGAATGTGACATTGATCATTCTGTAAGAGCTTCGCCCGTATATCACGGCGGGACGGCGAACGGCCGCATTCGTTTGCAAAAGTTTGTCGACGAGATCTTGCCTGATTACGACAAGGCCCGCAGCAAGCCTGACCGCGATGGTTCCTCTCGGCTTTCATCGTATTTGCATTTCGGTTTTCTTTCGCCGCTTGAGATAGCGCTGGCGGTGAAGGATGCGAACGCACCACAGGAATCAAAAGACGCTTACCTTGAGGAGCTGATCGTCCGACGCGAGCTTTCATATAATATGACGCGCCACAATCCGAAGTATGATTCGCTCGAAGCCTTACCCGCGTGGGTGCATAAGACGATGCGGGCACATGCAGATGATGAACGGCAGTTCGACTATTCGCTCGAACAGCTAGAAGCGGGCGAGACGCACGACGAACTCTGGAACGCTTGCCAACGCGAGATGGTAGAGACCGGCGAGATGCACAATTATGTGCGTATGCTCTGGGGCAAGAATGTGATCGCCTGGTCGCCGTCGTATGAGATCGCGTTCGAGACACTCGTTCATCTGAACAACAAGTACTGCCTCGACGGTCGTAATCCAAATTCGTACGCTGGTATCCTCTGGTGCTTCGGCAAGCACGACCGGCCATGGATGGAACGCCCCGTTTTCGGCCAGATACGCTACATGACAAGCGGCAGCACGGGAAAAAAATTTAATTCTAAGAAATACATCGCGTGGGCGAACAGCCAAGGACGACAAATAAACCTGATCGATTGAGCGCCGGCCATTTACGATACTTTTCTGCACGGGACTTCGCGTTTCTATCGGACGAACAAAATGTTCGTTGGGACTTAAACGTAAGGAGCACTTTTGCGATGATCAATCATATTTCTATCTCAGTAAATGAACCCCAGCGGGTCGCACATTTTATCGCGGAGCTCTGGGATGGGTTCGTATATCCGTTTCCGCCCGCACCTAATTCATTTTTTGTAATGGCAAATGACGGCCGCGGCTCGGCGATCGAGATCACACCGGCGGGCACGGTGCTGGTTCCAGGCGAAGGCTTGCCGGACGAGAAGGACCTGGACGCGAGGACCGAAGAACACGAAGCTCAGTTTGTGAAAAGCGATCTCATCCCCCGCTTTGTCGCTACTCACGTCAATATCAACACGACCAAAAGCATTGACGAAATACGCGAGATGGCGAAACGCGAGGGCTGGCGCGTACTGGTATGCAATCGCGGCGAAGGCTTGTTTCAACTGGTCGAGGTGTGGGTCGAGAACACATTGATGCTTGAGGTAATGACGGCCGAGCAGACGGCACGCTATATTGAGATCACCGATCCAAAGTTTATGGAGGCCGCGTTCGCCGACGCGTTAAAGAATACGGGCTCGCATATTCCAAGCAGTCTGCCCTCTCCGATAAGTGTTATCGGGTAGCTCTTCTTATAATGAAGTCGGTGGCCGCAAGCCCATCGCACGTGGCTGCCGCTTTTATGGTTCCAGCTATCCGATAGACTTGAAAACCAACGCCGACGCGGTCAGTGCCTGCAAGCTTAGCTGAAAAGGCTTGTTTGGGAATCGTCATGGTGCGATGCATTGTTGTCTTGGAAAAGGTGCTTGCGAAGATCACACCGTCCGTTTCCATCGAACTCGATGCCTTCCTGTTCGAGCATTGTTTGTTGAAGGTTGACGGGTATGGTCATCCGGCCGGTCGAACATTTGCCCTGAGAATTTATCACCCTCTGCCAAGGAACATTCTCGGTATCGGCGCCGTGCATTACAAAGCCGACGCTGCGCGGCGTGTAGCCTTCCCCGAGGATCGCAGCGATCTGACCGTAAGTCATCACCTTTCCGGCGGGAATCGCGCGAACGATCTCATATACTCGCTCGCGGTAATTTTTGTCGTTTACGATCATCGTTTTACCAAAACGGTGCGGGCCGGTGCGCCGTCGCCGGTGGAACCTTTATACTTCAATGGCAAGCAGATGATCTCGTAATCGCCGGCCCGGACTGCGCGCAGGTCGACGCCTTCCAAGATCACCATTTCACCCTTTAGCAAAGCAGTATGGACGGGTTTGCCGGTACCGCCGCTTCCCTCGATCGAAAGATAATCGATCCCGACCAGCTTCACCCGGTTCGCCACAAGCAGCTCTGCGGTCGCTCGCGTGATGTATGTGAAATCTTGCCGAAAGCCGTCCTCGGGTGTGGACCAGAATTCCGAGTTCCTCGTCTTGAACACCACGCGCTCGACGCCTGTGATATCGCCCACGTGTACCGGCTCTATCTCGCGGACTTCAGTGCCAACGTCGATAACGCGGCACGGACCGATGAGCTTTTCAAGGTCGAGTTCGTACACGTGCTTTGTGCCGTCAATAAAATGGTTAGGCGCATCCACATGTGTGCCGGAGTGGACGCCGAAGCTAATGCTCGAAACATTTGCGGAGTCGCCACGGTCGATAGCCATGAACGATTCGACCTGCACGGCCGGGTCGCCTTCATAGATTGGCATATCGCTGCTGATCGCGACCGTCACGTCATATATCTTCATATCGCCAGAATAATCGACAATACATTCACGTGCAATCGCCATTGGGAACCCGACTTGATTGCACGATCGTTGCGAACGACGCTGCATTGCGTAGAATGTTGTTATGGAAATAAAGCGGATCGAAAAAGGCGGCCGCGGTGCGTTCATTATCCGTGAGGATGGTGAACGCTTGGCAGAACTTACATATGTTAACGTTGGCGAGACAGGATTCATCATCGACCACACGGAGGTCGCAGAAAGTCTTCGCGGTCAGAACGTCGGCGAAGATCTGGTTGATGCCGCCGTGAATTACGCCCGCGAAAAAGGCTTAAAGATATTTGCAACATGCCCGTTTGCCATAAAGGTTCTGAGCGGTCGCGATGATGTAGGTGATGTCTATTCGGGTTAGTTCCCGTGATCTGGTACTTCGATATCCGCTTCCACGAACTTCACTGATACGCTGATCCGCTATGTCGGCGAACCGTTTTCAGTTTGATCTCATTTCGGACTAATTACTCGACGGTTTGTCTGCGGCCCGATAGCCGTTACAATTCCAGCGGAGATGCAAAACAAAGTTCCGCGGATCGCGGCGTCAAGCTATTCGAACACGGCACCGTTGATCTGGAGTTTTCTTTACGGTTCGCAGCACGGCAGCGTCGAGTTGATAATGGACAATGCCCCGGCGCGCTCGGCTCAACTCCTTGAGCAAGGACTCGTCGATGCAGCGCTAGTTCCGGTCATCGCTTCACAGATCATTGACGGCGTTCGGATTGTTCCGGGTGTGTGCGTCGGTGCGCGTAAACGCGTTCGCAGTGTTTGTTTAGTGACAAAGGGCGAAGAGTTGAACGATGTTCGGTCAGTAGCACTGGACGTATCGTCGCGGACCTCCGTTGTTTTGACCAAGATCATCTTTCGCGAGTTCTTAGATTTTGAGCCCGAGTGGCTCGACGCGCCACCGGACATCGATGCCATGCTCACTGACGCAGACGCAGCATTGCTCATAGGCGACCCGGCACTGACGATTTCGGAACACGGGATGCAGAATGCGGAATCTTGGCATTACCCGCCCACTAACTTAGCGAAAGAACTGGATCCCGGATTCCATTTGCCAAATCTCAGATCCTTTGATCTTGCCGAGCTTTGGCACGAGCACACGGGTCTTGGCTTCATATTTGCAATGTGGATGACACGGCACCAAAAGGCGAACATTGACCTGGCCGGTGCACGCGACGAAGGCATCGGACACATCGACGCGATCGTTGAAAATTATCGACACGACATCGGCCTTAGCGCCGAAGAAATGAAAACCTATTTATCGGGAAATATCTCGTACGAGGTTGACGAGACCATGCAGACAGGCCTGAGTCTGTTTCTTGACCTGGCGGCCAAGCATAAGTTCACGGACGAGCGGCGCCCGCTAAGATTTACCGAAGCTTAGCCGAAGACGCCGGAATAGAATATCAATACCCATCCGGCGACCACCACGAATATCATCAAGCCGATGTCCGTTGTGCCAAATTGTTCTTCATGATCTCTCATCGCCTTCTCTTTGTGCAACATGCGTTCCATACCTATAGACGCGAAAACATCGCAGATTTTGTGTAATATGCGTACGAAAATTCTTTCGATCTGACCGAATGCCGTTCAGAATTGAATTCGAAGAATGCGGATGGCGGGATTCAGAATATCGGGCGCTTGAGTTCTTCGGCGAGTTGATCGCTGATTACCTTGCCGTCGTTTTT
>JBBQTV010000092.1:0-13403 GCA_038212935.1 Pyrinomonadales bacterium | reverse complement strand
CCGCCCCGAGTGCGCCGGATTCGATCGCGATCCGTTTGACCGCCTCGATCTCTTCAGGATGGTCGGTGGCAAATTCATTTATGGCTACCACCGGCGTGACTCCATGCAGCCTGATATTCTCGATCTGTTTACGCAGATTTGCGGCGCCGGCTTCCACATCGCCTACGTTGTTCTCCAGCATTTCGGGCGGCAGCGGCTTGCCGGCCACGATCTTGTACTTGCCGCTGTGCGATTTTAGAGCCCGGATCGTCGCCACGATCACACATGCATCCGGCCGCAAGCCAGAGTATCGGCATTTGATATTGAAGAATTTCTCGGCACCGATGTCCGCGCCAAAACCCGATTCCGTCATTAGATAATCGCTAGTTTTGATCCCGATCAGGTCCGCCAATATACTGCTGTTTCCGTGGGCAACATTGGCGAACGGGCCCGCGTGGACGAGTGCGGGCGTGTTCTCGATCGTCTGCATTATCGTCGGACGGATCGCGTCAAGCATCAGCACGGTCATCGCTCCGGCGGCGCCGATCTCTTCGGCCGTTACAGGAGTTTTGTCATGCGTCATTCCTACCACAATGCGTCCAAACCGCTTCCGCATGTCTTGCAGCGAGGTCGTCAGTGCAAGTATCGCCATGACCTCGGACGCGACCGTTATGTCGAATCCGGTCTCACGCGGGATGCCGCCCTCCATCCTGCCGCCAAGACCAACGATGATCTTTCTCAGCACACGGTCATTCGTGTCCACGACCCGCTTCCATGTAATACTGTGCGGATTGATATTAAGCGGATTGCCGCGAAGCAGCTTGTTGTCGATCATCGCCGCCAAAAGGTTATTGGCCGCGGTCACCGCGTGGATATCACCCGTAAGGTTCAGGTTAAAGGTCTCCATCGGAACGACCTGCGAATAGCCTCCGCCCGCGGCGCCGCCTTTTATCCCGAACGTCGGCCCCTGCGATGGTTGACGCAAGCTGATGACCGAGCGTTTACCGAGAATCTGCATCGCCTCGCCGAGCCCAATTAGCGTTGTGGATTTACCTTCGCCGAGAGGCGTCGGCGTGATGGCGGAGATGTCGATATACGTAGCGTTCGGGCGGTCCTTGAATTTCTCGATGACATCGAGCCGGACCTTGCCGATATACGGACTGCCGTAAAGGTCAACGTCCTCAGGGCTGAGGCCAAGCCCGGCGGCGATTTCAGTAACAGGGCGAAGCTTCGCACCTCGCGCAATTTTTAGATCAGAGTTCATTCCGCTATTGTCGTGACGTTCGCCTGATTATGGAGTGACGCAACTCACAAATCGAGGATTTCTTTATCGCCGGAGGGAGCGGTGAATACGGGATCATCAACGTTTCCCGTATTTTTAACATTCGCGGGCTCAAAGAGCAGGACCTCAACCTCTTCTTCCGCAACCGGCCGATGTTCGACGCCGCGCGGAACGATCAGAAATTCGCCGGGCGAGAGTTCAACGCTGCGATCCCGGAATTCGAGCCGAAAGCTGCCCTTCACCGCCAGAAAGAGTTCGTCCTCGTTCTCATGATGATGCCAGGGAAACTCGCCTTGAAACTTCACGAGCTTCACTTCCTGCCCATTCAACTCACCGACAACCTTCGGCCGCCAGTATTCACTGATCAACGAGAATTTCTCAGCGATGCTTACTTTTTCCATTGCCACACTCGAGGCTACGCGAACACCTCGATCACCTTCTGTATCGCGTCGGCGAGTTTGTCTACCTCTTGGCGTGTATTGTAAAAAGCGAATGACGCACGGGCTGTTGCCGGGACGTCAAAAAACTTCATCACCGGCTGGGCGCAGTGGTGGCCGGCTCTGATGGCGATGCCTTGCTGATCAAGGATCGTTCCGATATCGTGCGGATGAATGCCTTCGATCGTGAACGACAAGACGCTCGCTTTTTCTGCTGCGGTTCCGATGATCGTCACCTCAGGGATGTCCGCCAGCCGTTTGGTCGCATACTCGAGCAGCTCGTGTTCGTAGGCGGCGGCGGCTTCAAAATCGAGGGCGTTAATGTAATCGATCGCCGCACCGAGTCCGATCGCGTTGGCGATCGCCGGAGTTCCGGCCTCAAATTTTTCGGGTATCGGAGCGAAGGTGGTTTTCTCAAAACTCACCGTCCGGATCATGCCGCCGCCCGTCTGATATGGTGGCATTTTGTCCAGCCATTCGCGCTTGCCGTAGGCAACACCGCTGCCCGTCGGGGCGAACATCTTGTGTCCCGAAAAAATAAAAAAGTCCGCGTCGAGGTCCTGAACATCCACAGGAAAATGGGGAACGCTCTGCGCCGCGTCAACGCACACCGGAACACCGAATTTATGCGCCGTTGCCACCATTTCCTTGATCGGATTAACCGTTCCGAGCGAATTCGAAACATGCGAAACGGCAACGATCTTCGTCCGCTCGTTCAGCATCGCCTCATACTCGTCGATGATTATCTCGCCACGCGTGTTGATCGGTATCATCCGAACCTTCGCACCGCGTTCATCGGTGATCATCTGCCACGGAATGATATTCGAGTGATGCTCCATTTGCGAGACGAGAATCTCGTCACCTTCATTGATGAACTTTCGCCCGTAAGAATGCGCGACCAAATTCACGCCTTCGGTACATCCGCGGACGAAGATGCATTCCGCCGCTTCCTTTGCATTGATGAACCGCTTCACCTTTTCGCGTGCGGCCTCAAATGCATTCGTCGCGTGCTGCGAAAGGTAATGCACCCCGCGATGAACGTTCGAATGCTCCTCGGCGAGATACTTCGAGCCGCGATCGATCACCATCTGCGGAACCTGCGATGACGCCGCATTGTCCAGATAGACCAGCGGTTGCCCGTTCACATCACGCGACAACAACGGAAAATCCTTTCTGACCTTTTCGACATCCCAATTGCTCATTTCCTTTACTGCGGTCATCTTATTGCCTCTTTGCCGATGCTATCGCTTTTGACTTCGCCGTGACCGGTGCCGGAGGTTTCGCCTTTGCCTTCTTCTCTTCGCGGGAAATAAATTCGCGCAACGCTGTTTCGATGGTCGCCGCACGGCGCGTCTTTTCACCGGCGATCTCGTCGATCTTTTCCAGCAATTCGTCGTCTATGATCAAAGATGTTCTTACTCTCATAATTTCTATCCTTCTAAAGTGGTGTTGAGTCGATTCAGGACGATGCCGTCCAGATCTTTCTTAATGGCCTCGATCCCTATCTTGTTGATTATCTCTTCGGCAAACCCGTACGTCAGTAAATTTCGTGCAAGCGTTTCCGGCAAACCACGTGTCAGCAAATAAAATAATTCTTCTTCTTCAAGCTGGCCGACGGTCGCACCATGCGAGCATTTGACGTCGTCGTTAAAGATCTCAAGCTGCGGCTTCGTGTCCACGCGGGCTTCGTTCGAAAGCAGCAGATTCTTATTCGATTGCTGAGCATCTGTACCGCTCGCGTTCTCGCGGACAAAGACCTTGCCGTTAAACACCGCCCGCGAAGCGTCGTTCATCACGCCTTTATAATTTTGGTGCGAAAGACAGTTCGGCACTTTGTGATCGATGACAGAATGCGTGTCGTGATGCTGCGACCCGTCGAGCATATAGAGTCCATCGACCCACGCCTCGCCGCCTTCCGAATGGAACGTCATCTCGATGTCGTGTCGCGAAATGCCGCCACCCAAATTGATATTCGTCGAATCGTATGTTCCGCGAGCCAAACTGACCTCCGTCACGCCATAATTGAATGCATCGGGCGAATCCTTCTGCACACGATAATGCGTCAGGTGGGCGTTGTCCTCAACGAAGACCTGGATAGCGGCGTTTGTAAAGCTCCCGCTCTGCCCGGCATATGACTCGACGATCGTCGCCTTGCTTCCGGCTCCGGCGATAACGATAACATGCGGAAAAATAGCCGTCCCTGCCTCGGCGGCGAAATTAAACTCGATCGGCTCTTCGACGACCGTGTCTTTTTCGATCCGAAGGACGGCGATATCCGCGAATGCCAGATGTAAGGCGGTCAGGCCGTTTCGCTCAAGACCGAATTTCTGCAGATCCTCGATATCCAGATCCGCAGGTGTGTTTGCCCGGCCGCTGTCCACCGTAAACTCGGAATTGGCGATCGGCGAGACGTTCGTGTATTTCCAGTCCTCATTCTTCGCCGTCGGAAATCCGAGCGACGAATAAGCAGCGAATGCCGATTCCCTGATCGCTTTCAACCGCGCATCCGTCTCAACGCCAATGCGGCTCCTAAATTCTGCTGTAAACTTCGCTTCCATTACGGCTGTTGATAAAACCATTACTAAAACACCTTAACCAAACTAAATTTGTTGTCCGCCTTCACGGTTCGGGCCGGATCAAGCAAAAGCTCTTTCGTCATTCTAAGCTTCGCTTCGTTCTCCGGCCTCGGCTTTAGGTCATCGACGAGAGGCGAACGGTCATAGTCAAAAAGAAAATCGTGACGCGTCAGAATGTATTGAACTCCCATCGCCGCCGCTTTTGCCTTAAGCTCCGGAGCATTTCGAGATTCCCAGACCATCTGTCGCAGCGTCCAATCTTCGAACAAATAGTCAGAAAAATATGGCCGTTCGAGGTTGTAAGTGTCCCGCCGCATGTTTATCAGCCAAACTTTAGCGGTCGGATCGCTTTCCTCATTCAACCACCGATAGTACGGATAGTAGTCGATATTTCGCGTCAAATATTCGTCGTTCGTTTCGCCGCCCAGCGCCACACGCACCGGGGACTTCTGCAAAAACCACGCCGCACCCGTCAATATCCCCGCAAACGCCGCTGCCGCCAAAGCGAATTGGCCGGCCGTTTTAACTGCGCCGTCCGTCTCGCCTATCTTTTGAAACGCTGCCGCGATGCCGATCGCCAACAGCGGCAGCAATGGCAGCAGGTACCGCAGCTGCTGGCTGGAGAACATCCAGAAGAGAAAGATCACCGCCGCTATACCCGACGCGATCTTTACCTCGGCCGGTATCTCAAATTTCCAAAGACCTAATATCAAGATCGGCAGTCCGATCAAAAACGCAACCCCAAGCACGCCGTCAAAATGCGTCGCGATCTCCGGCTGTGCGACGGTTGATATGTTCCATGGTGCCGCGACGTAATCGAGCGGCGATTTCTCATACCCGCCATACTGAGCGTTCATTGCCTGAAACAGGTTTGACCGCTCAGTATCCCAGCCCGGAGCCTCGCCCGGCCAGATGCTCATATAGAACGGAAAGATCGGGCTGCCCGTTTCCGCCCACGTCCGCAGATACCACGGCGAAGCGATCACGCCCGCCAACAACAGCACCGCCAAACCAAGACCGGCAACCTTATCGATACGATCCGGCTCGCTCGCTTGCGCATTACGTACCCGAAGCAAGATCACCAAGACAAACGCCGCGATCACGAATAGCGTGGTCAGCTTGATCGAAAGCGCCGCTCCCAAAAAGATAGCGACGAAGATAAGCCAACCTGCTTCGAGCGTCTTCCACCAGCGCGTCAGCGAATGGACCGCCAGCACTACGAATAGCGATAGGGCAACATCCGTATACGCGCTCGCGGCAACGTGATAAACGGTCGGCACCGTTGCGACCATCAGCACCGCGATCAACGCCCACCGGCGAGCCAGGCCGATCTCGCGTGCAAAACCAAAAATGGCGGCCAATAGCAACGGAAAGAAGACCCATATGACCGCTCCGCCCGCTGCTTCGCCCGCACGTTCGCTGACAAGCCCGCCAAGCAGCATAGCCCAGACCGTGTGCATCTCCGTCCCGAGCGCAAGATAGCTCGCAATATTACCCTCGATAAATGCGCTGCTTCCCTGTGCAATGAACGCCTTTGGTACCGCAAAGTGATACAGCAGCGTGTCCTTGGCAGTCGGCGGAGCAAGCGATCCGACAAATGCCAAACCGGCCGGGATCGCGATCAGCAAGAGCATTACTCTGTCAAAGAGCCCGGCCCTTTCAGGATACCTGCTTTCGCGTTTGGCCTCGCGAACGCGTCGAAGCCCGATGAGCGTCGTCACAAAACCCGCGATCAAGCACGCCAACGCGGCGATGCTCCCATATGCTCCGGCCGACCCAAACAACATCCAAATAAGCGACCAAGACGCCGCACCGATCGCAGTCTTCTGAGCGAATTCCAGAACGTGCGAATGCTCAGCCGCCTGCGTGACCTGAAATGTCCGCGTGATCAAGCTTCCAAGCCCGAACCATGACGCCCCTATCAATGCCGCGATGATCGCACCGATCAAACTTTCAAAGATCCCAAGTCCAAATATCGGCCCGCCGCCGAGGTTGCCAAACAACTGCCCTATTCGTCCGACATCCGAACCGCGATTCGAAAAAAATGCGACAAGCAGAACGACCGCCGATACCGCGATGATCAACGCGGGCAGAGTGCTATTGGCGACTTTTGGTTCAGACTTTGCCAATCCGTTATTTTCGTCCCGCTTGCTCGAGGATCTCCGCGAGATCCGCTTCTATCGGCATCGGCTTCAGCGGATTCACATTCGCACCGCCGGTGTTTCCCTTCGGATAAATGCCAAGCGGAGTCTTCG
This sequence comes from Pyrinomonadales bacterium, assembly GCA_038212935.1. Lineage (GTDB taxonomy): Bacteria > Acidobacteriota > Blastocatellia > Pyrinomonadales > Pyrinomonadaceae > OLB17. Next base: position 6,874 of record JBBQTV010000092.1, on the reverse strand, counting down.
TCGCCGCACCGCCGATCCGCAAAACTTGTCCGGCGATCTCTTTCGTGTCGCGCTCACGAAGACCGTGCTTTAACATCAGCCAATGCACCCGCGTGTGCTGATACGTGTTTGCCTGCCCGAGAACGTGTGCCCGTTCAAGATGCCGAAATGCACCCGCCGCCTCGCCAGCCGCCGAAAGCCGTTCTGCTTCCGCGATCTCACGATCGATAAATTCGGTTAGGCGCGTTGACGACATGTCCTATTTCGCGGCTGCTCCCTTGACCCAATCGTAACCTTTCTCTTCGAGCTCAAAAGCCAGTTCTTTGCCGCCTTCTTTGACGATGCGGCCATTGGCGAGAACGTGGACCATGTCGGGCACGATAAAGTTCAGCAGCCGCTGATAATGCGTCACCAAAATGATCGCGTTTTCGCTCGAACGCAGCTTGTTCACGCCCTCGGCAACGATCCGCAAAGCATCGATGTCGAGCCCCGAATCCGTTTCGTCAAGCACTGCAAGTTTCGGTTCGAGCACGGCCATCTGTAGGATCTCGTTTCTCTTTTTCTCGCCGCCCGAAAATCCTTCGTTCACCGAGCGCTTGAAAAACTGCGGATCCATATCGACGATCTTCGCCTTTTCTTTTAGATAATCGTTGAACTCGAGCGGGTCGAGCTCTTCTTGCCCGAGGTGCTTCATCTTCTCGTTATAAGCGAGCCGCAGGAACTGCGAATTAGAAACGCCAGGCACTTCCACCGGATACTGAAACGCCATAAAAACGCCCGCGCGTGCGCGTTCGTCCGGCTCCAGCTCAAGCAGATTCGTGCCCTCGTACAAAACTTCGCCCGAGGTCACCTCATAGCTCGGATGCCCGGCCAGCACCTTCGACAACGTCGATTTACCGGACCCATTGGGCCCCATGATCGCATGGACCTCGCCCTTCTTGACCTGAAGGTTCAAGCCCTTCAATATCTCTTTTCCATCAATGCCTGCATGCAGGTCTTTAACTTCTAGCAACATAAATTTCTTTCGCCACAGAGAGCACCGAGCTCACCGAGGCTGCTGTAATCGATCTCAAAAACTCCGTGTCCTCTGTGTGCTCTGTGGCAATTCTTCGACGAAGATCTCTCCCTTCAAAAACGTCACCGCATTGCCGCCGATCTTCACGCGGTCACCGGCTAGTTCGCAATACAATTCGCCGCCGCGAACTGAGACTTGTCGGGCGAACATCTCATTCTTGCCCAGCCGCTCTGCCCAATACGGGATGAGCGAACAATGAATCGCTCCCGTCACCGGGTCTTCCGGAATTCCGATCCGCGGTGCGAACATCCTCGAGGCGAAGTCGCAATCATCACCCGTCGCCGTTACGATCACTTCGTCATACGGCATCTTCGCGACCAACGACATATCCGGATCAAGTGCCTTGATCTGCTCTTCACTATCGAGCAGCATAAACACCATATTTCCCTGCGCTTCCCAGGTCTGCGTCGGTTCGGCACCGACGGCTTCCGCAAGTCCGGCCACGGCTTCGATCTCCGTCATCGGATATGCAGGAAAATCAAGAACAAGGCGGTCCCCGGCCTTTGCAACGCTAAGTTCGCCGCTGCGATCCGAATGAAACCGAATGACCTCGTCTTCCAATTTCAGCTCATTGAATATCACATGCGCGGTCGCAAGCGTCGCGTGTCCGCAGAGGTTCACTTCGATAGTCGGCGTAAACCAGCGGATGTGATAGCGGTCGCCATCCTTCACGAAAAACGCCGTTTCCGACAAGTTGTTTTCAGCCGCTATCTGCAACATCAGCTCGTCCGCAAGCCATTCCTTGAGCGGAACCACTGCCGCCGGATTTCCGCCGAACGGCTTGCTCGTAAACGCATCGACCTGAAACATCCCCAATGTCATCATTTCGCCACCGTCACGTGGATCGGGCTGTCCGCCAGACGTTCATCCCGCCGCCATGACAAAAATCCTCGCAGATGCATCGTAAAAAATATCATGCTGCCGATGGTCATCGCGATGCTTCCGGTCATCAGGCCAAATACGGCCCAACTCGTACTCGCGACCATAAATAAGATAAATCCGACCTTGCTTTTATTTCCAAGCAGGTAAACGCCAGTCACACCGCATAGCGTCGCTAGCCAGTCAATTCCGTAAAATTGCATTCCTAAACCTCTTCGCCCCTCGTCGTAGATCCACTGCGGACCACCGACACCACGGCGACCAACGCGATCACCGCCCAGACCGCATTAACAAAACTCGACGGATAGGCGCCGTAATACATCGTGTTTATCAGCAGCAAAATGCTCGCAGCGATGTTCAGCCCCTGATACGCAAACGAATCAGGCTTCAGCTTTTTGAACGACACCATTCCATAGGCCGCCAAAATAAACGCCGCCCCGACCCACCCTAGCCCATCTAAAATGATCGCTTCCATCAGCTTCTTACGCTTTCGCCGCTATCGCCTGGATCTCTATCTTCGTACCGAAATGCAGGTCTTTGACGGGAACGATAGCCCTGGCCGGACGATGTTCGCCCATCACCTCCGCGTATCTCTTATTCACCTCGTCCCACATCTCCATGTCCGACACATATATCGTCATCTGCAGAACGTGCTGCAGATCGCTGCCGCCCGCTTTCAAAACCGCCTCAACATTTCGCAAGGCAAGCTCCGTCTGCTCAGCTACGTCACCAGTAAACGGCTCCCGCGTATCCAACGACATCGGCAACTGCCCCGATACAAATATCAAACCGTTATGCTCAACGCCCGGCGAATAATGCCCCTTCGGCCGCGGCTGGTTTGGTGGCTGAATCTTTTTCATATTTCTTCCTCGCAACGGCAACCTACATTAAAGCCTAGGTTGCAGCGAGGCTCTGCGTGCGTAACCCTAGGACGCTCCGAAATCATATGTCCTCGCTGAAGGCAACGAACGTGAGCTACTTCGAAACGTTTCTCTCCACGATGCGGATTGTCCGCTCGTGAAGTTTATCGCCAGTCTTAAATTCAATCTCTCGCACCTCTCCTTCGTTGAAATAATATGGAGTCCACTTAGAAATAAGCAATTCACCGTCACCCGACCATCCCTCTGCGAGGTAACCATCTGGAAGCTCAAACTTCACCAGGTTTAGGTCCGAAAATGATTCCGGAGTGATGGCCGACCACGTTCTGCTGTACCCAAATGCGCCGGTATCGTAATGATAAGTAAGGATTCGAGCATTCCCGTCCGGAGCCAATTCATTCTCAAGCAGAATGAAGTGCGGATCGGTGGCCTTTCGCACCGCTTCTTCGTCGAAAAAACCTAGAAACCACCCAGACCCAAGGATAGTCAGCCCAAGTGTTACGGTCAGCCCGATACCTAATGCCAGTACGCGAACAGGTTTCACCCAACACTCCCCTCACGCATCAACCCAGCAACTTCGTCGCTTCCACCCCGTATTCCAGCTCCAACCCCAACTTCTTCAGCTGATTCGGTGACTAAATCGCTTTCATTCTTCTGTCCACTCAAAAACATATTTGTCGTCGTAATCTACATTAAATCTATCGAGATAAGTTAGATACTCTTTCTTGAAACTGACCTCACGATGATGTTCCTCCTGGCGTTGAATATAGCCGATCACATCGTCCAGTTGCGATACTGAGTAGGAAAATGCCCCGAACCCTTCCTGCCACTGAAACTTGCCGCGAAGGAACCTCCTCTCGTTTATCCACCTGCTCGAGTTTGCTTTTATCTCCCTCACCACTTCAGACAAGGCAACGCTCGGCTGAATGTTCAGAAGAATATGTATATGGTCGCCTACGCCATTGATCGCCAGTAACTTCTGTCCGTGATTCTTTACGATACCGGTGATGTATTTGTAGAGTTCATCTTTCCATTCTGATCCGATCAAATTCTCACGGCCATAAACTGCGAACACCACCTGGACATATATCTGAGAATACGTATTCGCCATCTCTTTCGGGACACCTTAGCTCCGGAGGAGCGAAATATTTATAGCAAACGATTCTAGCAAAAGAACCGAGCTCCGTAGGAGCGTCATATGTCCTGCGATTGCCAACGAAATATGCCGTTCCTACGGAACTCACTCAATTCAACGTTCTGCCCGTCCTATAAACATTCCACGCCTAACGGCGTTCAAAACCTCGATCTTCACACATCGATCCGCAACGACCCAAACCTATTTCTTTCGCCCTACCTAGCTCCGTAGGAGCGAAATATTTACAGCAAACGAATCAAACCGGAAAACGAGCTCCGTAGGAGCGACATATTCAACCTTTGAATCTATATGCCGTTCCTACGGAACTCACTCGCTTCGATTCATCGATCATCTATAAACATTCCACGCCTAACGGCGTTCAAATCTTTTTACCCAACACTTCCCTCAAGCTTCAATCCCAACAACTTCGTCGCTTCGACCGCGTATTCCATCGGGAGTTCGCGGAAAACCTCTTTGCAGAAGCCGTTGATGATCAAACTAACCGCGTCCTCTTGCGAGATGCCGCGTTGCTGTAGGTAAAAGAGCTGGTCTTCGCTGATCTTCGACGTGGTGGCTTCGTGCTCGACCTTGGCGGTGTTGTTCATCACCTCGATATACGGAAACGTGTTCGCCTCGCTTTTGCCGCCGATCAGCATCGAATCGCACTGCGTATAGTTTCGTGCGCCCGTCGCCTTTGGCATTATCTTGACCAGGCCGCGATAGCTGTTGTTCGACTTTCCGGCCGAAATACCCTTAGAGATGATCGTCGATTTGGTGTTTTTACCAAGATGGATCATCTTTGTGCCGGTGTCGGCGATCTGCGCGTTGTTGGTCAGCGCGACCGAATAAAACTCACCGATCGAATTGTCGCCCTGCAAGATTACGCTCGGATATTTCCACGTTATCGCCGAACCCGTTTCGACCTGCGTCCACGAGATCTTCGAGTTCACGCCGCGACACGCGCCACGCTTCGTCACAAAATTATAAATGCCGCCCTTGCCTGTCTCGTCGCCCGCATACCAGTTCTGCACGGTCGAATATTTGATCTCCGCGTCGTCGAGTGCGACAAGCTCTACGACCGCCGCGTGCAGTTGATTCGTATCAAACTGCGGCGCTGTGCAGCCTTCGTTGTATGCGACATAGCCGCCTTCTTCGGCAACGATCAGCGTCCGTTCGAACTGCCCTGATTCCTGCGTGTTGATGCGGAAATACGTCGAAAGCTCCATCGGGCAACGAACGCCTTTCGGGATAAAAACAAACGAACCATCCGAAAACACAGCCGAATTGAGCGCCGCGTAAAAGTTATCGCCGACCGGCACCACCGACCCGAGATATTTCTTAATAAGCTCAGGATAATCCGCCACCGCCTCGGTAAACGAGCAAAAGATCACGCCCGCCTCGAGCAGCTTTTTCTTATACGTCGTCGCCACCGAAACCGAATCGAACACCGCATCGACCGCCACGTTTGCGAGCATTTTCTGCTCGGTTATCGGAATGCCGAGTTTTTCAAACGTTCGCAGCAACTCCGGATCGACCTCGTCAAGGCTCGCTTTCGAAGGCTTCTGCCGCGGTGCGGAATAATACGAGATGTTCTGAAAATCGATATTCGGATAATCGAAATTTGCCCAGTTGTCCGGCGCGGTCATCGTCAGCCACTTCCGAAACGCCTTGAGCCGAAACTCCAGCATCCACTCCGGCTCGTTCTTTTTCGCCGAGATCAAGCGGACGGTGTCCTCACTCAGTCCCTTGGCGATCGTGTCCGTCTCAATGTCCGTGACAAAGCCGTATTTGTATTCCCTATTTGTAAGTAATTCTGCTGCTGTTGACATATATTTCTTATCCACAGATGAAAACGGATAAACACAGATCTGATCCGTATTTATCTGTGTTCATCTGTGGACCATTTCTTCTTATACCCTCTGCGGTTCGATCGTTCTATGAATGCCCTGGATCTTATGAAACATCTCACCCACTGTTAATTCATTACCGACCAACTGCGCCAGCGTGATCTTCGACAACGCATTTTCGACGATCTCATGCAGCCCGACAATCACCGGCCGTATTCCGCAATCACCCGTATGGATACACGTATCCAGGACGCCCGTATAACTTTCGCAGTGTGAGCTGAGCACGTCCTCGTCCAAGACTTTGATTATCTCGTTCAAATAGATCTCACCCGACGGACGGGCAAGAAAGTATCCGCCCTTGGTCCCGCGTGTCGAATTAACGAAACCTGCCTTGTTCAGCAGCCACATCAGCTTGCCGGCGTTCGCCGCCGAAATGCCCTCGCGTTCGGCGATCTGCGGCAGCGTTAGCGATTCGCCCGGCGGCAGATTCGCCAGCTGAACGAGGCATCGCAATCCGTATTCTTCCTGTGCCGAAATTTTCATAAGCCAAGTAGCTAAAAGCTTTCGTTATCGAACAATAAGCAAATTATCTCAAATCATTACTTTTTGGTCAAGATTAAACCGCCTACATTCGCCCAGCCTCTCACACGCCAACCCTTCGAATAATGAGAGCGGCAATTGCCACCCCGCAGCAAATGAAAAAGGGCGATGATTTCCCACCGCCCCCGCAGAACCAAATGCCTACCAAAGTTAGGCTCCGCCGACCGTCATTTCTGAGATCAAAAGCGTAGGCGACGCCGTGCTTCCGAGTTTAAAACTCAAGTCGTCGCCAACCGCTTCGACACTGCTGAGCGCCTTGCTGACGTTTCCGGCGATCGTTATCGCCTGCACCGCGTGGGTCAACTCGCCGTTTTCGATCCAGAATCCCGAGGCTCCCTGTGAAAAATCTCCGGTAACCGAATTCATCCCCGAGCCGAACATATCCGTCAGGTATAGGCCGTTCTTCACCGACTTGATGATATCTGCCGGCTTCGTGTCCCCGTTCTTGATATAAAGGTTAGAGCTCGAAACGTTCGGGGTC
>JBBQTV010000091.1:0-13465 GCA_038212935.1 Pyrinomonadales bacterium | reverse complement strand
TCTGCTTTGCCGTCGCCGTCGTAGTCGCCGGGGACCGGGATGTCAGTTGCGACGCCGAACGGGAATGCGAAGAACGTGTCGTCTTCGCTTCGGACGACGTACCATTCGCCCGTCGATGGCCGCCAGAATGCGAGGTCAGCTTTGCCGTCGCCGGTGAAGTCCGCCGGTACCGCTTTGTCGGTCGCCGAGCCAAACGCGAACGCTCGATTGCCGCTGTCAGAGCTTCGCTGATACCACCATTCACCGTTACCCGAACTACCATTTGGACGGTAGATCGCGATGTCGGTCTTGCCGTCGCCGTCAAAATCCGCCGCGACAGGCTTGTCGCCCGCCGCACCAAACGGCGTCGTCGTCACCTGTCCGTCAGAAGAACGCCGCGTGAACCAGATGTTCGCCGAAGGCCGGAAAACGGTCGCATCAGCTTCGCCGTCGCCATCAAAATCACCCGGCATCGGCACGTCGCCAGTCGAACCAAACGGGAACGCAAAGAAAGTCGAGTCCTCACTCCTGATCACGTACCATTCACCCGTCGAAGGCCGCCAGAACGCCACATCCGTCTTCCCATCACCCGTAAAATCCGCCGGCACCGGCGTATCGGTCGGTGCCCCGAAAGAAAACGCTTTTCCGACGCCATCCGAGGACCGCAGATACCACCACTCGCCGACCGTCGGACGAAAGATCGATATGTCGGATTTGTCGTCGCCATCGAAATCAAAACTTGGGCGACGTAAAATAATCGGGTCGCCGGTAAGCCTCGCCATCCGATACCGAGTTTGTCCCGACACCTCTGAAAAGTTCCCGCCAAATAGGATCTTCCCGTCCGGTTGGAAGACGACATCACTTACGTTAGGGAAGGAAGTACTTGTAATGGTGTTCTTTATTATTGGGTCATTAAAGGAAGTGTCGCTAGTTCCGTCAGCATTCAAACGCTGAAGAGATCGACGAAATTGTTGACCATCTTGGTATCCAAAAGTTCCACCGATGAAAATCTTTCCGTTTGCTTGAACGGCGATCGAATAAATATTGGCGCTGCTAACATTGTTGATATTCGGATTGAAACTAGTGTCGTGCGTGCCGTCGGCATTCAGGCGAAGTAAACGGGTCGCTCCCGGTATATTTTGTGCGCCGTTTATGGCAAGGTATCCACTTACCAAAATCTTGTTGTCCGGCTGCACAGCAAGGCCGCTGACTTGATTATTGTAATTTGTGATCGGAGTCAGAGTTTGAGCGAATGTCGGGTCGAGCGTGCCGTCGGGACTCAAGCGTGCAATACCCTGACGAGGCTGCCCTCCAACCTTTCTAAAATTACCTCCGACAAGAATCTTGCCGTCGTTTTGTAATCTAATATGCGCCACCATGGCGTCAAGACCGTTTACATTTTGGTTTGTAAAGTTCAGGTTGAATGTTGTGTCGAGAGTTCCGTTACTGTTTAACCGGGCAAAACCGAAGAATTGCACTCCGTTTATGTAATAGTAGAAATTTCCACCTACTAGAATTTTCCCGTCCGCCTGCACGGCGACATTATATGTTCCTACTATGTCTTCTCGAACGCCTGTTTGGGTCGTGGAATCATACCTAGGATGGAAACTTGGATCCAGTGTTCCATCATGGTTTAAGCGCGCCATACCAGGACGCCCTTTGCCTGATCCTGGGGGGCATCCTTCAGCAGAAACGCATGTGAAGTCTCCAACGATCAAAATCTTGCCGTCCGGCTGCAGTGCAATATCCCGCACCGTGCTAAGGAGTGGCCTAAAGGTTGTATCCAGAGTTCCGTCAGGATTTACCCGGGCGAGAGACGGTTGGTAAACGCCACCAACCGAATAAAATAGACCTCCGATCAAGACTTTACCGTCCGGCTGCAATGCGATACTGGTAACGGAAGCATTCGTCGGATTGTTGCTTTGTGCGCGAACGTTCGGATCAAAGCTATCAATAGTTTGTCCGAGCGAGACCGAACTCGCTGTCATTATTAAGAGTAATAAAAGAAGAGCCTCACTGTAAAGACCAATTATGCGTAACGAACGGTGCCGGCAATTATCGAGAATAATTTTGCTGCATGGCAGAATCATATTTGTCATTCTCAAATCCTCCAAAGTACTGAGCAAAATTGCGGAAGAGCAGTTGGGCAAAAGATGTTGTTTCATTGTGGTATCGTTTTGATATTAGCTAGAATTTGCTGATATTCACCATAATTAGAATAGCTAAGGGCGGGCGGTCGAGCTTCGCAAGTACCACCATCCGGCTCCCGAACCGCCCTTGCGACGAAATCTCGGCTGAATGACCGTCTGACTTTATTCAGCCTGCGTCACCAGCCGACGAAATTCATATCATCGACCGAATCGATAATGTATACGTAGCGGGTCGGCTCATTGAATGTGTAGCCTTTTGAACCCACGGAAATCATATAGTCCCCCCCAGCAGCAACATCGTTAAACGAGTAATAGCCGAATGTGGATGTAATTGCCGTCCTGGAAATACCGCCCGAATCCGTTAACGTGATCCATACATTTCTAATAGCACGCCCCTTTGCCGTTGTGACGCGACCGCCGATTGAAACGTGTGCTGCCGTGGGTGCTTGCTGTACTTCGAACGCGCCGATGTCGACCGTCGCGGTGCCGTTCCCATCGCCGTCAATAATGCGGGGAAAGCCAGTTCCGCGCTGGTCAAACGTTAGCCCCGTCGCGTTGGCATTGATTCCCGCATCGATCGCCGGGCTGCCGGTCAGGAGGGCGCGGGTCGGGGTCCTGCCGCCATTATTTTGCAGAGGCCCGAGCATCGGATTGATCGGATTTGCCGCGTCCCCGACCTTATCACCGTTCGCGTTCGGGTTGCCGGTTGGAAACGTCGTCGTGTTCGGAGCAGACGGATTGCCGCTGTTGTCGCCGATCAGGTTGCCGCCGGAAGTGGTAAAACCTGCCCTTGTGTGCGCCCGGTACAAGTCGGCTCCTCCGTCGGCAGACGTATTCCCCGCGACAATTGTGTTGCCAAAATCAGCCACGACCCGAGTTATAAAGATGAACGGATTAGTCGTTATATAGATACCGCCACCGTATATCCCCGAGGAGGTGTTACCAGAAACAGTCGTATTTCGAAATGTTAGCAAACCAGTATCTATACAAATCGCGCCTTGACCTCCCGTGCTGGAGTTACCGGAAACGGTTGTATTAACGACGGTCACGAAGGCACCAAAGGTCTGAACAGCCACGCATCCATTTCCTGTATTGCCTGCAATGGTTGAGTCGGCGATTCGCCCCCCGTTGTTAAAGAAGACAATCGTATTGCCCACGTTATTTTGGGCGACGACTGCTTCAAGATTAGTGGTGCTGTTTGCCGAATACACCGCAGAACCAAAGCCATTACCACCGGACAGCGTAACACCTTGAATCGTTACCGTGGCGTTCTGTATAAAAAAGATACGGTTCGCTCCCGTCGTGCCGGCAATAGTCAGATTGTGTGCGCCGGTGCCGCTGATGCTTACATTTGAAGAGATAAAAATTTCACTGCCCGACGTCAGCGTGATCAGCGAGATGCCCGCGTCGAAGTTGATGACATCGTCGCCGGCCAAAGCGTTGGCTTCGACGACGGCCGCCCGCAAAGTGCAGATGCCATTTCCAGTCGCAGTTTCGCAAATGCCGTCGCCGGGCGTGATATCCGTGACATCGCCGCTGTCGTTGACCGTGAAGGTGGCCGCGAAAGCACCTTGCGCGGCGGCGAGAAAAATTAATAAAACGAGTCCGCCGAAGACGGAGCGGTATGGAATTGATCGTGATGAAGTTGTATTTTTAGAGAGCGGATTTTTCATAATTATGCTTTCTGCTGCCTCACTTTGGCGCTTCAACTTTGGACTCTTATTGAAAAGAGGCCAGGTGCGAACCGTAACCGCCTCCCAATTACCTGCTGCATGCGCTCGCTATAGGGGTTAGAACACGAATCGCTCTGTGTATTCTGCGCAGTCACGACGATCGGCGGTTATACGTTTCTTTATTGTTAATTTCGAAGTTCTAACTGTGACTTTATTGCTCAAATCTTAATCACGGTCTGTAAGTTATTTAGTTTCTAGTCTTAATGTGGCAGTCGCGATTGCCGATTTCCATTATTGTTGGGAGCAAACCTTTTCGATTCACTGCTGTACTGATTTCAAAACCCCATTAAAAGTGTTAGCCTTTAGACTAAATTCTCAATAGAGAGCGTAGCAATACGTAAAACTACGTATTTTCTGGGCCGACCAAAACCATTTTAAGTTGATTTAGGAGTCTCCCATGTCTCGCCTAAGTAATAGTGATCTGACTGCTATTGTCTCTGCCATCAGCACCTTAAACGCCGACATCGATGCGGAAACTCTACCAGAGCGGGCGTTATCGTCCGTCCAAATGGCGATCGAAGCAGACAGCGTTGCGTTTACGGGATTTCGTTATGAAGGCGAGGTGTCCGGGCTAACATGGGACAGCTCCGAGTCGCTTTCGATCGAAGAGATCGAGATTTTTGGCGCACACGTGCACGAGCAGCCGTTATTCTCCGCGTACCTGATAGAACGGCGGACGGATACGCTTCAGATCACGGATCTAATCCCGGCTTCAGAGTTCGAGAAAACCGGCATTTACAACGAATTTTACAAGCGGGTCGGCGTAAAGAATCAGCTTGTATCGCCTCTAGCGGTTTCGAATGATCTTTTGATAACCTGTTCCATTAACACCACGAAGCCCGATTTTTCCGAACGCGACAGGACGGTGATGGATATGATGGCACCGCACCTGATCGCAGCTATTCGAAACGCATTCGCCTACGGCCGTTTGAACAATGCTCTAGAAGCCGCCGAGTGCGGAGTGGTGGCGATAGACTCCGATGGCAAGGTAGCATATGTCAGCGATTTTGCTCGTCGGCTTTTCGGTACCTATTTTGCCGGTGAGGACCATAAATCAAAATCTTTGCCGACATCTCTCCAGAATTGGCTAAAACATATAAGACTCGGAGCAGTCTCGAAGGACTTCGAAATGCCTCGGGAGCCTCTCAAAATCGTTAACCGGGAGGGTGAACTAACGGTCCGACACACTTTTAACAGATCAACAAATGAAACCACGCTACTCCTAGAAGAGCGATTATTTCCTAGGCGAAAAATGTTGGAACGTCTGGAAATGACCCGGCGCGAAACCGAGATACTGTTCTGGGTAAGCCAAGGGAAGAGCGATAAAGATATTGCCGATATATGTGGTATAAGTCCGCGCACCGTTCACAAACACATTGAGAACATTTATACGAAGCTCGGCGTCGAAACGCGAACAGCAGCCATGCTCAAAGCGATCGAAGCTGCAGGGGTCGATGAGTAAGAGGGTCCGGCTACATTTCGGCCACCCGATTCCGCGCGTATTGGTCTTCGCGAGCGTCATTTGTAGCCGCACCAGCCGATTCTTTTTTTACGATACGCCTTTCGTTCGGTCCTCCTTCAGAGCGTAATCCGCAGAATCTGGTCCCTATTTGTCGTAAACCCGTCCGAAAGGTGGTTGCGGGCCATTTGCCAGTTCGGGTTGCGGTTCCGAGATAGACCGAACCTGACCGTTTTTCGGCCATGCTTGATGTTTATTGCATCGATCGCTTGAAGTAAAGACTTGTCGGCCTGATAAACTGCATCCCCAAATAGCCGACGCGTTTCACTCTCGGCGGGTTGAAGGCCAAGGAGAAGGACGCCCGATTTCCGATAGCCGTATCCGGGCTTGTAGATAGATCGAAGTAACCGTAAGGCTAGAGGGATAAGCTCGAGTGTTGAGTCAGTCGGCTGCACTTTTAGGGTGGCAGAGTTTGAATACACGCCTTTGTCTCGAAACAGGTTAGTTTCGATGAATACGCCTATTGCGTTTGTGGTCAGCCGCTGCCGCCGCATCTTCTCCGCTGCCGTCGATAAATAAGCGACAACAGAATCAGCCAGGTCGCGGAAGGTCTTCACCTCTCCGGCAAATGAACGAGAGCAGCAGATGCTCTTCTTTCTAGGGGAGACAAGCTCTAATGACAAGCTAGAGGTGCCACGCAGCTCTTCGATCATCCTCGAACCAACGACCGTTAGAACCTTACGACCGGCCCGCAGGTCCATATCTCTAAGATCTCGAGCGGTATGCACTCCGATCGCATGAAGCTTCTTCGCCGTTCGAACATTTATGCCCCAGATATCGATCAACCCGGTTTTTGACAGCACCTCATCGCGAAGCGATTCGTCCATCATTTCAAAGACACCGCCAGGTTCCTTCTTAGCGATATCTCCCGCAATCTTGGCGAGTGTTTTGGTTGGAGCGATGCCAATCGATGTTGGTATACCCGTCCAACTCTTTATCGACTCGCGAATCTCTTGGCCAGTTGCGACCAGCGATTTCGAATATCGATTCGCTTCGAGTTCGGCAAACGCTTCGTCTATCGAATAGTTTTCTATCCGATCAGAAAAATGACTGATCGCATCGTGGACGCGAGAGCTAATATCCCCGTAGAGTGTGTAATTGCCTTTCTCACACAAACTCGCGAGGTCCTTAAAGGTCATCCGTTCGCCGGTCTGAATTTGCCCGTGCGATTTCTTGATCTCGCTAATGAGCCTGTCCCGTTCATCACTCGCGTCCGATCGTCTTGCGGCCTGTCGCTCCGCAAACTTCGTCTTTCCGGAAAGCTGATCGAAGTATTCGAGTCGCACTACCCACTTACCTTTGCTCTTTCCTGTCTTCCGTTTGAACAATTTCGACTTAACTTCCATATTCAAATCTTGTAGTCGGCACCAGAAAAGACGGCCTTTCGAGGCCGTTTTCTTTTGCCTAGAATTGACTCTCATCTCTCGTTTCGTCTCTTTAGATTCGGCGGCTGTAGATCTCTCGCATGCTTCGCCGTCGGTTCGAACTATAAAACGGACCACGGCTTCACATCTCGACCGGTCGGCTGAGTTATGGCGTGGTTCGTGGCCTTAATCATCAAATCCCCACGTTTTAAAAAAGCCTCCGACAGTTCAGTAGATTCAAACTTCTCGCGGCGATAGCGGTTACCTTTACGATCGCCTGATCTCGAGAACGGAAAAGTCGAAACTCTTTGCTGACCATAATCGTAATCTGGTCAGCACAATTTTTTTTCAAGGAGCCGAGACATGCGACAACTCTTCAGATCCTGTTTACTCTTTTTCGTCACTCTGACTGCTGCTTCAGGTATATTTGCACAGGACCCGACTGCAGCCGAACGGCAAGGCCGTGCATATATCGAGGCATTATCGACGGGCGACCGTGCCAAGGTGCGCAGTTTTGTGGAGGCGAACTTCACCGGCGGATTGTTGGGTATGCCGATGGAGCAGCATCTAAGCATCGCTTCGAGCCATTACGACAGTTCCCGAGGCTACGAGGTAGTGAGCGTACAAGAGGCGGCTTCGGATGTTACCACACTCCTGCTGAAAAACAAACTTACAGGGCTCTATGCAGCAATGTTCTTTAGCGTGGAAGACAAAGCACCCTTTAAGATCAAAGGTATCGGCAATCGTCCACCCAAGGCCCCTGCTGCTGTCGTCAGGAATTTGGATAATACTGCCATAAGCAAAGAACTGGACGGCTTTTTAAAGCGGCTTGCAGATGCCGACGTGTTCTCTGGGGCCGTGCTGCTCGCCAAAGACGGCGTTCCGGTTTACAAGGGGGTTTACGGCACCGCTAACAAGGACTACGGTGTGCCGAACAAGATCGACACAAAATTCAATCTCGGTTCGATGAACAAGATGTTCACAGGTGTGGCGATCGCTCAGCTGGTTGAGAAAGAAAAGCTCTCGTTCGACGATCCGCTGTCCAAGTTTATTCCAGACTTTCCCGATGCTGAGTCTGCCCAAAAGATCCAGATCAAACATCTTTTAACCCATACAGCGGGTCTGGGAGGTTATTTCAGCAAACGTTATCAGGATATGTCGCGAGCTAACCTGCGGACGGTAGATGACATGATGGCGCTGGCAAAACAGGACGAGAAGCTTTTATTCGAGCCCGGCACCAAATGGCAGTACAGCAATACCGGAATGCTGGTCCTGGGTAAGATCATCGAGATCGCGTCGGGACAAAGCTATTTTGACTACGTTCGCGAAAACATCTACAAACCTGCGGGCATGATAAATACCGATGCTTATGAGCTGGACAAAGTTAATCCAAACCTCGCGGTCGGGTATCACAAGACTTTCACAGACAACGGTATCGTATGGTCGAATAATGTGTTTCAGCACGTCATGCGCGGCGGACCCCAGGGCGGCGGGTATTCGACGGTGGAGGACCTGCTTCGCTTTGATCAGGCCCTACGCAGCGGAAAACTGGTGAGCGCCGCAATGGTAAAGGTGCTGACTACGCCCAAGCCGGAGCTAAATTCGCCTAATTACGGGTATGGCTTTCAAGCCAACTCTGCAGCAGGTTCGGCCGGACACAGCGGCGGCTTTACCGGAATTCACTCGAACCTGAAAATGTACTTCAACTCCGGCTGGACCGCCATAGTCATGTCCAACTACAGTAATTCAGCATCGCCCGTGACGGCGAAAATGGAGAGTTTGGTTATGCAGAGCGTCTCTAATTCAGTGCCAGACAAGAAGTAACTTGAACGTAATCCACACACCAATTCGGTTAATGAAAAAAGGCACCCCACTTATTTGAGGTGCCTTTGTCTTATTGTTCAAGCTATGTCGGTTTCCCTTCGGTCGATCACGAGCACAAAACTCATGCCGGGTTTTTTCGGTTTCCCTTTGTCCGGCGGGTTCTTTGGTTTATCGCCCGGGGTTACTACAGGTCCGTCCTTCGGCTTCGGCGGCGGCTTCTTGTCGCCCCGCTGGGCAGAGACTGCCAGCGACATGACTGCCATGGTGAAAACTGTGAATATAAATTTGCTCAAAAAGTTCATTATTAAAGGCCCTCCTCACTTGTGTAATTCCAACGCATTCGGAGAAGAGGGAAAGTGCGTCACTGGTCTATAAAGCAATAGCGATGCCAAAGACCTGATTAAGACGCAGCTTCTAGCTATTTGGTTGGAAAATGTGTATTCAGGCTGTTCTTGTCTTTACAAAACTTTACGTTTTGGGAAATTGTTATACGAAAACGTCAATTTATCAAGCCCCGGCCCATAATTTCCTGATACAATCGCATCAATATGACCGAAACAGCTACCGGTACTGACCGATTCAGAGCAATTCTCGTTCT
This sequence comes from Pyrinomonadales bacterium, assembly GCA_038212935.1. Taxonomy (GTDB): domain Bacteria; phylum Acidobacteriota; class Blastocatellia; order Pyrinomonadales; family Pyrinomonadaceae; genus OLB17. The sequence goes on along the minus strand of JBBQTV010000091.1, from coordinate 4,298 downwards.
CGCTGCGACAATCGGGATGATCCTTTTTAATTGGCTCGCGGCAATGGGCCGTATCGGCGGCGTGACTCCGGCCGAGATCTCTGCCAAATACCCGACGCTGATAACGCCCGCAGGCTATGCCTTCAGCATCTGGAGCTTGATCTACGTTGGGCTCATCGCCTTCAGCATATATCAGCTTTTGCCCGCAAACATTGCTCGATATCGCAATATACGTTCGCTCTTTATCGCAACCTGCGCTTTGAATTGCGGCTGGATATACTTCTGGCACAACGATCAGATAGTGGTGTGTATGGTACTTATCTTTGCGTTGCTCATAACTCTTGCGGTCATAAATGCGAAGTTCATGACAACCAACGGTTCGGGTGAATATTGGTTGGTAAAAGCACCATTTAGTATATATTTCGGTTGGGTGACCGCGGCAACGCTGGTCAACTTCTCGATCCTGTTGCTTCACCTCGGTGTAGAACTATCGGGGACCGCAGCAACCGCCCTTGCTGTCACGCTCATTCTTCTCGCTGCGGCGCTCGGCATAATGGTCCGCAAATTCCTGAATAATGACCTCTACCCTCTCGCGATCGCCTGGGCCCTAACTGCGATCGGCGTAGAGCAGAGCGGTCAAACGCTTGTGGTTTTCGCCGCGGCACTCGGCGTCATAGCCTGCTTGATCGCTACCCTTAGCTTTGTCGTAAACCTTCCAACGTCGGGGCAACCGGCCAACAATGAATAAGTGGGCGAGCAAGCCTAATGGCGGCAAGATCTGCATCTCGGTGTGCGCGAAATCGGCCGCCGATCTGGTCGAAAAACTGCGCGAGGCCGATCTGCTTGCCGATGTGATCGAAGTGCGCTTCGATTGTTTAGATCTAAGTGACGTAACCGCCGCGCTCGAGTTACTCGGCGGCATCGAACTAAATACTGCCCTCCTCGCGACCGCGAGGCCAAAGACCGATGAATTTGATCCCGCCAATACCGTCAGTATCGAATCGGAACTGATCACCTCATTTGAAAGCCGGATTGCTTTATGGAAACAGATCTTGCAGACGAGACTATTCAGATACGTCGATCTCGAAGACGATCTCGTCTTCGCCCTCACCCATAATGAGATCTTCGCCCCGGATCTTCTAATGGGGGTCGAGATCATCGGCTCGCACCACAATTTTTACGAAACACCGCCCGACCTTGGCGCTGTGCTCGAAGGATTTGTGCCGGACGAAACATCAAAGTTTCGCTGCAACATCGTAAAGGTCGCAACCACTGCCCACACCATCACCGATACGATCGAGCAATGGTATTTGCTAGAATGGGCCAAGCATTTCGGCATCAAGGCGGTTCCGATATCGATGAGCGAACCCGGCAAATGGACACGCATCCTCGGCCTTGCTCACGGTGCCGAGATGACCTATGCCGCACTGGTCGAAGGCGGCGAGACCGCTCCCGGGCAGATCACCGCAAGCGACCTGATCGATGTTTATCGCGTCCGCGAACTCAACCGGGAAACCGAGGTTTACGGCATCATCGCCGGCAACACAACCTATTCGATGTCGCCGTACATCCACAATGCCGCGTTCAAGGCCGCGGGGATGAACCGCGTTTTCGTTCCGCTTCAGGTGGACGACCTCGAAGAGTTCATTTCCCGCATGGTTCACCCGCGAACCCGCGAGATCGAACTAAATTTCAAAGGGTTTTCTGTCACCAATCCGCACAAACAGGAGATCATGCGTTATCTCGACCAGTTCGACGACACGGCCAAGGCCATCGGAGCGGTCAATACCGTTAAGCTTGACGGCCAGAATTTGGTCGGGACCAATACCGATGCGGCAGGATTCATCGAACCGCTTCTCCAGAACTTTGAAGATCTTCGCGGAGTAGGTGTCACCGTTTTTGGTTCAGGCGGTGCCGCACGGGCCTGCGTATACGCGTTGCAGCAAGATCACGCCGACGTAACTGTAATAGCGCGTGTCCCCGAAAAGCTCGCAGTGTTCGAAAACGACTTCGGCGTTCGGACAAGGCTGCTGAATGAAAACATCACGTCCCTGAAAACTGATATCCTTGTAAATGCGACCCCGCTCGGGACCAAAGGCGCCAGCGAAAATGAAACGGTCGCGACCAGCGAACAGCTTGCGGACGTGCAAATGGTTTACGATCTGACCTACAATCCGGCCGAAACCAAACTTCTCGGCGAAGCAAAAGCCGCCGGATGCCAAACTCTCGGCGGTCTCGATATGCTGATATCACAGGCCGTGAAGCAATTTGAATTCTGGACCGGCCGGACGCCCTCGATAGAAGCAATGACAGCGGCCGCCCACGAACGACGACTCAAACGATGAAAGAACCGATCCAGCCAAAGGCATTGAACTGCCCGAACTGCGGCGGAGCTGTAATGAGCGACCGCACCGAGTGTGAATTTTGCCGCTCGCGGCTGAAGACCGTCGGATGCCCGGCGTGTCTAGGCCTAATGTTCCTCGGCAGCAAGTTTTGTACAACCTGCGGTGCCCGTGCCGCCGCCGTTACTGTTCTTGAAGACGAAAAGGCCGGCGATTGCCCGCGGTGCAAAATCGCTCTTCAGACACTTCAGATCGGTACCGTCGGCATCCGCGAATGCAACAAATGCGGCGGGTTTTGGTCAGATGCACCGACCTTTGAAAGCATCTGCGCTAGTCAAGAGCAGCAATCGGCCGTCCTCGGCTTTATTCAAAGCGATGCCCACCCGCATGCACATCCGGCGACCATCTCATACGTTCCTTGCCCCGATTGCCAGCAGTTGATGAACCGAAGCAACTTCGCTCGTTCGTCCGGCGTGATCATCGATATCTGCAAACAACACGGCGTCTGGTTCGATGCCGACGAACTACCCAAGATCATCGCGTTCATCAACAGCGGCGGCATGACCCGCGCCCGCGAAAAAGAAAAAATGTCGATCGAGGACGAACGCCGCAAGCTCCGCGACGACCAACGACGCCTGGCAACGATCGAACGCCGCTGCGGCGTCAGCAAATTCGACGATGAATCAAAATCTTCAAGCTTCGGGAGTATAATTTCGAGATTGTTTGATATTTAAATGTACGAACGCTACAGCCGGCAGATACTTTTCAACGAGATCGGCCCGGAAGGGCAAGAGAAGCTGCGGGCGGCCCGCGTGCTGATCGTGGGCTGCGGTGCGCTTGGTGCGTCGCAGGCCGAGATGCTTTCGCGTGCCGGAGTCGGCAAGCTGCGGATAGTCGACCGCGACTTCGTCGAATACACCAACCTGCAGCGGCAAACGCTCTTTTCCGAATCCGACGCCGCCGAACGCCTGCCGAAGGCCATCGCCGCCAAACATCGCATTGCCGAGATCAACTCCGAGGTCGAGGTCGAAGAAATCGTTGCTGACGTCAATAATTCGAACATCGAATCTCTAGTCGGAGGCTGCGACATCGTCCTGGACGGAACTGACAACTTTCAAGTCCGATACCTGGTAAATGACGCCTGCGTGAAGCTCAGCAAAACGTGGATCTACGGTGCCGCAGTTTCCAGCTACGGGACGACGATGACGGTCATCCCAGGCCAGACGCCCTGCCTCCGCTGCATCTTCGAAGAAATGCCAGACGTGGGAAGCTCGCCGACCTGCGACACCGCCGGCGTCATAATGCCCATCATCGCCAGCATTTCTGCAATACAAGTTGCCGAGGCGTTTAAGTTTCTCGTTGGCGACGCCGTGTCGCTGCACAGCTCGCTTGTCCAGATCGACGTTTGGCAGAACGACTGGCGAAAGATAAAGCTCAACGGGCCGAACGAAGACTGTATTTGCTGTGTAACCCACAACTTCGAGTTTCTCGATGCCGACGCCCGCGAGTTCTCCGCCATCCTCTGCGGCCGCGACGCCGTCCAGATCGCCCCGCAAAACGCCGGGCAGATCGACCTCGCCGCGCTCGCCACACGCCTTGCCCCGCTCGGTGAGGTCAAACACAACGAATACCTCGTCCGCTTCACCGCTGGCGAAAACGAGATCACCGTCTTTCGCGACGCTCGTGCGATCATAAAAGGCACCGACGATGCCACCACCGCCCGTTCCCTGTACGCAAAATACATCGGTACTTAAAGACCGTCAGATCGTCTTTTCGGTATATAATTCAAAACGTAAGTATGACCAAGAAACCGAAAGTTGTGATTATTGGCGGCGGGTTTGGAGGGCTATGGGCGGCCAAGGCTCTGGCCAATACTGCGGTAGATGTCACTTTGATCGACCGCAAGAATCACCACGTTTTTCAGCCGCTGCTTTATCAGGTGGCGACGGCTGTGCTTAGCCCCGGCGAGATCGCTTC
>JBBQTV010000090.1:0-13535 GCA_038212935.1 Pyrinomonadales bacterium | reverse complement strand
CGAGCAAAATTATGTCCGGGTCGGCGGCAAGGGCGCGTGCAACGCCGACGCGCTGGCGCTGGCCGCCCGAAAGTTCATGCGGATAGCGGGCCGCAAATTCGGACGCTGTAAGGCCGACGAGATCAAGGAGTTCGGTAACGCGTTCGCGCCTGCGGCCGGGCTCCCAGCCTTCGAGCGTCGGGAGCAAACCGACATTTTCCGCAACGGTGTAGTGCGGAAACAGGCCGCCTTCTTGCAGTACGTAGCCGATGCTGCGCCGAAGTTTGATCGGGTCCCATTCGTGCGTACTTCGCCCATTTACGTACACCTCGCCCGAAGTTGGTTCGATCAGCCGATTGATCAGCTTGAGCGTTGTCGTTTTGCCGCAACCCGACCCGCCAAGCAGAACCAACACCTCGCCCGCATCGACGCTCATATCGATGTTCCTGAGTATCTCGATCGCCCCGATCGTGAAATTCACGCTGCGGAATTCGATGATTGGCTGGTCTAATGAGGGCATTGTCGTTGTAGATTCTAGCATCACTCGGGCCGCATTCGGTATCATCACTTTATGCAGCGATCTAAGCCGACCAAACTAGACCTTCTCGAAGCTCGTTCGCGAACGAATGATGACCTGATCGACCACGGCCTGAAGATCTTGTTTTGCGGCATCAATGCCGGACTATATTCGGCGGCGACGGGGTTTCATTTTGCTCGGCCCGGCAATCGATTCTGGAAGGCGATCCATCAGGCAGGCTTTACCGAGCGGCAGTTGGACCCGTCAGAAGAGCACGAATTACTTGAACGCGGATATGGCATCACGGGTTTCTGCCGGCGGGCGACGGCTACGGCTTCTGAGCTGACCAAACGCGAGTTGATCGAAGGCAGTGAACGGCTCGTTCGGCGGGTGGAAAAATATCAGCCGAATATCCTTGCCGTACTTGCGATGACGGCTTATCGAACCGCTTTTAGCCGCCCGAAAGCCGGCCTTGGCGTACAGTCGGAGACGATCGGCAAGACACAGATCTGGCTGCTGCCGAACCCAAGCGGACTCAATGCAAATTACCAGCTTCCTGATTTCGTCCGCCTGTTCACCGAGCTACGTCAGGCGTCAGAATTGTTATCGCCGGAAGATTAAAATAATATTGGAGCAATATGGCGATCGCTCACTTGCATCATTTGTTTCTTGCGGCAACGCTTTCGTTTTCCTTGGCTTGCACCGCCGCACCCACGAACTCGACGAGCGAGATCCCTGCAAATGCTCCGCCTGCAGAAGTGACAGGAGGACTACCCGCAGGCGGCGGGGGCGAAATACAAGGTACCGAACCGGAAACGCTGATCACTGAGCTCTACAAGCTCCATGACGCTCAAAAAGGCCCGTTCTTTGAGCGCAAACGTGCGAACATTGACCGATTTTTTGCAAAGCCTTTGGCGGATATGATCTGGAAGGACGAGCAGCGGCCGAACGATGAGGTCAGCGCCATGGGAGCTGATCCGTTATATGACGGGCAGGATATTGAGATCAAGAACTTCAAGGTCGGAGAAGGTGAAGAAGCAGCCGACAAGGCGACGGTTAACGTTACGTTCGAAAATTTCGGCAAGAAACAGACCATCACCTTCATGATGATCCGGCAGGGAGCGGACTGGAAGATCAGCGATATCAAGTATCCCGGCGGCTACACATTGGCGGGAGTATATCGCGAAAACTTTGCGGAGCCTGGAAAGCCGGCCGACCCGTCACCGACCGGAGAATTCGAAGGTTCATATCGCGTAGGACCGACGTCGTGTACGGTTACGCCGGTCAAGATGGCCTTTGAGGTCCGATGGGTGAAAGGTTCGGGCAGCGAGATCTATAATTTCGAGGGCCGCGATGAAAAAGGTTACAACTTCGTAGCCGAACCCGAGCCAGGTAAGTACAATGTATTTACATTCAAGGACGAAAATTACGATTCCGGTTCGTTTACACGTGCCGACGGCAAAGTATTTCCGGTCAGCCGCGGAAAATAACTTATTAACTTAAATTTTAGACGTTATGAGCTCTTTCACCCAAAATACCTCTAACCTTTGGATATTCGAGCAGGGCTCGGGCCCGCTTATCGCAACCGCCATCCACGATGGACATGAACTTCGGCCCGAGATTGCCGATCTGATGAGACTTCCCGAGGCCGAACGGCTTCGCGAAGAAGATCCGTATACCGGCAGTTGGGTGGACATTGCCCCGACGAACATCGTCGCCCGCCGTTCGCGATTCGAAGTTGACATTAATCGTCCGCGTGAAAAAGCAGTTTACGTTTACCCGGACGACTGCTGGGGATTGGACGTCTGGAATGAAACGCCGTCTGACGAGATCGTTGAGGGTTCGCTGAAAGAATACGACGAGTATTACGCCTCTCTTCGCAGACTTCTGACCGATACGCAGGACGCTCACGGCAAATTCGTCGTCTTTGACATTCACAGTTATAACCACCGCCGCAATGGTCCTGACGGCCCGCCGGAATCTCCATCCGAAAATCCTGAGGTAAACATTGGTACTGGCACGCTCGACCGCGAACAATGGGGACCGCTGATCGACCGCTTCATCGGTGATCTTCGTTCGTTCGACTTTATGGGCAGGAAGCTTGATGTTCGGGAAAATGTTAAGTTCAAAGGCGGACATCAGGTGAAATGGCTGCACGAAAATTTTCCTGAGACGGGGTGCGGCCTTGCGATCGAGTTTAAGAAATTCTGGATGGATGAGTGGACGGTCGAAAAGGACGAGGACAAGGTTCGCGAGATCGGCCGTGCCCTGCGTTCGACGATCCCGGGGCTTTTGGATGAACTGGAGAAGTTATGAGCAGTAAGCCTGCTGCCACGAAGCCTCCCGAGGAACTCTTCGATGAGATCATTCTGGCATTAGAAGAAGGAAAGGGCATTCGCAAGCGAATGGGTGAGCTCGGCCGTATAAATATTGATCGGCCGCTGCCGTTCATTTGTCTTTATCGCCAGCCTGCCGGATCCGATGACAACGGCACAAGAGCTCTCATCCTTGGCGAAGCCTCGTTCCTGATCCTCTCCGACAAAGCTTCGACTGTAGAGACAGGAACCGCACTCGTTCAGAAACTAGTTAAGACATTGGCTGACAAGTTTGGGGCATTTTTGATCGTCGAAGTTTGGGCCGGGAAAGAAGATGCAAACGCGTTCACAGTATCGACTGCGTCGCCGACCGGCTTTCGCATTTTCTCGAACGACGAAAAAGATCATCCATCAACCGTAGACGCACTAGCGAATGCGCTGCGCGAGACGCCGCTCCGGCCTAAGGTTGATATCATTGGCCGTCCGGGATTTGCTCCGCCCGGTTTGGCTCCGCTGCTTGACCCCGTCTCGTTGAAGAAACTCGGCTGTCTAGTCGTTGGACTCGAAGTTTCGCCTATCTATCGTGATCACGCAACTGGCGGAGTCCATCATTCGACCTTGTTTGAATTGCGTCGGTATATATCCAGAGCATTCCAGCAGACATTCTTTGAATTCGTTCAGGTGCAAACGTCGGAGCGCCCGACAAAGCCTCAGATGCTCGGCAGCCGATCGGTTATCGATGCTGTATGGATGGCCGATGCGGAACTGGCGTCGTTGAGCGATCGTTTCAATTATCTGATGGCGGTCACGCCGGTGAATTCCTCTGAGACTTTCGATCAGTTTGAGAAAACGGGGTTCGAGAAGGACCCAGTGTTTCATTATCGCCTTTTAACTATCGATCCGGAGGCGTGGAAACGAAAACTCTACAGCATTTCGCTCGACAAGATCGAAGATCCCACGATGCTCTACTTGCTTCGCGAGAAGCGCATCGAGCTCGACAGGCAGATCACTCTCGTCGAAGACCGAGGAACCCGGAATTTTCTTTTTGAAAGCCTGCAGCTATTTCCGCCGGTCGAGGATTCCCTTTTAGCGCTCGCGGACGCGATACTTCAAGTGCCGCTAAAAAGCTCAGAAGGTGTCAACCGACTCGGGCCCGTAGAGATCGCTGCTCTGGCAGAAATGGAGATCGGACATTACCGGGAGCAGTATCCCGGTATGTCGGCTAAAGCCGAAATACGCCGTGACACGCCTCCCGGATTGATGGTCTCGCAAGGCGATCTTCTAATCGGTGAAAACTCCTCGGTATCTGATACGCGGATCCACGCGCTGCTTCAGCATGAGATCGGCATTCATTCCGTCACCTATCACAACGGCCGGGCCCAACCGCTGAAGATGCTGTATTCAGGCATGCCCGGTTACGAACAACTGCAGGAAGGCCTCGCCGTTTTTGCGGAATTTCTGGTCGGCGGCCTTACGTTAGGCCGGCTGCGAACCCTGGCGGCCCGGGTCATTGCAGTTTCGCAAATGACGGCCCGCAGATCATTCACCGAAGTTTTTCATACCCTGCATGACGAGTACGGATTCGGCAAGCATTCTGCATTCAATGTCGCAATGCGGGTGTTTCGCGGCGGAGGGCTGACAAAGGATGCGGTCTATCTACGCGGACTTGCTGAAGTTGTAGAATATCTGCAGAAGGGCGGCGATATCGAGACATTATTTGTAGGAAAAATGGGCCCGGAGCATGTTTCCATCATCAAAGAGCTGCAATGGCGCGAAGTGCTGAAGCCGGTTCCGCTTGTGCCGCGGTTTATGACCTTCCCGGAAACCGAAGGCCGGCTGGAACAGATCAGAAATGGCTCATCGATTTTAGAAATGGTAGCTTAGTAATTAGTATTTTGAATAGATCAAGGAGACTCCTATATATGAAGATCGGATTTGTCGTCAACGACGTTGAAACAGAGCATCCGCGTTACACGACGACCAGGATCGCTCGTTCGGCACGCGAAATGGGCCATGAGGCGTGGGAGATCGGCGTGGGCGATTTTGCCGCCGATCCAAACGACGAGGTCCTGGCAAATGCCCGGATGTCGAAAGCCAAAAAGCACAAAGACGGCGAAGCTTATCTGAAAGACTTACTAGGCGACAAGGCTCACAAAGAACGGATCAGGGTCGGAGATCTTGACATCCTGATGCTGCGAAATGACCCCGCCGATGACGCGGATAGGTCCTGGGCACAGAATGCGGGTATTAATTTCGGCGAGCTCGCCCTTCGCCACGGTGTGATCGTGTTGAACGATCCGCGAACGCTTTCTAATGCTCTTAACAAAATGTATTTTCAACACTTTCCGCCCGAGGTTCGGCCTCGGACGGTCATATCGCGGGACGTGAAAGAGATACAGAAGTTCATCAAGGACGAGGGCGGCCGAGCTATTCTCAAGCCGCTGCAGGGTTCGGGAGGCTCTGGCGTCTTTCTCGTCAAACCGGAAGAGAAGGCGAACATCAATCAGATGATCGAAGCGATCTCACGCGACGGATACGTGATCGCGCAAGAATATCTAGAAGCGGCAAAGGATGGCGATACGCGGCTTTTCGTCGTCAACGGCGAGCCTCTCGTAGTTGACGGGCACTACGCGGCCTTTCGGCGTGTGAGCAAAAGCGGTGACGCCCGCAGCAATCTGACCTCGGGCGGAACGATCGCCAAAGCAAAGATCGATGACGATATGCTTCGGCTGGCGGAGATCGTTCGGCCAAAGCTCGTCGCGGACGGGATGTTCATGGTCGGTCTCGACATCGTCGGCGATAAACTTATGGAGATCAATGTGCTCAGCCCGGGCGGCCTTGGCAGTGCCGAAGCACTCGAGGACGGCACGAAGTTCAGCCATGCGATCGTTGAAAAGCTGGAAAAGAAAGTTCGTTATCGCGACTACAGCCAGAACGACAACTACCTCGGCGTCGCGATCGATAACAAAACACTCGCGACGCTTTGATCGGCAGCTATTCCCATTCTAGAGCGCATGGCGTTTCTGAACAGGTAAGATATACGTTTAATTTTTCCAATATGACCTAAGGTATAGCGGAAACACTTCGAATTTGCCAAAAAGTTTTCGATTCCATCGGTCGAAAATATCGAATTTATCTGCGAGCGCGCTACCACAGGTGATCTCGAAATAGACCTCACCTTCACTTGACCCGCCGCTCGTCTTAAGTTCGAATGGTTCATTTGGGTAGGCATCTCTGATCTTTCTACTCACTTCCGCCAAGACTTCAGAATCTTTTCCGAAATAGTAGCAATCTCTATTGTTTGGGGGACATTTGGTTCTAAATCGAAAGCGGCCATCGTATCTTACCCACTTTGGCTCAGTAGCAAAGACAAAATTAGGATCGTCGCTAAGTGAGTTCCAGTACCGACGTGCGTCCTCGATCGATCCGAACTCCTTTTCCATAACCTTGAGCGGTTCTACTCTAGATTTGAGATCGATCAAATGGGAGGAGTCAAAATAGCGAGAACCTTGAGCGGTTACTATCTCGTCACATTCTAAGTTTATCGATAGCCCTTCCAGTCGGACTCCATCTTTCAGAAGAAGGATATTGTAGTGATATCCGCAGGTATACATCCTTTGCTCTCGAGGAAAACTCCAAGTCCGCTGGATATCCTTCAAGACTTTAATATCTCTAACGAAAAATTGCCCTATCTTCTTTTGTACGGGGTGATCGCTGTGGTGTGCGAAAATGCCGACCAAGGTATAACCACCATCGTCGAAGTTAAAACCGGCGAACGGTCCATTCTGGGCTTCAATACATGTCGCAGACAGGACGAAAAAGAGTGTGAATAACACAAGGCGTCTTGGTTTCATGATCCTACTCCCACTCGATGGTGCTCGGCGGTTTTGACGAGATGTCGTAGACCACGCGATTGACGCCGCGGACCTCGCTTGTTATTCGCGACGACACCGCAGCGAGAAAGTCGTGCGGCAAACGCGCCCAGTCGGCGGTCATTCCGTCGGTCGAGGTCACGGCGCGCAATGCGACCGTTTTTTCATAAGTTCGAAAATCCCCCATCACACCCACCGACTGAATCGGCAACAATACGGCAAACGCCTGCCAAACATCCTGATAGATCTCGAAGTTATGTAATTCCTCGATAAAGATCTTGTCGGCCTTCTGCAGCAGTTCGACCTTTTCGGGCGTAATGTCACCGAGAATTCGCACCCCAAGGCCTGGCCCCGGAAACGGATGGCGTTCCAGGATCATTTCCGGAATGCTGAGATCTTTGCCGATCAGACGCACCTCATCTTTGAAAAGCTCGCGGAGCGGTTCGATGAGCTTGAGGTTCATCTTCGCGGGCAGGCCGCCTACGTTATGGTGCGACTTGATCGTCACCGACGCACCGCGAAGCGAGACAGATTCGATCACGTCAGGATAGAGCGTGCCCTGGACCAGCCATTTCACGTCGCCGATCCGCTTCGCTTCGGCATCAAAAACGTCGATGAACTTCGCCCCGATCGCCTTTCGTTTCAGCTCCGGATCCTTCACGCCGGCAAGCACCTCGTAAAAATCCGCCGAGGCGTCGACACCAACAACATTGAGGTGCAGATTGTCCTTATAAACCTGAAGCGTGTCTTCGAACTCGCGGTGGCGGAGCAGGCCGTTGTTTACAAAGATGCACGTCTGCCGTTCGCCGATCGCCTCGTGCATTAGCGCCGCCGCGACAGTCGAATCCACGCCGCCCGACAGGCCGCAAACGACGCGGTCATCGGACCCGACGATCTCGCGAATCTTCTCTATCTCTTCTTTTATAAATTGTGCGGGCGTCCAATCGCCGCGGCAGCCGCAGATGTTGAATAGAAAATTCCGCAGCACCTCTTTACCCAATGGAGTATGCGAGACCTCCGGGTGAAACTGGACGCAGAAAATGCCTCGCTCTTCGTTCTCAATCGCGGTGATAACGTCGCCGGTGGTGGCCGTTTTGTGAAATCCGGCGGGTAATTCGGTCACGTGGTCGCCGTGGCTCATCCATACGTCGAGTTCGAACGGAAGCTCGTTGAATAGCTTTGTTTTGCCGCTCAGGACCTTTAGCTTGGCATGACCGTATTCACGTCTTGCGGCAGGTTCGCTCTTGCCGCCCAGGTCGACTGCGACGAGGCCCATGCCGTAGCAGATACCGAGGATCGGAGCGCCGACCTTGTCGTAAAATCCGTCTTCGACCCGCGGGGCGTCCTCGTCCGTCACCGACGACGGCCCGCCCGACAGGATGACGCCTTTCGGCTGTTTCGCCGCGATCGCGTCGGCTGACAAATGGAACGGATGGATCTCGCAATAAACGCCCTGCTCTCGTACGCGGCGTGCGATAAGCTGGGTGTATTGCGAGCCAAAATCGAGAATGATTACTGTTTCGTGCTGCAAAAGAAAAGCTCCTTACGTGATGTAAAGAGCGATTATACTTTGATTGGTTCTGATTGTCAGGAAGCCTGCCGGATTGCCGGGCTCACTTTTCCATAAGCTCAATAAATCGTCGGAAAAGATATTCGGAATCGTGCGGGCCGGGTGCGGATTCGGGATGGTATTGGACCGAAAATACCGGGAGCGTCTTGTGCCGAAGTCCCGCAACGGTGTTGTCGTTCAGGTTAATGTGCGTGACCTCAATATCGGCAGGAAGCGACTCCGCATCCACCGCGAATCCATGATTGTGCGCCGTAATTTCGACCTTACCGGTCGTCAAGTCCTTTATCGGCTGATTGCCGCCGCGGTGGCCGAACTTCATCTTATAAGTCTCCGCGCCAAACGCTGATCCCAAAAGCTGATGGCCAAGGCAAATGCCAAACATCGGAACACTGGTCTCGACAAGCTTTCGAATCTCATCAATGACCGCCTTCATCGCCGACGGGTCGCCCGGCCCATTCGACAGGAAAATACCGTCAGGCTTGAGCGCCATCACCTCAGCGGCGGAGGTGCCGGCGGGGACCACCGTTATGTGACAGCCGAATTTCGCGAACTCGCGGAGGCTGTTCGTCTTCACACCAAAATCATAGGCCACAACATGAAAGCGCGTTTCGTCCATCGACGGGAACTCAAACCTTTCGTCGACGGTCACCGTGGTTGCCAGTTCGCGATCTTTCATATCAGGCGAGGCCAGAACGCGTTCGAGCAGTTTTGCGGGGTCGAGGTCGATGGTCGAGATCGCCGCCCGCATCGCACCTTTGTCACGAATATGACGAACAAGAGCCCGGGTGTCGATGCGTTCGATGCCTACGATATTGTTTCTTTTCAAGTACGATTGTAGCGATTCGGTCGAGCGCCAGTTTGAGGCTAACCGCGAAGCTTCCTTGACCACAAATCCTTCAGCCCACGGACGCCGCGATTCGATGTCGTCCTCGTTCACACCGTAATTTCCGATCAGCGGATAAGTCATGCAAACGATCTGGCCGGCATAGCTCGGGTCGGTGAGGATCTCTTGATAGCCGGACATCGATGTGTTGAACACCATCTCGCCAAACGTTTCGCCGTCGGCGCCAAAAGACGCACCATGAAAAGTGCGTCCGTCCTCGAGGACCAAGATCGCTTTATGATTCGTGCTCATTATGACGAAAGTTTATCGCATCAATACGGTGGCAAGGAAGCGCGGAGGGCTGCTGGAATGATCAAAAGCTAAGAAAGCAGGAATGCATTACTGAACGGCGCGGACATCGTCCATTTTTTGTTCCTCGATATTTTCGTATTCGCCATGCTCCAGAAAACCCATTTTGCTTGGCTTCCAGTATCTGAAGAATGCTTTGCCGTAGATATACTTTTCCGGAACCAGTCCCCAATACCGAGAGTCAGATGAATTATCGCGATTGTCGCCCATTACGAAGTAATGGTGTGCATCGACTTTCCTGGACGGCCAACTCGGTAACGTCTGATTATGTTCGACATCGAGATAATCCTCGACGAGTTCTACGCCGTCGACAAAAACTTTGCCGGCGCGTACTTCTACGACCTCACCCGGCAGGCCGATGATGCGTTTGACGTAACTCTTATCGGGCTCTTTCGGATACCAGAAAACGACTATGTCGCCGCGTTCGAGGTGGCCCCAACGGACGTTCTGGAATTTGTAATAGACCAGCTTGTTTACCAGAAGCCGTTCGCCGTCATGCAACTGCGGCAGCATAGACGTGCCCTCGACCACTACAGGCTGGACGGCAAAAACGCCAAGCAAAATGAAGATGACAAGTATGAGAAAAACATCGCGGGCAAGCCTCACGCCGTCACTAAAGAAGCCGTGGCGAGATTCCCGCTTCATGTGAATGACTTCAATATCGCGGTCGTCATCGGGCGAGATGTGCCCGAACTCGAGCGGCTTGTTTTTCCGGAAGGTCTTCATTGTCTTAAGTTAAGATGCCGGGCGAAGACACGGCAGTTCGCCGCATTTCACCAAGATAGAAATTATCTTTCGATAGGGTTTTTGTCAACGTAATTGTTCCGGCGGGGTCTGCCTATCATCATTGAATTATCATTATTCATCCCCGATGGAGTAAAATCCTCCGCATGACACCCGAGATCCGATCGCTCTTCGCCGCCACGCAACACTACACGTATCTGAACAGCGCCGCCGTTTCACCTATTCCCACGACAGCGATCGCGGCCGTGACTTCGCAGCTGAACGACGTCGCAACTCATGGATCGGAGCACTATCTTGATTGGGTGGCGACAAAGAATCGTGCGCGGTCGCTTATTGCCGAAATGCTGAACGTTTCGGCTGAAAACTTAGCCTTTATGCGAAATACGTCTGACGGTTTCGCATCCGTTGCCGAAGGTATCGATTGGGCCGAAGGCGATAACATCGTCAGCTTTGAACACGAATTTCCCGCCAACTTCTACCCGTGGCGAAGGGTTCGCGACCGATACAGCGTCGAACTACGGCTCTGCCCCGAACGCAATGGCCGGATCGGTATGGACGAGCTGATATCGATGATCGATTCCAACACTAAACTCGTCACGATCAGTGCGGTGCAGTACGCATCCGGCTTTCGGGCGGACCTTGAACGGATCGGCCGGGCGGCACGAGAGGTGGACGCACTCTTTGCCGTCGACATTATCCAAGGCTTCGGTGCGATGGGATTTGACCTGCCCGCACAGTTTGTCGACATCGCGAGCGGCGCAAGCCATAAATGGCTATGCGCGCCCGAAGGCTGCGGCATATTATATGTTTCGAACCGAGCGCGTGAAATGGTCGACCCTGCCTTGGTCGGGTGGATAAGCGTCGAGACGCCGTGGGATTTCGAAGACACTGAACAGCCGTTTAAGCCGAATGCGCTTGCATGGGAGAGCGGAACTGGAGCTTCGGCCCTGTTTTACGGTTTAGAAGAGAGTCTGAAATTGCTGAAAAGCTGCGGCCTCGAAAAGATCGATCAGTACACCGTCGGCCTATCGGATCATCTGTGCGAGCTTTTGGCTGGCAAGGATTATGACATGATCAGCTCACGCACGCCGGGCGAAAAATCCGCCATTGTGTGTGTGAAGCATCGCGGCGGGCTTGATTGTGCTGAGATCGCTTCGCGTCTGCAAGCTGAAAATATCATTGTTTCGCCACGCGGAGACAGGCTTCGCATTGCGACACATTTCTATAACAATGAAGCCGACGTGGAAAGGCTCGTTGAGCACTTACCTTAAAGGTCAGGTGTTCCAGGCTCAGACAATCCGTCAAGATTGAGCCGGGTCAGTCCACCCGCGTCGGAATACGCCGTTCGGGCCAGCCGCGTTTTTTCGCGGGAGCGAAAGAAAAAGAAGCCAGAAATGAGTCCAACCAGAACCGCCGAACCGCCGATCCCACCTACCCAAACCAACGTCGAAAGGGCGACGTCGCGTGACATCACGGCAACGTATCGCTCAAGTCTCTGCTGATAAAATGGGTCTTCGCCAAGCCACTGAACCGTTTTTTCATACTTGACCTGGTCGATGAGTGCATTGGCGGCAGCCGGGTCTTGAGCATCAAAAACAAAGACACTGTAATTACCGACTCGCCGATAGACCACAGGCGGAGGTTGCGGTGATCCGTCGATGTATTCCCGTAACTTGAAATTGGCCTCGGTCGCTGCTTGGGGGGTTATGTGTTCGACGATGAGCAGATTTCCTACCTCATAGTTTGCAGTCGCCGCCTCCGTTCCGATCGAAAGATCGATCACATCAAATACAGGACGCTGACCCAGGGCAGCTCTTAGCTCATCATCCGTGGTCATGAGCCGTGCGCTTCCACGAACCTGCTCCCAATTAGGCAGGTGCTTGATCAATACCGGGATCCCATCGACCTCAGATACTTCTTGACTTGTTCCGGAGCCAAATGAACCTTGTGCCGAAGAGAAGACAGAAAAAGTAAAGCAAACCGCCGTTAATAATAGGAACTGCCCAAGTTTAGCTAGTTTTCGCGTGATCATTTACCTGCGGTGACGAAATAAAACCGAACAAAAATGGAATTAGGATATTAGCACTACCAAATCGACATACCAAGGTGAATGATTTCCGTACACATACCAAATCGTATATCAACCGTCTAAAGACTACAGCGACTAGCCTGAATCTCTATTACGATGTTGGCCGAAAACAAAGGTATGCCCAAGAAAATGCAACAAAAATCAGTCGCAAACGTGAACATTCAAACACGGACTGCGTTTGGCACGCTAATTGATTCCATAATCACGGGGGAACAAGCAAATGACTACAGAAACATTGAATTATCCAGTTTGGCAGAGTGAAGCGGCAAACGCATCGACGGCTGATGCGAAAGCAAAATCGCAAGTCGACGTTTCGGCTGCGACTGACTTCGAACTAACTCAGATGGCAGCCGGTGGGGATATGGTTGCGTTCGAAGAAGTTTATCAGCGTCACCACCGTCGGGTTTATTCGATCTGTTTGCGGATGCTCCAGAATGCCTATGAGGCAGAAGACCTTACGCAGGACGTCTTCATTCAGCTTTATAGAAAGATCGGCAGCTTCCGCGGCGACTCGGCCTTTACGACCTGGCTTCACCGTATGACGGTCAACCAAGTACTCATGCACTTCCGTAAAAGGAATGTGAAATATGAGAAGGTGACCGAAGAAGGCGAAACGCCGGACCAGATCGTCACCGGAACCGCTGACCCGGAAAGAATGCGGGTCGTCGACAAGATCGCTCTCGAAAATGCGATCGACCAGCTTCCGGATGGCTACAAGAACGTCTTCGTACTGCACGATGTCGAAGGCTTCGAGCACGAAGAGGTCGCGAGGATCCTTGGCTGTTCGGTAGGAACATCAAAATCGCAGCTTCATAAGGCTCGGTTGAAACTTCGCAAGCTTTTGAAGAAGAAAGCGAATCCGCGTCTGATCAGCGTAAACGTATAAAGCTGATCTACAATTCACGATCATAGGCTGTCCGGCAACGGGCGGTCTTTTTCGTTTTAAACCGTTTCCGCACCAAATATAGACGCGTTGCTTCATTCGATGTTATATTTTGAGTGATTCCATAACTGTCTTTTTCCTCCGAAATAAAATGAAATTAGCGATATTGTTCATTGCCGCTCTGCTTTTCCCCGTCAGCGACGCCGTGAGACCGCTGGCGGAACCCGCGAAAGTTGCGGGTTCTGTGACATCTGCCGAAGAGGTCTGGAAAGACGTCGAGGTCATCCGTACGACGAACGGCGTTCCGCACATTCGGGCCGAAAATCTGCGCGCTGCCGGTTATGCGCTTGCGTGGCTGCAATCTGTCGATTATG
>JBBQTV010000089.1:0-13547 GCA_038212935.1 Pyrinomonadales bacterium | reverse complement strand
GCTCGATAGATGTGGCGGACCATCCGGCCGGAGCCGATACTGAGGTGTTTACGACTTTCAAAGCCGCTCCTTCGGGAGCAAACACCCGGACTGCGACGTTCGTACTGCTTCCGGCGTTTATCATTTCGACGTCGCTGAGCGCATCGACCACGACGCCTGCTGCCAACTGAAGAGCCGATGAAAATTCTTTTTCTTTGTGGGCCAGCAAAGCTTTTGTGTGAGTGTTGGCGGTGGATGCTCTAGCCTCTCTTGCCTGCTTGTGGCCGCGGGCGAGAATCGGGACAAGCGTCTGAGGCGAGTAGATCTGATACGCCTTGAGCGCCGCTTCGGCAGTCGCCTGCAATTCGGCTAGCCGCGATGCAAGTTGAGCATCGTTGTTGTTGGTGAGCTTTGCGATCCCGGTGATGCTGGTGTCGATCCCAACGAAAACGGAATCTTCTTTTTCAGGCGAATCTACTTTGGCCTCTAGCTTTCTAAGTCCCGAATTCATCGGCCCACGAAGTTCGAGCACGCCCATTTCCTGCGATTTATGCTGGCTGCGTCCTTCCATTGCGATCTCGAAATAGGACCGGCCGATCATCGAATCGTATTCGCCCGTATTGATCAGGATGTTCGGCACGACCGTCGAATTCGCTCCGAATCCTTGGCCCATGTAGAGTTTCAGCGGCTGCCAGGGCTCGATGCCCTCTTGCATATGTTCCGGAAATTCTTTTGGGTCACCCGCCGCTTTGAATGCGAGTGGTGTCAGATAGCCAGCCATCTGGTGATGACCGTGGCCGTCGGCAGGCGTTCCTGAAAATCTCGAGATCACAACTAGCGGCCGATACATACGGATCGCACGAACCATACGGCCGAGCAACGCACGTTCATCCCACATCTTGGCGGCTTCGGCACGCGTTTTCGAGAATCCGTAATCCATCACGTCGCCAAAAAACTGATCGCCGCCATCTAGCCGGCGTGCCTGCAGGAGTTCTTCGGTGCGGATAACGCCGAGGCCCTCGAAGAGCTCTTCGCCGATAACGTTCTGGCCGCCGTCGCCGCGGTTCAACGAGAAATAAGCGGTTCGAGCTTGTTCGTGCCGGGCGAGATACGCCATCAGCCCCGAGTCTTCATCGTCAGGATGCGCGGCGGTGTGCATCGCGCTTGCGGTCGTCTGCAGACGCTTCAATTTCTGTCCCAGACCGATCGCGCCCATGTCGTAGATCGGCCGAACCTGAGCTTCGCTAACCAATGCGAAAGGCATCGACAGCGTCAAAATTGCGAAAGTGAATACTGCGGCGGCAACTTTGCGGCCAGCACCGTTGATGGTTTTCATATTGATATTTTTTCTCTAATTAGCCGGAACTTCGTAGCCCGGTTCGTCCGTCACCGTCAAACTGATGAGGTAGCCGGCGACAACCGTAACAACGCACCCGACGACGTTGAACCAAAGGAATTCGATGTTCGTATAAAGGCTTGTGATCCAGACCGAAGCTATTCCGAACATGATGCCGAAAAATGCTCCGCGTCCGCGAGCCCGCCGGACACCGATAGCCAGAACAAAGACACCTAACAGTGAACCGTAGAAGAACGAACCAAATTTGTTGACGACCTCGATGAGCGAACCGAGATTTGTGGCGTAGGTCGCCACAATGCAGGCAAAAATACCCCATACCAAAGTCGCAAAACGGCCGAAGCGAACGAACTCAGCAGAGGTCGCCTCCGGCCTGAAAAATCGACGGTAAAAATCGATGGTCGATGCGGTCGCAAGGGCATTCAGCTCCGAAGATATCGACGACATCGCCGCGGCCATGATCGCGGCGATGATCAGGCCGAGAATGCCGATCGGCATATACGTCACGACGAAGGTCGGGAAGATATAATTAACGTCGTTGAAATTTGTCGCGCCCGTGGTCGATTTGACAAGCTCGGTCGCCTCGACGCGGGTCTTGGCGAAATCGGTATGCGCCGCGACATATGCGGCACGATTTTGCTCATCGCGGTTCTCGGCATACGCAAGAGCAGCCTGTGAACGTGCAGCGTGTGCCGCGTCGTATTTTTGTTGAAGAGGTGCGTACTGCGCCGACTGTTGCAGCTTATTCGCCTCGACCGCATTGAAGATCATCGGCGGAGCGACGAACTGGTAGAAGACGAATACAAAAATGCCGATCAGCAGAATGAAGAACTGCATCGGGATCTTAAGAAACGCGCTCATCAAGAGCGAGGTCCGGCCCTGGCCGACCGATTTTGCTGTAAGGAAACGTTGAACCTGGCTTTGGTCGCAGCCGAAATATGAAAGGAATAGAAACGTCGCCGCGATCATGCCCGTCCAGATCGTATATTTTTCTGAAAGGTCAAAACTGGTGTCAATGGTCTCAAGTTTGCCGAGAGCACCTGCGAGATGAAGCCCGTCAGTGATCGAAACTGTGGGCGGAAATTGTGAAACGATGACGAAGATGCAAACAAAAAGCCCGAAGAAGATCAGGACCATCTGCTTGACGTCGGTCCAGGTAACCGCCCGGACACCGCCGAACATCGTGTAAAAGGTTGTCGTCAGCCCGATCACAAAGATCGTAACGAGTTCGCTCCAGCCGAGAACGATCGAAAGCACAACGGACGGGGCGGCGATGATCACACCAACTCCGAGGCCGCGCGACATCAGAAAGCAGAAGCTGGTCAGGCTGCGTGTCTTCGCATCAAAACGTTTTTCCAGATATTCGTAGGCCGTGAAGACGCGGGCCCGGGTAAAGAATGGAACGACCGTCACGCAGAGGATGATCATCGCAAGCGGGAGGCCGTAATAGAACTGTATGAAGCGCATTCCGTCGGAATACGCCTGGCCGGTCGTGCCGACCAATGTGATGGCCGACATCTGAGTCGCCATTACCGAGAGCCCGACTGCCCACCACGGCAGGCTACGGTTCGCAAGGAAAAAGCTCTCGGGGTCGCCGCTGTCTTTTGATAAGCGGATGCCGTCCCATATCACATAAGCGAGATATGCCACGACAACTGCCCAGTCCAGATGTCTCATGTGTTGCTCAACCTGAGAAGTAGTTCGTAAATCCCCAAAGCGCAAGTATCACGACGACGGTCGTAACCATTACGGCCGCATAAACCTTGTACCACCAGGTATCCGGTAATTCGTCCGCCGGCGCCGGCTTTTTCGGGATCTCATCCATATATATGCCACAAAAGATTGATGTTCCCGGAAATCCCTAGGTTGCTGTTGGATTTCCGGGAACCTCGTAAAACCGGCTTAAAAGATAAACTTGAAGCCGATCTGACCTTGCCTGCTTTCCTGAGCAGTTGGGGAGAAATTCGGTCCCAGAAACGGGCCTGAATAAACGCCAGTATTTCGGTCATACCCACTCGTATAGTTGGTACTCCCGTAACTGAGAGTGCTGTTTATGTTGAAGATATTCGTTGCCTCAGCAAAGAATTCCAACCGGAAGCGTTCCGTGAACGGAAAGATTCGCGAATAGCGGAAGTCCACATTCGCAAATCCCGGAGCCCGACCTGCATTACGCTCATAGCTGACCGGGATATCGTTGCCGATGCCGTCACGATTTAGATCGAAATTGGTAGCGATGGGGAACGTTTCTCCACTTCCCGCAAACGCTGTGAAGCCGATCTGATTGTTATTGAGAATGTAGCGAAGCGCCCTGTTCTCAACGTCGAACCGAGGGCGTGCAACAAAGCTTGCCGAGAAGGTGTGCCGCTGATCGGCGACGCCATAGCCGCGGTCAAAGGCACGGTTGGTTGGGTCAGATTGCGAAACCGCACCGACGCCCTGAAGGTTCCTTTCCGGTGCATCATCACGAACACGCGAGAGGGTGTAGTTCAGGTTGAACTGATACCCCTGCGAGAATCGCTTGCTGAGCTGAAGCGTCATTGCATCATATCGAGAGTTGCCGCCCGAACCGACCTCAATGACGTTGTTGTAGGTCGGATCGACCTTTTGTGTACACGGAACGACATTGTTTGAGGCATTCAATGTTCCGTAGATCGGTCTTCCATCGGCCAGGAACTGGCCAGCGATCGGAATGCAGTTAACCTGACGATAAACCGGGAGCTGACGCCCATCGGAATGAATATACCCTAGCGTAACAGAAAGATTTTCCGTCAACGCTTGCTCTATCTGTGCCTGATAGTGCATCGCGTACATATTCTCAAAATCAGGCGAAATACGTTCCACGTTGAGTGCGATCCCTAACGACTGTGGCGAGGTTCCTGCTGGAATGACGTTCGGAAACGTCGGGGCACTCGTCTGAGTAGGTGTACGCGAAATGCTCAGGTAGCGGCCACCGCCATTGTTCTGAAGCGCGTTTTCGTACATTGCGAGGAATACCGTGTCGTAGTAAATACCTGCGCTTCCGCGAATGACCGTCGGACGGTCACCGTCGCGTAGAGCGTAAACAAACCCTAATCGCGGAGACAAATTATCCTTGTCTACATTAAAGTCACGACCCTCGACTATCGGAGACGAGGGATCGCCTTCGGGAATATCGTAGAGGTCGTACCGAAGTCCGTAGCTAAGTTTTAATCGGGGAGTAACTTTCCAGTCGTCCTGAGCAAAGAAATTGGAGAATTTGGATGTATATTCTATCTCAGGGTCGCCCAAGGTTTGAGCGAAAGAGGTGTAACCCAATGGATTGGTTCCATTGCGTGCATTTAGGTATGCATTCAGATTTGGAAAGGTGTAGGTCGCTGAAACGCTATTACGGCGAAAATCATAGATATGGTTGATACCGCCGCCGAACTTCATCGAGTGATTCCCTTTGTTCCAAGTAAGATTATTCTGAAACTGATTCATAGTCTGGATCGGCGAGATGTTTCCCAAATTGGTTGCCGGGCCGAAATTGGCTACTCCTGTGATAGCTATCGAGGGCACCCCGGTGGGCGTGGAATCAGTGGGCAAGAAAGTCGACTTACGATGGGCTCGTTGGTAACGAAACTCGTTGAAAACGTTTTGGCCGATGATCGACGATAACTGGATCGCGAGTGAATTCGACTTGTCGTCCAGATCGACGGTTCTTTCTAAGGTATTAAGTCCGCCACCGATATTGTTAGGTGAATAATTCGTAAAACGGATGAACCGTCCTGTTAACCTATTGTTGTCGTTAAGCTGGGCGTCCGTGCGAAATATCAAGAAGTTGACCTTCTGCGATGCGGGGATCGCCGACACGAAAATAGAAGAAGGAAGTCCCGCGGCTATCAGAGCTGCCTTGTTCGCTTCGCTGATCGTCACCGTCTGCTGCGGCCTGCCGGAGAAATCGCGTTCGACCCATTCATAACCGCCGTAGATGTGCCAGCGGTCTTTGATGATCGGGCCGCCGGCCGCAACCGTAAAGTTGTTGACGGTCGTTGGCGGCTTGATGGCGTTCGGAGAAGTGTTGAATGGACGCGATGACATTCCGGTACGGCGGAAGCGGTAGCTTGCCGATCCCTTGATGGAATTTGTTCCCGATGGAGTCACGTTGTTCATGATCAGGCCCGGCGTATTACCAAACTCTGCGTTGAAGCCGTTGGTCACGAGCTGAACTTCGCTGACAAATGTCTCGGAAATAGGCACTAGCCTTAGGCCGGAGGAGTTAGCCTGAGTGTTGACGTTGCCGTCGAGTTGGAAATTCGTTCGGCGGGCGTAGCCGTTGGCACTAACACGCGGAACACCAAATTCGGTATTTGGACGACCCACGACGTTTGCCTGCAATAGCGAGAAGTTATAAGGATTGCGTGAAACCAGCGGAAGATCCTGCACCTCACGAGTGTTCATTACGCGGCCCACGTCGATCTTTGCCGGATCGGCGATCGGGGCATCGGCTGTGATGGTAACCGTTTCTTCGAGTCCGCCGGTCTCAAGAGTTACGTTGACCGACGCTGTCGCTCCAGTAGTGAGAATGATGCCTTCGCGGATCAGACGCTTGAATCCGGCACCTTCGACCGTTACCCGATACGTTCCAAGAGGGAGAAGGGGTATGCGGTATACACCGTTCGAATCAGCCACTACTGTTCGCTCGGCACCGGAGTCAACGTTTCTAACAACAACGGTCGCGTTTGGTACGGCCGCTCCATTCGGGTCGGTGACGACACCTTCTATTTGTCCGTTATTTGCTTGGGATTGGCCGTTCACCCCAAGCATTCCGATGAACAGAAACGCAAAAGCGGCGAATGCTGTCGTCAGGACCATTTTTGAAACCGAGGCTTTTCGCATAAGTTTTTCTCCTTAACCTGAAATATCTTGAATTATTGCTAACTTCTGGCTCGTGATGAACAGTTTAATACGCTATGGAGATCGCCATTGTTCAGAATCCAGACCGTCGATGGGGAGCCGAATGTTCTTTGTTTGTTGGAGGTACCAACAAAGTTTTAATACAAATGTCACATCATGTCAAGAAGCGGCGAGATCGTGACACATCTCAGCTCGCCGAACCAAATTTTTTCGCCAGCACCAGGCCGCAGGCACCGATCAACGTGGGGGCGTCACCTAAGGATGACGGCATCAGAACCGTCTGCGGCAGCCCGGCCAGGACACTTCGTTCGGAGATGCGGTAAAGCTGTTCCGAGAAAAGGTCCCACGCCTTGGTGATCTTTCCGCTGACCACAACGACCTGCGGGCTAAGTCCGACGATCAGATTCGAAATACCGTTGCCAAGGTAGTGGGCCGATTCCCGGAGCGCCTCTTCGGCATGTTTTTCGCCATTGAGCGCCAGCTCGACGATGTCGCCGATGCCGATGTCGTTCTGTTTCAGATCCTCGTCTTTTAGGCGGCGCTTGTAACGCTCGATGATCGCTCCTTCGGAGGCGTACGCTTCCCAGCATTCGCGGCTTCCGCAGGAGCATTCGACCGGTGCATTGTCGCCGGCTATCATATGGCCGAACTCGCCGCCCGCACCTTTTTCGCCGCGGTAGACCTGACCATCAAAGATGATGCCGGTACCGATACCTTCGCCGACGAGCACCATAACGAACGTATCGATCTTGCGTATCTGCTCGTGTCCGAACCACAGTTCGGCAAGGGCCGTGGCGTTCGCATCATTCTCAACAATAACTTTACAGCCTGTTTCCGCCTCGATCTGCTGGCAAATGTCCCAATCACGCCAATCGAAGTAGGGAATGTGAAAGACGCGGCCTATCTTCTGATCTACGAGCCCCGGAACGCTCATTCCGATCTCCAGGTCGAAGTCAGGATATTTTGCCAAATATTCTTTGACACGTTCGATGATCTTTTTCGAAACGAACTCGATATCCGGCGAAGTCGAGAAGGTCGATTTGTCCAGAACCGTACCCGCAAGGTCGGCGACGGCGATCGTCGTCGTTCGGGGCGTCAGGTCGATGCCGATAGCGAACGGAGTTCCCTTCTTGAGTTCAAAAAGGGTCGGCCGCCGGCCGCCGGTCGAATCGCCGCTGCCGATCTCAACGATCAATCCCGAATGCTGTAGCTCATCGACGATCACGGAAACGGTCGATCGGTGAAGCTCGGTCTCGCGTGCGATCTCGGCTCGCGAGATGGGTGACCGATCGCGTACGTAATTCAAGACGATCTGCTTATTGATGTCGCGGATGGTGGTCGGGCGCGCTATTTGAGATTTTGCTTTGTGTAGGTTGATGCGTCTCATTCGTTGATCAGCTGTGAGAAATCGGTGTTACGGGAAACTGGCGTGATTATGCAACGCATCTTTGTTGTAAGTCAAGACTAACTACGGCTTTTGTTAGACGGTGAATCTGGCGGGCGCCATTGATCAGTTAAATCCGGCCACTAAACCGCTGATTCCGCAAGGGTTCTGATGGAACCTGCTCTTCCAACGTCATTTTTGAGGGATTGAAAAAAGTTTTGCTAGGTTCTGTGAAATCCGCGTTCAATGTCCTTCATAGTTAGCCGAAGAAGCACAGGTCGGCCGTGAGGGCAGGTCGTCGGAGAGGATGTGATCAACAAACGATCGATGAGCCAATTCATCTTTTCGGGCGTAAGCGGCATGTTGATCTTGATCGCAGCCTTGCATGCCAGGCTGGCAGCGATGTCGTCGCGAAAACTCGACTTTGCCTTTCCGCGTTTATCGAGGTCGATCGTGTCGAGTATCTCGGCGAAGAGGTTTCGAGCGTCCGAAGTCGGGAGGTCCGTCGGAACTGATTTAATTGCGATCGTACGGCCGGACAACCTCATCAGCCCGAAGCCGAGATCCGCAAGGTCGCCTTCGATCAATTGAAAAGCCTCGGCCTGAGCCGGCGAGAGGTCAAGCGTTTCGGGAAGTAGAAGGTTTTGAGATTCGATCTGCCGATCCGTCTCACTCTTTCGAAATTTATCGAACAAGATGCGTTCGTGAGCGACGTGCTGATCTATAAGCAGCAAGCCCTCGTCGTCTACCGCGATTATGAAGCTTTCATGTAGTTGGGCCAGAGGTCGAATGGTGGCCCTAGAGATATTGTCGATCTCGACGGAACGGACATATCGCTCTGCGGAATTTACGGGCGGCAAAACGGCGTAGCCTGCGGGAAAACTCGCGGGCAGATGCTCATTTACCGCCGCGGCCGGAGCCGAACTTGAGCGTTCTTCGGCTGCACGCACGAAGTCGACCAGATGACCCGATCCCGGCATTCCATCCGAAAGATCAAATAAGCTATTTTCAGGCATTGTGACCGATGGAGCATCTGGTCCGCCTCGTGTTTCGGAATAAACTTCCTCGACCACCTGATCATCCGGCCGTAAATCCGACGACGGATGATCGCCCGACGCCGAATCGAGGTCTTTCGCTGCGGTGGCTATGACGGATTGTCCTTCACGGTTCTCGTTTTCACGGGAGGAGACATCGACGCCGGCACGGGCGAGCGATTCGCGAACGGCTTCGGCGATCACGTCGCGGACGGCCTCGCTTCGGCGAAACCGGACCTCGGTCTTTGCCGGATGAACGTTAACGTCGATCTCCTCGAGTGGAACGTCGAGAAACAAGAAAGCAACGGGATAGACGCCGTGCGGCAGCACCGAACGGTAACCTTCGCGAAGGCCGTCGGCGATCGTTTTATCGCGAACAAACCGTTGGTTGACAAAGAAATACTGCGCGTCCTTATTCGTGCGGCGTTCGCGGGGGGCGGAAACGAAACCCGAGAGCATGGCAACGAATTCCCTGCCGCCGGACACCGGGACAAGGCTTTCGAGTAGTCCGCCGCCAAAGATCTGAAATGCACGTTCACGCAGGTCCTTTGACGGATGAACCCTGATCACTTCGCGCCCGTTGTTCGTCAAAGTAACGGCAAGATGGGGGTTAGCAAGCGCATAATGGGTGACGATCGACGTTAGGTGATAATTCTCGGTCGCCTCCGACCGCATAAACTTACGCCGCGCAGGTGTATTGAAAAAAAGGTCGCGGACAGCAATGGTCGTTCCGGTGTCGCGGGCCGCATCGCGAACATCTATCAATCGGCCGCCTTCGATCTGCACGCAAGTGGCGGCGATCTCGTCGGGCCGCTTGGTCGTAAGTTCGACCTTTGCGACGGAAGCTATCGACGCGAGCGCTTCGCCGCGAAAACCAAGCGTTGCTATCCGGCCAAGGTCATCGAGGTCGCGGATCTTTGAAGTCGCATGCCGCTCAAACGCCAGCACGGCGTCATCTCGGACCATCCCTTCCCCGTCGTCCGTAACTCGAATAAGACTCCGTCCGCCGAGTTCGATATCGACGGTGACGCGGCTTGCTCCGGCGTCTATGGCGTTCTCGACCAATTCCTTGACGACCGAAGCAGGCCGCTCGACGACCTCGCCGGCCGCGATCTGATTGGCCAAATTGTCGGACAATATCCGGATCTTATTCATTGGCGATCAAAGATAGACGATGCGGTGGCCTTTGTCATCAAGGTCGACGGCCCGGTGGATCCAATCTATGAAACCGAGGCCGTAGCGATCGAGAAAGTAGAGAACGTTCAGACTGCGTTCCTGTAAATGGTGGTTGGGCAGCAATGCCGTAAAGAGTGTTTCCACCTGCCGTCGGACGTCCGAATCGCGGCGGAACTGCTCCCGCTGGTACTTTCCGCGAAGTGCGCCGAGGTGATAGATGATCTTCCGCCGCCGCGTTGCGAGATTGTCGGCAAGGGTTGGGTCCAGCTGAGAAAGGCTCTGATCAAGCCGGTTCAGCTCGGTGTTGATCTTCTCCTCGACTTGGGCAAAAAGAGTCGAGGTTCCGGTGTTCAGATATTCGTCAACGATCCTTGGCATCGCCGAATCGACCCCGTCAAACAGATCGGGCAATGCCATATCGTATCGCCGCAGCGTCTTGGCATGGCGCGATTCGACGATCGTAAAGCTCTGCCGATGGAGTATTGGCGTCACAGGCCGGCCGAGCACACGATAGACCTCGGCACTTTGCGCAAAGTAAGCTATCTCGGCCGCCCCGCCGAAGTAGCACGCCGTCGGCAACAGGTGATCTTGGACTACTGAACGGAGAACAACGCTCGGGCTGAATCGTGTCGGCTCGCGTTCGGCGACCTCGGCAAGCTCCTCGAGCGTGAACTCGCGAGAGCCGTCTTTTGTCCGGAATGTTCCCTCGCTGCTTTTTTTCAGGGCATTTCGGGTGCCATCTCGTGCCTGCCAGAACAGCGGAAAATAATCATCGCCGATAAACACCTGGGCCGCATAACCGTCGGCGACCAGCTCATCGCTACGGCGGCGCAGGACGTCTACGATCTCCGGCGATCTGCGTATCGCGTCAACATAGATCGGAGCCGCCAATGATTTTAACCGGGCGTCCAGTGGGCAAAGAATGATCAGGCCGTATTTGCCAAGCAGCATCGAAACGAGCTTTGCAAAGGCGTCGCCATAATAGGCGTGAGGCGTCCAGGTATCTTCCAAAAGCGCTTGGATCTCGTCGGAAAACTCGGTCTGCGGGAGCGTGGCCATCAGTTCCTCGACGGTCTGGCGGATCGACTCGTCGAGCTTGATATATCCGACAGGAAGATCGTCGTGACAGCGTTTCGGTTCGTTCTTCAGTTCAGCGATCTCACCTGAGCTATCGAGTACGGATGTTTTGGAGACCTCTTCGAAATCGTGATCTTCGGTCGCCGCCCAGAAAACCGGGACCGCCTTGAAGCCGCGGGAGCGAAGGCCTTCGACAGCTTTTATCGCCGACATCGCCTTATAGATCGTATAAAGCGGACCGGAGAAAAGGCCGGCCTGCTGACCCGAGACTACAGCAACAGTGTCTTTCTCGCGGAGAAGCGCAATATTATCGAGCGTAGCCTGTGTCGCGCCGAACTTTTGGTTCATCTCCTCAAGCGCGTCACAAAGCACATTGCGGTCGGCAACATGGTTTTTGAGAACTTCAGGAATGCGAGAGGCAATATCGGCGTGGCTTCGGACGGCGTTCGGGTAATATCTTATTAAGGAAAGCGGATCGCTTTGATATTCGACGAACAGCTTTGACTGCCCGGGGACATCAGCGAACGGCAAACTTTCAATTGAAAACGATGTTCTGCCGCTTGCGGCCGGACAGGCTATTTGTTGCTGCACTCTTTGATCTCCCTCGATGAGAAAATTATAGTGGTGACACCGCGAAGTTCCAAATTGAAAAGAAAAGGAGGTTGCCGAAACGAGTGGCATTCAACGACAAAGCCTCTGCGCGAACCCGGCGATCGCAGCGTTTGACCTATAATCAACGCCGGGTTCGCTGAGTTTTACGCAGAGGCTGAAGAGTGTTTCGGCCTCGCTGTTAGTTCGCCGCGACTTCCTTAGGCTTGTCGGCGTCGGCAACTGATTCGAGGCGGTCAATGCGATAGATGCCTGACGAATGGGATGCGGCAAAGATCCGCTTGGGGTCGGCCGGGTCGAACGCCATCGCCCACACACGCCGACTCGGCACGCTCATGTCCCGTGAATCGACGCGGGTCCACTGCATTCCGGCGTTGCTCGAGTAATAGACACCGCCATCGGATTCGAGGGCGCTTGAGACAAATATCTCATCGGTGTTGTCGGGATCGATCAAGATGCTTGTATATTTGCCAAGCGGAAGGTTGCCGCCGCGTCTGACCCATGTTCGGCCGCCGTCACGGCTCAGATAAAGCGATTGAGTCGTACCAACATAAATATAATTCGGACGCTTCGGGTCAGTTGCTATGGCCGTAACAGGTATGTTTACCGGCGGAGAATCTTTGCCGCCGACGCGTTCCCATGTTTTGCCGTCATCGCGCGAGACGATCACACCAGACGTCGCAGTTCCGACCCAGATCGTGCCCGGAACCAGCGGCGATGCATGGATCGCGAAAACATTCGCATTCATCTCCGCTCCGAACTCAAGCTTCTCCCACCCCTTTGCAATGTCGTAGGAACGATAAAGGCCCTGGTCAGTGGCAGCAAAGATGCCGTTCTTATCGTCTTCGGTATGGGCAAGCACCTTTACGCCCTCGGTCAGGGCAGGAACAAGCTTAGGTTCATCTGCAGCAGCGGCTTTGGCCTTCGCGGCTGCAGCTGCGGCCGCCCTGCGCTGGGCAGCGGTCATTCGGCGTGCCGGCGCCGGTTTCGGTGCAGCAAGTAAATTCCACGTCTGTCCACGGTCAAGCGAACGATGAAGGCCGAGGTTCGTTCCCAGGAACATTCGGTTCGGATCGACTCGATCCTGCAAAACGGCAAACGGAGCGATCTGGTTCATATCCAAACCGCGGCCGGTCGTCCAGGTTGCACCGCCATCGCTGCTGGTGAAAAAGAAACCACCGCTGGATGCCGTGTTGTGCGTTGTTGCGTAAAGCCGGCCCGGCTGAGCGATGTCCGGCGTTATCGAGTAAGCAAAGCGGCTGCTGAAGCTCTGGTTAGCCTGCGAGAAGTTACGCCCGGCATCGGTCGAGATCATAACGCCGTTATTGTTTGTGCCGATGATGACCCGATCCGGCGCTTCCGGATGGACAGCAATCGAATTGATCTCCAACGATTTCGCCGTCGTCATGCTCCACGTAGCACCGCCGTTTACCGACATCCAAAAGCCTTCGGTCGTCGCGGCGTAAACCGTTCCCGGACGCGAAGGATGCTGGACAATATCACGCGTTCGGCGCGAGGTCGAGGGAATGCCCTGGATCTTTCGCCACTTTTCGCCGCCGTTCATCGATTCGTAGATACCGCTGCAGGCGGAAGCGATGATGTGGTTGCGATTCTTCTCGTTGATGGTGATAGCGAAAATGTCAGAATCGTCAATCATGCCGTCTTTTATAAGACGCCAACTCTGGCCGTTGTCGGTAGATTTATATGGACGCCACCAGGTTCCGGCATAAATGGTTGTCGGGGCTAGCGGATCGATCGCAAGTGAATTTACGTTGATAGGCATCGACTCCGAAGAAATCTTTTCCCAGCTATCGCCAGAGTCTTTTGAGAGCCAGACGCCGTCGGGTGTTCCGACAAAAAGCAGATCGGGGTCGCTGGGCGACTGCGTCATCGCATGTATCGCCTCTTTGCGAAGTTCCTTAGCTTCCTTCCACGTACGGCCGCCGTCCTTTGACATAAAGAAACCGCCGGCAGCCTTGTGGCGATGGCCGGAAGCATAGATACGGTCCGAATCACGGAGATCGACGAGGAGATCGTCGATGATCAACTGAGGTTCCTC
>JBBQTV010000088.1:0-13638 GCA_038212935.1 Pyrinomonadales bacterium | reverse complement strand
CGCTCTGATCGGTGATGGTGCGGATAACGAGAAGAAACTCCAGTCGATCGAAGAATATGCCGTTGAATCCTCGATCAACAAGGTCGCGTGCTCCGAAGCTCTTGACTATGTTGTAGATGAAATGGTCCAGATCTATGGCGGCTACGGCTATTCCGCCGATTATCCGGCTGAAAAGGCGTATCGCGACTCACGCATCAATCGCATCTTTGAGGGCACAAATGAGATCAACCGAATGCTGATCCCGGGCCAACTGATGAAGCGAGCCATGAAAGGAAAGATCGGTCTGCTTCAGGCAGCAAAGGCCTTGCAGGACGAAATACTCAATCCCCAGATGTCCTTTGATGAAGACACCAGCCTGCTCGCGGCCGAAATGAAACTCGCGGTAAACGCCAAAAAAATCGCCCTCATGGTGCTTGGCACGGCGGCACAAAAATATATGATGGGACTCAGCGATCAGCAGGAAGTACTGATCAATTGCGCTGACATCATCATGGACGCCTATCAGATGGAGACGGCTATTTTGCGGGCTAAAAAGTACGCCGAAAAGAACGGCGACGCCGCCGCGGGCCGCTACATTGATATGGCAGGCGTCTTCTGCAATGACGCGATCCAGCGGATCGAATCTAAAGCCAGGAACACGATCGCTGCTATTGCAGAAGGCGACGAAGGCAGAACGCTGCTAGTCGCTCTGAAGCGTTTTACAAAGAATAATTCGCCGATCAATACGGTGGCGGCTCGTCAGCGGATCGCCGAGGTTATGATCTCTTCAAATACCTACACTTTCTGATTCCTTCGACACTTAACCTCCTTGCCCGAAGCCAGACAAGCTTCGGGCTTTTTTTGGCTCGGCGATTGCAACATCTAGGGGTACATGTAAAAGTAATCGATTTCGTTGCGATTCGATTCGCCCGACGACGTCGAATGTATTTATTCGGTACAGATAGTGGAGGAAATAATGGGAACAAAAAACAATGTGAATCCTGATCATTACAAGACAGCGGGACGCGAGCGTCCAGGCCAGGATGTGGTACAGGAGATTCACAAGCAGAAGTATACACAGGCACAAAAACGGGAAAATGATTCTGAGTTCGTACCGGGTTCTGGGAAGGAACAACAAGAGTTTGATGACGAAAGTACCGGCAGTATTAACGAATCGGCCAATTCGTCGAGCAATGAGTAGCGAACAGAGATGAATGAGGAAATTATGAGTAAACAGCAGTCAAACAAAGAAGGAAAGCAGTCTTCGGCAAAGAAACAAGACTCGTCACGCCACGGTCGCGACACGGTGCCGGCAGC
Organism: Pyrinomonadales bacterium; assembly: GCA_038212935.1. Classification (GTDB taxonomy): domain Bacteria; phylum Acidobacteriota; class Blastocatellia; order Pyrinomonadales; family Pyrinomonadaceae; genus OLB17. Next base: position 12,342 of record JBBQTV010000088.1, on the reverse strand, counting down.
GTCTAAGGTCCACGGAGCACACGGCGACCACGAGAAATCAGGAAGAACCATGACTGAAGTTTTGGACGATCTTCCTGATATAGATAGAAAGGCAAATAAAGGAGAATCAGACTGATGGCAAAGACCGCACAAACAAGGAATGAGAAGACTACAGACAATGAATTGCTGAGGCGGCTGGCTGAAGTTGAACCTACTGACATGCCCGTGCTGAGCATCTACTTGGATATGCGACCGCAGGCCACCGGGAACAATCCCGCCCTTCGGTCAGGAGAGACGGTGCTCCGCGATCGACTGAATGAGATCGAAAAAACGTTCGGTCCGCGTGGCGACCAGCTCGATTCGTTTCTCGCAGATCGGGAGAAGATCGACAATTTTTTGAGGGACGAATTATCAGATGATGCTCAAGGCGTGATCATCTTCGCATGTTCGGCAGCGGACATTTGGGAAACAGCTGAGGTCGGTATCGAACTCGAAAACGAAGTGCTTGTCGGGAATCGGCCTTCTTTGTTCCAGTTCGTGAAAATGCTTGACGAACACGACACGACAGTTGTCGCAGTCATCGACTCGAACACTGCTCGATTCTTCGTAACCCGATCAGGCAAGCTTCAAGAATATACGGGGCCAAATGATGACAACAAGAAGTTCTATACCCAAACTTCTGTCGGCGGCTGGAAGCAAATGAAGTATCAGCGGAATATTGACAACAATAAAGAAGATTTTTCAGAAGAAATTGCTTCTCAACTCGAGAAACTCGTAAGGAAGGTTGATGCTCGGGCTGTGATTGCGGCTGGTGACGAAGCTTCGACATCCCGTTTGTCAGAAAATGTCTCGCCCCAGATAAAAGAACTCTTGCAGGAGGATGTCTTGAGGATCGATATCAATGCGACTCGAAATGAGATTAAGGCTGAGATCGCAGAAATGCTCGATCACATCGAAGAGAACATTGGGAATAGTGCGGCGGATCAACTTGTGGACGCCGTCCGTGGAAATGGTCTTGGGGTCGCAGGTGTAGGGGCCACCCTCCGGGCGCTTGAAAACGGCCAGGTGGAAACTCTTTTGCTTGATCCCGATTCGACAAATCTGAACGAAGAAGTTCGCGAAGAACTAATTCGCCTCGCCACGACGACGTCGGCCGACGTCGAGATCGTTCAAGACCATCCTGTTTTCTCAAAAATGGACGGCGTTGGCGGAATTCTCCGGTATAGACTATAAGATCTTCTGAGCTCCTTTTGTGTTCAAACAAAAACGTCCCACCGATTGGGGCGTTTTTCTCGTTGTTATAAAATTGAACTTATGTTGAACGAATATATGATAGAGCGATGGCCGCATCCGTATCCGCCGAACCCAGCGATGTTACGTTATGAGCTCGTCCGTGAAGGATACACGGTATTTCAGTGGTGCGACGGGCCGGGGAAAAGTTATGGCGGACACAGCCATCCGGAAGAGCAGTCACATTGGATTGTATCGGGCTCGATGGAGATCACTATTGAAAACGGAGGGCGATTTGTCCTCGAAGCCGGTGACCGTGACTTTGTTCCTGCGAATGAGCGGCACTCTGCCAAGGTAGCGGGTGAACATTCGGTTCTTTATCTAATTGGAGCCAGGATTGAGTGCAAATAGAGTGAACGTTATACGAACATGGAAACCGCCACCGATCTTTCAATCGATGGCGGCTAGCCTCCCCGGTTGTTCGTTCAATTAATCTAGTTAGTTGCGTCGGAAATAGCGGCGTTCATATCGCTTGCTCTTCGGATTGAAGACATAAGTGTAAAGTGCTCCACCACCTGCTCCGGCGGCTGCGCCGATCAACGCACCTTTTTTGCCTTTTGCAATCGCACCGATCAAAGCACCCGCACCCGCACCAATTCCTATATTGATCAGGTTACGATGCTTGTCGTAAGTACTTTGCTTCGGGGCACGATATCGCCGTGTTTGAGCATCCGCATTCGTCGCCATGAGCGGGACCATTACCGCCATCATTGCCATCATCACAAAAGCTGCAAAATATCTTTTCATCATTTCTTTCTCTCCCCTATGTGTTTCGAAAGCCTTTGCTTTCTTAGGGAAGAAATAAGCAACGCTCGTGCCATACATGTAAGTACTCCTGTTTACAACGAGTTGGACAGAAGTGGGCGCTCCCCGGGCGTGTTAGGAGATACCATTTGGTTTGCGTTTTTGCGGAATCGTATGTCGAATTATGGCCAGACGCCTTATATCCAAGTATCGATGTATCCGCGTGAGGTGAAAGCCCGTGTCAGGTATAATCACACTCGGATGCTTAAACATGATATTCACGAACGTACGTGGTTCTTTGATCTTGAGTGGGTGCCGGACGCAATTGCTTCCACGCGGATCTACAATCTCCCCGCAGAAACGACCGAGCTAGAGGCTATCGAGCATCTTTGGCGAGAAACCAAAGGATTTGACGTTGAAAATTGTCCAAGGCCTTTTGTCAAATACCTTTTTTCGCGGGTCGTCTCGATCGCATTCCTGTCGCGAAACGTAGTGTTTCGCGATGGTGAAAAGCGGATCGACTTTGCAATACATTCCTTGCCAAAACTACCGCTAGACCCCTCCGAAATGAATGAAGCATATATAATCGACCGCTTCCTTCATTGGGTGGGCGAAAGGGATCCGCAACTCGTTGGGTTTAATTCAGCCGAATCAGATATCCAAGTTCTCATTCAGCGAGGGATCGTCAACGAGGTCTCGGCTCCGGCATTCTGTAGGCGACCTGCCAAACCCTGGGATGGGAGAGACTACTTTGACGGAAAGTTTGGTGAATGGCATCTTGATCTCCTTCAGTGTTTTTCCAGGTCTGCGATGGCCCCGAGGTTGAACGATCTAGCGGTGCTTTGCGGATTTCCGGGCAAGATAGATATTGCCGGTGATCAGGTGGTCGACCTTTGGTTGGACGGCGATCTTAAAAGGATCATTGAATACAACCAGACGGATACGTTAAACACATACCTGCTGTGGCTGCGAATCGCTTACTTCGCAGGAAAGATTGCGGAAGAAGACTATATCGATGAGCAAGGACAATTTCGTGCATTTCTCGAAGAGACAGCAGCTCGACCGGATCAGCCCCACATCGAAAAATTTTTGGAAATGTGGGAGTTCTGACGACGACCCCTAATGTTATTTCGAGGCCAATTAGGAGATCAGTTCGAGAAAAGGGCAGACGACCTCCGCACGTTTGCGCGACGCGAATCTCAGGAAGCGATCTCTTTTCAAAAAGCTCTTGATCGTATTGCCTCACTCGGCCGAAATGCCTTTGATGAGAATCGAATCAAAGAAGGCAATATAGGTGCGGTTCCTGACGATGAATTTTTTGAGAATGGTTCGATCGATTCTCGTTTCGGCGTGTCTTGGAGGAATCATGAAGCAGCTCGTGAGTGGACACAGACGATACTATCGGGAAGGGTAACGTTTGCTGCGGATGGAAGTCAGATATACTCCGGAAATGAAACATCGATACCTGTTGCAGCTGTTCAGATCGGTTGGTTTGAGAATCCTCACGATTCGACTAAGCCATACGAAAAAGGTTCAGTCGTCAAATTACTTACGCCAGAGGATCTGATCCGCGATCAGGAAGAGCCCATGAACGCGGACATTCGCGTAGAGGAACAGCGATATCTCGGTGAAGTCGAAAAGCTCACGACGTTTCTTAAGAAGGCGCGTGGTTGGTCAGAACGCGGGGAGCGAATGCCGTTGGCCTTCTTTGACAATCCACTCCTCGTTCCATTCTCGCAAAAGGGTCTGCAGAAGAGTCTTGTGAAAGCAACGGTCGATCTGGTCCAGACATCGATGGAGTGCAGGGTTCCAGTTGTGGGGTATATAGATCGCAGTTTTGCTCGTGATATCGTCACATTGCTGCAAAGCGTCGTAGGTGAAGTTGCGCCGTCAGATCTTGCCTTATTTGACGGATCATTTCTAAATACTCGGTTGCCCGATGGGAGAAGATTGCTCGAACATTGGGGCGATCGAACGACTTATTTCCACTCGTTTAGACGGGGCCTCGATTCTTTCGTTGACAAAGGAACTGGTTCCACGTCGGTGGGGTTCGTTTACCTCAGGACGTCGTCGACCGGTCCTCCGGCCCGGGTCGACCTGCCCGTATGGGTGTGTAGGGGCGGATTGTTGTCAGAGGTTATTGACGTGGTTAGAGCAGAATGCGTAATCGGACTGGGTTACCCTTATGCACTTGAATCAGCCGATCAGACGGCAGTGATCTCTTCACGCGACCGCGAAAGTTTTTTTGGAGCTTTACAGCGATTTGCCAAACGTGAAAAACTAGAGTTTGGAGTCAGCCGGAAAGATGCGAGTAAACGTCGACGACGATAAGATTCTCAGATGTTCGGCCTGCGGTGCGGATTCAGGTGCGAATCACCTCCAATACTGTACCGTATGCGGAAAACTCTTATCCGAAGACTATCAGCCCTTGGATGTGATTCGTTCGTCATATAGACTTCAACGCACCGCTTTGGTCGCAAATTCTCTCGATATGGCAAACTCAAGATCATTGTTCGAGAGGGCTGAAAGGAACGGTGCGTCTCAGATGGCGTGGGCCTGTTTGGTGTACTCATTCGTACCCTATCTCGGTATAATTTTCGTTCCAGTCACAATGCTTATCGGGCTTGCAGGCCTTTTGGCCGCAGTATCAAGGCCGGAGGTTGGCGGCGGCAAACTCGCCTTATCGACGATCGGTCTAAGTATTCCGGTTCTTGCTATGCAGATATTCTTTTGGTGGTTACTATATTACATTCCGACGATCGGCGGCGGCTCTTAACCTGAGTAAATCTATAGTTCTATGAAGATTGCCAAGGTCGTAGGATCAAATTCTCATATCGATTATACTGCGCGGGTGATCGATGGTCTTGATAGCGCGTCTCCACCCAACGCCGAAGATTACGGATTTGGGCAGTTTGTTTCGATCGACGTCGGACATCAGAAACCTGTCGGTGTAATTTATGATTCCACGCTGATAAATCCTGATTACATGAGTTTTGGACCGCGGTTGAGCCCCAAACCGATGATCGAGAACTTCTCGCCTGACATTCTCAATGAACAGGGGATATTACTAGGTGTTATATTACTCGGGACCACCTCACAGATCGGCGAGTGTGTACACTCAGTGCCGAGATTGGTTGTACCAGCAGCGTGCGATGTGACCAAGATGGCTACGGATGAAGTTATGAATTTTCACAGGAGCGATCTAGGGGGGATACGATTAGGTTATTACCCTCAACTAATGATGCATTCTGGAGCATTTGCCGCTCCGTTGCTTAATGCGATCATTGAAGAGCTTCGTCAAAACTGTGAGGCTGCTGACGGGGAGCGATTATCGGTAATTAGGAACTCGATCAAATGGCAAAGCACATTTGGGGCGAACCGGGCTTGATCAGATGATCGATCTAAAGAAAATATATGGAGAGAACTGTTTAGACACCTTGTCGAGGGTTCCTGATAACGTTATCGATATGACGATCACGAGTCCGCCATATGACGACCTTCGGGACTACAACGGTTATCATTTCCCAGTCGAAGAGATCGCCAAGGCGTTGTTTGCGAAGACCAACGAAGGCGGCGTCGTAGTTTGGGTCGTGGGTGATCGGACTGTCAATGGGAGCGAGACCTTATCCAGCTTCAAACACGCCCTGACATTTGAGGCAGCGGGTTTTCGGGTCCATGACACAATGATCTATGCCAAAAACAACCCGATACCGAGTGACTGCGGTAAACGCTATAGGCAGTGTTTTGAATATATATTTTGTTTCTCGAAGGGTCAGCCGAAGACGTTCAATCCGTTGATGCAGCCCATTAAACAAGAAAAGGCCTTTAAGTCTTTTAGGATCACGAAGGTGGGCAGGAATGACCTGGCTCACGACCACGTCGCTCCGAAAGAACGAAAGGTGAATAATATCTTCTTCTACAATGTGGGTACGTCCAGCTCTAAGGACAAGATAGCGTTTGAACATCCAGCGATATTTCCCGAGCAACTTGTCCAGGATCAGATCCTAACCTGGACGAATGAGGGGGACCTGGTTTATGACTGCTTTATGGGCAGCGGTACGACCGGTAAGGTGGCGGAAATCACGGGGCGGCAGTGGTTTGGATCTGAGATCTCAGCTGATTATGTGACCATCGCTGAAAGCCGAATATTGGCATACCGGCGAGAAGTGGAAGTTTCTGCAGCAAGGTGACAACGCTGAGCCAGATCGTTGCGTCCTAGTAGCCGACAGCTTTCAAGAAGGAGTTCTAATAATGAAACGGTTTAGTGTGCTCATCGGTCTTATACTGGTCCTATCTGCGTTTTCCTTTGGCCAAATGCGTCCTGTGGGTCCACCTACCACAAGTACAGCTACTTCGGTGCCTTCGACACCGTCATTCGAAGCAAAATATGAGGGCGGTATGTTCGGGTATAGCACGAAAGAATCCGGAACCCTTCGATTCGATGATGAGAATAAGCGTGTTGTGTTTCACGGGAAAGATCAAAAGGAAAAATTTTCCATCGCCTATAATGCCTTTATGGTGATCTATCCCCAATCTAAATCGGTGACGTCGACAACCGGTAATGTCGTACGGCATATCCCCCTTCCGGGGGCAGGCCTCGCAGGCCTCCTGAAAGAAAAGCGACGATATTTGATCATTCAGTTTGAAGATCCAGACGTGGACGTTCGAGGAATCGTTAGTTTCAAGTTAAGTAATAAAAAGGTTCTCGAGTCGGTGATCCAAACAATGGGGAGTAAGGCAAATCTAACGAAGCGCGGAGAGGCTTTTTATCGTCCCCGGGTGGCTACGGATGAGATCTAATTCAGGTCGCCAAAGCGGTGTTGAACGATCGACGTAAGGGCGATAGCCGCCGTTTCAGCTCTAAGTATTCGCCCGCCGAAAGTAACGATTGACCAATTTGATGCACGGGCATTCTCGATTTCGCGGTCGTCCCACCCCCCTTTTGGACCGACAACTATCGTAGCGGCGGGATAAAGCCTAACCGGAAGTTTTCTTTCGCCATCACGTTCGCTAAAAAACAAAATATTGGAATTGCGGGACTCTGATGTGAACAGATCATGCAAATGTTTCGGTGGGTTGACCTTCATTAAGTGCGCCCTGCCGCATTGTTTGGACGCTTCAAAGACTATCTTCGTCCAGCGACCCGTGCGCTTTGATGCAGCGTCAAACTTAACCTCGGTTCGGGAGGAGATCAGCGGTTGAAGCTCGAAAACACCAAGTTCCACTGCCTTTTGAACCACAAGGTCGAATTTTTCGGCGGGAGTTACGGCCGCGGCCAAGGTCAGGGGTAACGGAGACTCCAGGGCACTTGGCTCGACTTCGGCGAGCACGTGCAGAAGCGAACGCTTCTTTTTGACCTCTTTCACGCAGCACTCGAACTCTTTTCCCGCCCCGTCGAAAACGCGCACAATATCTCCGGTACCCAGTCGGAGAACATCGCGAAGGTGTCGAGTTTCGCCGTCGTCCAACACGACCTCATTATTTTCAAATTGGTCAGGTGTAGCAAAAAAACGACGCATAGAATAATGGTTTGATCTAGAAACGCTTGCCAAAGCGGCGGATGAAGTCGCCCGAATGTATTCGAAGCTGCAGCCAACTTTCGAAAATGGAAGTTGAGCCTAGCCAGATCATCAGCCATTCGGAAATCTCGTCAGCTTCGGGCCGGTCGCCGTAAGTTTCGCCGCTCAATGCCTTTATTTCCTGTCTTGCATCAAGAACTAATTTGCGGAGTAACCGAAGGCCTTCTTTATCCGCGTCAATCTCAAATCGTCGCCGCAAGTTTTCTGCCCGTCGAAGAGATCTTGCCGTGGTTTCCAAATTCGATAAGTCTAAGAGATTCAACATCGACGCTTCATACGGCCGGTTTGCCGACCGCTCGATATGAAGCGTCATTATCTCCGCGTGACGAAGCTCTGCTCCCTCGTCGGCCAGCAGGCGAGCAATTTTCATCGGCGAATCGATAGCGGCTTCGCCAAATCGCTCCTTCAAGGCATTCTCAATTGCCTTTATATCGGATTCGCCGACCGTTTCGCAATCGAGCCCCTCCCAAACTTCTAGAATCAGATCGGTTTTGTTTCGGGATCCGTACATTTCGTCTTGTGATCCGGCAGTGCTTCTTCATCGGAAATGTCGAGAGATATTCCGGTCTTCTTGATCATCTCAGTTGAGGAATGATCCTTTGGATCGCCGACTATAGCTATCTGTCCGCCGCATTCTCTTACGATTTCGCGTTCCGGTACAGTATCCGCAGAATAGTCTGTTCCTTTTGCGTGAAAATCTGGCCGGATCGTCCTGATCAATTGTTCGACGGTAGGTTCATCAAAGATCGTGACTGCATCAACAAATCTGAATGCGGCCACCATTTCCGCTCGCTCTTCGGCGGGCATAAAGGGGCGGCCCGCACCCTTCAGCCGACGAACCTGGATATCCGAATTGACACCGACGATAAGGAACCCACCAAGGCCTTTTGCACCGGCAAGATACCTGACGTGCCCGACATGAAAAAGGTCGAAGCACCCATTAGCCAAGATTATTTTTTCACCCGCATTTCTGCGTTCCGCGATCAATGATTGGAGACGATCAAGCCTCAAAGTTATCGCTGATCTCATATCTTTGTCATCCATCAACGAGCGGCCTCGGATATCGAAGCATTTTCCCGTTCTATGGAGTCGACCAACTCGGAGGCCGTTACAGATGCAGTACCTTTTTTCATCACAACTATTCCTCCGGCGTGGTTGGCAATTCGAGCGGCGTCTGCGTAGTCGAGCCCCGACGCGATACCCAAGGCAAAAACAGATATGACGGTGTCCCCTGCTCCGGTCACATCGACTGGTGTCGTTGAGCCGACAGCCGGCAACTTTAACGTCTTCCCGTTCGCTATCAATAGCATTCCTTGGTTGCCGCATGTGACAAGAAAAGCCTCCATTCTAAGGTCTTCAGCAAGCCGAACGCAGTCTGCCTCCGAAAATCCATTGCCGAGAATCTGCTCTACCTCTTCCTGATTTGGTGTTGCAGCCGTGGCTCCGGTAAAGTTACTAAGTGAGAATCTCGAATCTACAAGAAGTGGGATTCCCTGCTCGCTACATATCATTTCTAAAACGCGAAACATTTTAGCCTCGACCAAGCCATAGCCATAGTCTGATACGATGACTGCTCTGCATTCGCGTACCCTGGCTTCTACAGATGCAATTAGTCGACTGCGGATCTCGGAATCTATATCGCCCTGATGTTCATGGTCGATCCGTATAACTTGCTGCCGAGGAGCGTAGTGTTGACCGGCGTGGACTCGAACCTTGGTGGTGGTTTTGATCGCCGCCTCAAAAACAATTCCGTTCAATTCGATGCCGCGTTCCGTTAAAGCTTTTGATAGTAAATCCGCACTTTCGTCTGTTCCGGCCAAACCAAAAAGAAGCGGTGTTGCTCCTAGAGCAACTATATTTGCCGCGGCGTTTCCCGCACCGCCAGGCCGCGTCTCCGTTTCGTCATGGCGCAAGATAAGAACCGGAGCCTCTCGCGACACGCGGCTTATTGTTCCGTATAAAAATTGATCTGCAACAAGATCGCCGATCACCGCTATTTTTGTGCCGGCAAAATCTTCAATATGTTTCTTTAAGTTTGTCATGCAGAACCATGCTCAAAGTTACTACGGTGAGTCAATATTAACAAAAACGGCCGGGAGAACGCCCCCGACCGCTAGTCTTTAACTTTCTAAAAGGAATCAATGAGTATCGTAACTGGCCACGGGGAAGTCATTCGGCGAACCCCACTGGAATACGGTCAACCCCCCATCGGTCGTCCGAAAGATGTAAAACTCTCCTGTCGAATTTCGCCACACAGCGATGTCTGTCTTTCCGTCGCCATCGTAATCATTCTGAGTAAGTAGATCTGTTCCGGTAAGTCCGAAGGTGGCGGCCGTAAGGCCTCCGTCACTACTGCGGAGAATATACCAAACGAGGTTTGAATCTGGCGTCGAGCCCTCACGGACCACGGCGACATCCGTTTTCCCGTCGCCATCGTAATCCCCAGGAACTACAAGATCGCTACCGAACCCAAAGGATGTGACCTGAACTCCACCACCGCTGAGCAACGCGTAAAAGGTTCCCTGTGCTGTCGGGGTCGCCCCCGCCCGTTGAACGGCGAAATCAAACTTTCCGTCGCCGTCATAATCACCGGGTGCAGTAAAATCGGTGCTTACTCCAAACTGCGATGCCACGAAACCACCGTCGGAACTACGAAGAACGTACCAGATCATGGCTCCATTTGATCGGCGGACCACAGCTAGATCCGTCTTGCCATCACCGTCATAATCTCTGGCAACGGGTTCATCGCCCGTTAGCCCGAACTGGACAGCGCCGAACGTGCTGTCCGAACTTCGAAGCCAAAACCATACGCCCGTAGAATCCCGCCAAACAGCAATATCGCCCTTACCATCACCGTCGTAGTCGCCGGGCGTCATGAAATCTTCATTTGCTAGACCAAAAGTCTGGAATGAGACGCCGCCCCCACTTTTATTTATGTACCATACATTATTGCTGGGTCGAAAGATAAAATAGTCGGCTTTTCCGTCGCCGTCAGAATCCAACGCCGTCCTAAGGGAAAGCTGCCCAAAACCAGCTACGCTTAAGAGTAAAATTGCGGATATGATCTGCGGGACCCGCCCGACGGTAAAACACTTTCTCATTGTTATTTCCTATAAATTCGTCTGATTCTGATGTAAACATCCGTGCTAAGCGCGGAACCTAAAGATACTACTTTACAATCAAATAATGCAAGATGAACGGACCTCCACCCATCGATTAAACAAAAATTCCGATTAGCCCATTATTTTCAGAATTCACGCGGCTTGACGATCAATTAGACGTCCTAGAACCCAAGAAAGTTGGACCGCCGTACAAAAAATCCTACTTCACTCCGCCTCGAGACTGAGACACCGTTACAACGGTATCGCCAATATGTACCAGCCCAGAACGGGAAACGGTGCTATTTACCGCAATCTGGATCTGGACTGAAGATGGACCGTCCATCGCAGAAGGGTTCAATATTCGTATCCACGGCACATTTTTATTCACGGAATATGAACAGTTAGCCGCTGTCGCAATTTCGATACTGAATACGCCGCCTTTGGTCGGAGCAAATATTGATTTGACCGAAGGAACATTAGAACACACAGACGGATTCTGCAAGGCATTGAACACATTTAACCTCCCTCCCGTCCTTATGAGCCCTTCAAACGTTTTGAGCGGATCAGCAGAGTTCATCAGGGTCGCCTTCAGCGAGCCCGCATTTAGATCTGGTCGATGTGCCGCAAGCAACGCCGCGGCACCCGACACGTGCGGAGCCGACATCGACGTTCCGCTACTATTTCCATAAGAAGAATTGGTGTTGAATCGCGTGCTAAATATTCCGGAGCCCGGAGCTGCAAGATCGACCGAATTGAAACCGTAATTTGAAAAGCCGGAACGAGCATCCGTCGATGTCGAAGACGCTACATTCAAAATGCTGGGCGAATCATAACTGCCTGGATAGAATGGCGTGATGTCAGTATTTACCCCCGAATTTCCAGCCGAGAAGACATTTAACACTCCAGCGTCGCCTAGTGCGTCGATCGCATCCTTTGTTGCCTGATCGTAGCCGCAAGCTTCGTTGCAGCCACCATATGAGTTATTTGTAACGCGGATATTGATGCCCCTTTCCTTCATCATACGCACATAGTTGTATGCCTCGATGAGCATAGCCGAAGTTGTGTCGTTGGCGGCCTGGCTGTAGATCTTGATGACCATCAGCTTAACGTTCCAGTTAACACCGACAACGCCTAACCCATTGTTTCCGACCGCTCCGATCGTCCCGCCAACATGGGTGCCGTGGCCGTGCTCGTCCGAAGGGTCATTATCATCATAACGAAAGTCCCAGCCGTGGACGTCGTCAATAAAGCCGTTACCATCATCATCGATGCCGTTACCCGGTATCTCGCCAGAGTTGGTCCAGATATTTGCCGCAAGATCTTCGTGGGTCAGCCTCATTCCTGTGTCGATATTTGCAACCACGACCGATGGACTGCCGGTCGTGATGTCCCAAGCGTCAGGTGCCGAGATCTTTGTCAGGCCATACATACCTGAGTTTGAGAACTGAGGATCATTCGGGACCGCATGAAGCTGATAATAGAAGTTTCGCTGAACCTCGACGACGGAGGGTAGGCTTCGATACGCAGCTTCGACGGAAGCAAGCGATCTGGCGTCCCGGACTCGTACCAGATGCCAACCGAGATCGCCCAACGGTTTAACTTGATCCACCCCAACCAACTCGTGAGCATTCGACGCAACGCCTAGAGAG
>JBBQTV010000087.1:0-13737 GCA_038212935.1 Pyrinomonadales bacterium | reverse complement strand
GCCGCCCCATTCTACGGGCTGCAATCCGAGTCCGGCGAGCCCCTGTTTGACCTTATCGGGATTCGCTCCCGGTTTGTCTATCTTATTTATCGCAACGATTATCGGCACTTTGGCTGCCTTCGAGTGTTCGACCGCCTCGATCGTCTGCGGCATCACGCCGTCATCGGCCGCTACGACCAAAATAACAATGTCCGTTGCCTTCGCGCCGCGGGCACGCATCATCGTAAACGCTTCGTGGCCCGGCGTGTCTAGAAACACAACGCGGCGAAGTTCGTCCGGCGTTTCCGGATTCGGGACCATAACGCTGTAAGCACCAATGTGCTGCGTAATTCCGCCCGCTTCTCCTTCGGCAACATTTTCCGAACGGATCGCGTCAAGAAGAGATGTCTTACCGTGGTCAACGTGGCCCATAACGGTGATGACAGGAGCACGCGTCAATTCAACGTCGTCTGCATCAGCGGCTATGAGTTCTTCGAATTCCTGCTCGATGACCATTTCTTCGAACGGGACGAAGGAAAGTTCGACACCATAGTCAAGGGCAAGTTCGATAGCAAGGTTGTCACCGATCGGTTGGTTAAGTGTTGCGAAAACACCACGTTTGATAAGAAGCTGAACGATGTCACGAGGGGTGATGCCGAGCGCCTCGGCGTACTCACGAACCGTCGCTCCTTCGACAAGGCGGATCTGCTTGAGTTCATCGCCCTCTTTACGGCCGACCTGTGCGAGCACACGTTCTTCGATCGTACGTTGGCGCGGCACATCGACCTCGCGGTCAGCAAATCGGCCGCGATCCGCACCTTTGCCTTTTCGCCCGCCCGAACGGCCGGGCCGACGGCGATTATCTGCCGGAGGCGTATAATTTAGTTTCGGAGTAGACGTCTCACCCGGCGTCCCGCGAAAGTCGCCTCGGCGCCCGCGTCCGGTCTTCGGATCAACATTTAGCTTGCCGGTCTTGGTTGGCTGTTCGGAGGTAACACGTTCGCCGGGCTTCACGCCTTTCTGTAGTGCGTCACGCGTCAGAGTCAGCTGCTTGATCTGCGTTCCGGTCGGGCGAAGTATCCGCTTCTTGGGTCCTTCCGTCGCGGGGGCAGTTTCGGCCGTATCGCCCTTGCTTTCAGAGGCCGCTGCCGGAGCAGTTTCGGCTTCGTCCGCCGCTTCATCCTCGGCCGAAGGTTCCTCGGCACCGGGAGTTTCGACGATCGGGGCGACATCATCTTCTTCCTTGACCGCACGCTTCTTCAGAACCTTGCGGACTCCGGAATCAGCCTTCGTCTTCAGCTCTTCTTCGGGCTCAGGCGCCTCCTCGGCCGGGATTTTCTTAGCCTTTAGAGTCTTGACCGTTTTCGTCGGTGTCGGTTCGGCGGCTTCCTGCGGTGCTTCCGGCGTCTCAGCCGCTTCATCGGGCGTTTCTTCGACAGATTCTGTCTCTTTCGCCGCCTTCTTGATGACTTTAGCCTTAATGACCTTGATCGCACGCTTCGGCGAAGGGTCAGCCTTCGGGAAATACCTCAAACGCACCTTGTCAGCGAGTTCCGCGCTCACGGAATTAGAAGGCACACTAATATCAGCACCCTCGCGGCGCAGATCCTCCATAACTCGCTTCGTGTCTTGCTTCACCTCACGGGCGAGGTCATAAACACGTATTTTCTTACCAATTGGCATAATCTTTCCAATAAACGCACGGCTACCGGCTCATGATCCGGCACCGCAGCCAGCCACCATAACGGCGGCCACCGATATCAGGTTTCGCCGTCTAGCCTTCTTTCTGTTCCGCAGCTTCGTCGTCTGCTACGGTACCGTCCGCCATCTCGGCTTCCGGTTCGGCGATCAAGGTTTCGCCGCTTTCTTCGTCACCGACCTCTGCTTCGTCGGTCACCGCGGCTTCGGCATCAGCGGACTCTCCGGTAACTTCCGCATCGGGCTCGTCGGCAGCGGTTTCCTCAACCGGAGCTTCGGCTAGCGGAGCTTCATCAGCGGATTCAGCATCAGATTCCGAAACCGCATCCGCCGTCTGTTCTTCGGCAATCGTTTCAGCCGACTCATCACCCTCGGTCTCAGGCACTTCAACTTCCGCCGCACCGCCGACCTGCGTTTCCTTAGCCTGAACAATGGCGTTTGCCGCATCAAGGATCGCCTGGGCTTGATCGAACGTGAGGTCGAGATAATCGACCAGGTTATCAAGCGATGTTGCAGCCAGGGCCTCAACGTCTTCGATCCCCTTCTCAGCAAGCGTTTCTGCCTGGTTCGGCGTGACGCCTTCTAGTTCGGTGATCGGAACTGCTTCGCCGGATGCCATCATCTCGCCCATTCGCTGAGCGATCTCTTTCTTCAAAACTTCCTCGCTGACGATATTTATATCCCAGCCCACAAGCCGCGTCGCAAGCCGAACGTTCTGTCCTTTTTTGCCGATCGCAAGACTCAACTGGTCCTCACCGACAATGACTTCCATTTGGCGGTTTGTAATGTCCGTAATGCGAACCTGAGACACCTTGGCCGGAGAAAGCGCGTTTGCCGCAAATACAGACGGCTCGTCCGACCATTCGATGATGTCGATCTTTTCTCCGCGAAGTTCTTTAATGATCGACTGGACCCGTGAGCCTTTCATACCAACGCAGGCGCCAACCGGATCGACGTCTTTCTCGTTCGACGTGACCGCGATCTTAGCCCGGTCGCCGGGCTCGCGAACGGCGGATTTAATAACCACCGTTTCGTCATAGATCTCCGGGACTTCCATTTCGAAGAGCCGTTTCACAAGGTCGGCAGCAGCACGCGAAACTTTGATCTGCTGGCCTTTCTGCTCCTTAGATACGTCAACGATAACGACGCGGATGCGTTCCCCTTGGTTCCAGATCTCGCCGCGGGCCTGTTCCTGACGAGGTAAGATCGCCTCGAGATTGGCACCGAGATCGATCACCATATCACCCCGTTCAAACCGCTTGACCACGCCATTGATAAGCTCCCCCTTGCGGTCTATGTATTCGTCGTAAACTTTTTCGCGGATGGCTTCACGTACCTTTTGAACAAGAATCTGCTTCGCTGTCTGAGCTGCGATGCGGCCCATCTCTTCGGCCGGCAGAGGTATCAGAAGCATATCGCCGATCTCGACCTCGTCGCCGGCAAGCTCTTGGGCTTCTGTGAGCGATAATTCAGATGAAGGATTCTCGACCTCTTCGACAACGGTCTTGTGAACCGAGATCTCGATCATTCCTTCTTCGTTATTCCAATCAACTTCAATGCTGTCGCCCGTTTTATCATGTGCGCGAAACTGCTTTCTGGCGGCCGCTTTGACGGCATCCTTCATCGCCTCGATTACCATATCGCGGTCGAGCCCCTGCTCGCTGCACAATGCTTCTATACTTTGTCCGATCGAAGATGTCATATTTGCTTTAACCGCCGCTTGAAGCCGACGGACGCCTCATCTCAACTTTCAATCGCGGGTCGAATACCCGCTGCTCTACTTCTTGTTCTTCAATTCCTCAGCCAGATCAAATACCAGGTTTGCCTTTGTCACTTTGTCATAAGGCAATTCCACAATTCCTGCCTGGCGGTCATTGACTGTGACCAACTCGTCACTAACGCCCTCAAGCGTCCCTTTGAACTGCTTTTTGCCCGCGAATTCGGCCGATGTTTTCACCCTTACTGTTTTCCCTGCAAACTTTCGGAAGTCATCTATCGAATAAAGCTCGCGTTCGAGCCCCGGCGATGAAACTTCTAAAACATAAGCGACCGGGATCGTATCGTCTGCATCCAGCATCTCTTCGATCGCCTTGGAAGCCTTGCCGCAATCATCTAGGGTTACGCCGCCGTCTTTGTCCACAAAGATGCGGACGACCATGTTTCGTTTGGTCCCCGCAACTTCTGCATGGACAAACTCCAGATCATGGGCCTCGCTGACCTTTCGTGCTGCCGATCGCACGGCATTTACTATCTCTTCACGATCCATTTGTTTCCAAACAAAATAAAAAGTGGGCACGAAACCCACTTGACACGGCCCACGTATCGCAACAAACAGTTATCTTAACTGAAACACCAGCCTAAATGCAACCATAACTTCAGAAGTTAGACCTTATTCGATTAACGATCGACGAGCTTTCGGACATCTTGTCGTCTATCGGCTTTAGTTTGTCCTCAGAAGGCGATCCGGAAAGTTCTTCGGCCATTACTAACAGTTCCCTCACGGCACTGATCAGACGGGCCGACTCCTTCTCGATCAACTTGGCCTTATCAGGTGCATTCGACAGCGAACGCTTCGCCTCGGCCACACCCCAATGCGTGATGCGGATGATGTTCGTTCGGTTGGTTTCGGCGATCCAACTCTCGGACGACATATAAGTACGTATATCGTCGATGCTCGGAAAGAATCCTTCTTTCTTGAGTAGTTCGGCCAGGTCTACGTCGGCGTTCTCGCGGCCGTCAGTAATGCTGTAGATCTTTGTTAAGACTTTATGGTAAACGTCCATATAGAGTTAGAACCGGGAATCTTCGCAAGATATAATGATTTAGTCGGCAAAAGCAAGTTTGGCCACCCCTAAAATGCCTGCGTCATCGCCAAGTTTTGCCCGCATGATTCTAACACGTTGGGCCGGATGGTGAAACGCCCTCTTCGCGATCTGAGACTCGGCGGAATCGATAAACAGGTCCCAGCCATCCGATGCTCCGCCGCCTATAACGATCGCTTCGGGGTTAAGGACGTTTATCAATCCGCCGAGCGCAACGCCAAGGTAAAAGCCAACCGTGGTGAAAACCTCCCGCGCGACGACATCGCCGGCCAGGCCCGCGTTATAGACGTCGTGCGAGGTATAGTCACCCATTTCAGTCAATGAGGACAGCTTTCCTGAGGCGATAAGTTCTTCTGCTATGCGTACGACAGCCGTCGCCGACGCGTATTGCTCGAGACAGCCGTTGCTCCCGCAGGCGCACGGAACGCCAAAAGGCTCAACGCAAATATGTCCGATCTCTCCGGCCGTTCCGTCGATCCCGCGAAGCGGTTTACCATCGATTATCAGGCCGCCGCCGACCCCGGTTCCCATTGTTAGGCAGATCGCGCTCGAAACACCTTGACACGCTCCTTTCCAGTGCTCGCCGATGGCGGCGGCCGTCGCGTCGTTCTCGAGAAGCACACGGCAACCGACAGATCGGGTCAAGTATTCTGAGATCGCGAGGCCGTTCAGGTCGGGCAGATTTGGCGCTACAAGGATGATGCCCGCGTCGTGGTCGATGACAGCCGGAGCGGCGATGCCAAAGGCAATTACGTCGCCACTGTCTCCCACCTTGTTCTTGCATTCCCGAGCGAGTTCGACGATCAGCCCCAGTATCTCTTCGCGCGAACGCGTCGCCGGCGTCTTACTCCGCGTACGAAACAATATATCTCCGGCTTCGTCAACGGCGGCCATTCGCAGGTTCGTGCCGCCTAGGTCGGTAGCCAATACGATTTTACTCATTTAGGAATGTAAGGTCTGTTTAAACCCGCTATTGCCGCGGGGGCCGTTCGTTTTCTGCGACGTTCTTGTAGACGTCGTCATATTTTGCGTAGCCGTCCTTGATAACAGTATCCATCAAGTTCGCCCGGTCGACAGTAACCACTTCGAGAAGGATGGACGGAACCTCTCTATTTATGGCGTCGTTCATAAATGGCTGGGTTTCTGGCTTTTCCCCTTTTGCCAGCCTGATCGCCGCATCGACCGCACCGCTAGCGAGAGGGATAATTGCTTTATAGACGGTCATCGCCTGCTTGCCTTCGGCAATTCGCTGAAGCGCATCGAGTTGAGCATCCTGGCCGGTGACCAGTATCTTGCCGTCAAGTCCTTTCTTTGCTAATGCCGAAACAACGCCGCCGGCCATACCATCATTTGAAACAACGATCGCCTGGATATTGTCGTTGTTTCGCGTCAAAGTGTTTTCTACGAAATTCAGCGCCAGCGAATTGCTCCATCCGTCTATAAACTGCTCGGCCACTACCTTTATGTCACCGCGGTCGATCGCCGGCTGCAGAATGGCAAGCTGCTCTTTCTTCATTATCGCGGCGTTGTTGTCGGTCGACGATCCGTAAACCATCACATAATTGCCCGTTGGCACTTTGCCGAGTGCATATTCTGCGATTCGCCGGCCGATGACCGGAACCTGATGCGAGATATAGAGATCGATCTTGTCAGAATCTATCAGGCGGTCATAAGAGATGACGGGAATTCCCTGAGCTTTTGCCTTATCGACCAAAGTAGCTGCCTGTTTTGCATTGCTTGGGGCGATCACAAGCACATCTATACCTTGTGTTAACAGGTTCTCAACGTCATTTGCCTGTTTTTCAGCTTTGTTGTCGGCGACGGTAATAACGCATTCGACCCCGCGCGTTTCACACGCTGCCTTAAATGCATCATGGTCCCGCTGCCATCTTTCCTCTTTGACCGTATCCATTGCGAAGCCGATCTTTAGCTTCTTCCCGTCTCCGGTACTCGTAGCCGAATTGGACGGCCCCTGTCCCGGATCTGCCGATTGCGGGCCGCAGCCGAAAGCGAATGCGGCCAAAAGCACAAGCGCGTAAAATCGTTGTTTCGTCATCAATCAACCTCTCTATGTCCTTTATAGTTCTCCGAGAAACTCTCCACGATTAAAGCAAATAAACTGCAACTCGGCAATTGAATTCTAAACTTTCGCGACAATCTCAACAAAGATACTTTTCTTTCTCAACAAAGATACTTTTCTTGATATGTAGGGTATCCGAGATACCGGCCATTCCTTGGGTGAAAGGTTGCAAATTAATGTAGGCAAGAATACAAATTCTTTTTGAATTCCGACTAAACTGTGTTATATTTCCTTCCATCCCAATGGGTTGGCATTTCAAATACCCACGGAAGGCTACTGTCTGGCAGGGCTTCGCTGTGAAGTTCTTTGTTGAAGGTCTTTATTGACATACCGCGAAAATTCGTGTAAAACGTTGAATGGATTGAATTTTGATATTATCGTCGTAAGACAATGTTGAGGAGAACTATGAAGGCAAATTTACTGATACGGAAAACCATTTCACTTTCTCTGACTGTGGCGATCATGGCCGCATATTCGATGGTCACGTTGGCCAGCAACGGAAAGTTCGCAGGCGAGATCAGGGTCATCGGTTCAGACCGATCCGCTGAAGTTTCGGTAAACGGTGAAACCGTTAGATCGAACCGCTCTATTTTTTCGACGAGCACGATCATAACGCCGGCAAATGTTTCGGCAATTGTCGATCTCGGAAGTGCCGGAAAATTGGAACTTGCTCCTGGCACTATTGTAAGGGTGTCTTTTGACAAGGATTCAGCTTCGGCTTTGCTATCCTCAGGTACTGTTAATGTTCTGTCCACCGAGAACGGCGTCCAGGTCGATTCCGCCGATGGAACCTCGAAATTGCTCAAGGCCGGCGAATCATCGGGAACAGCTGCGAAGCAGCAGGATGACGACAACGACGGCGGATCAGCTTGGTGGCTCTGGGCTCTAGTTTTCGGCGGAGCTGCAGCCGGCATGATCTATGTTGCGACCAAAGATTCGAACAGGGCCGACCTTGGCGGTAGTGGAACAGTCGTCAGCCCGAACAACTAACTTTTTTTTAACTACGCCGCGACATTGGTCGCGGCGTAGACTATTGGATATTATTGAGGGATTGTACAGGAGGAAATTTAACCAATGTTCGGCAAATTCTGTTTTCGTAAATTAACTACATCTTTTACTGCCGTCGCTATCTTGCTCGTTTATTCGATGGTCACACTAGCTGTGCCCACGGATGGTAATGGCGAGATCACCGTTTCAGGACAGGTGACCGTAAATGGCCAGTCGGCCGTCTCGAATTCCACCATCATGTCCGGAAGCACTATAGTGACGGGCGCAAATTCATCCGCGGTAATCAGCCTCGGAAAAACCGGCCGAGTCGAAGTTCTTGAGAACTCGAACCTCGTCCTGAATTTTTCAGCAACGGGTATCGTCGCGATGCTTGCGTCAGGAAAGGCACGTGTCGCAAATGGCCAAGGCATCGCAACTACAGTAACGACCCGTGATGCAACTATGATCGCGGATGCGGGACAGGGCAACAACTTCACGGTTGAGGTCGAATGTTCGCATACCCATCTTGACATCACCTCGGGCGTTGTAACGATGCGTGAAGGAACGTCCGACCGTCAGGTCGCGGCCGGAACTTCGGCAACCGCTGGCAATCTTTCGCAGACCGGTTGTGAACCTTGCCTGCGTCCTGGTTCGGCTCCTCCGGTTCGTTTTGCCGGTTGGCCGTGGCTGATCCTGCTTGGTGCCGGTGCAGCCGGTGCAGCGATCCTCCTCGGATCAAAGAAAACACCGACGACCGTCGGCGGTGGAACGATCATTGTTAGCCCGACCCAGTAAGGGTCAGACGTTAGGGCTCTAACAGTTCTTCAATTTTGTGCGGGTCATATTCGATAATGTGACCCGCATAAATTTGTTTAGACTTTGTGAAATTAATTACAAATTGCATTTCTACACTATTTTATTCATATGCATATAGCAGTTATTGGCACAGGATATGTGGGCCTCGTCACGGGAGCCTGCTTCGCGGAATTCGGTGTTCACGTCACTTGCGTTGACGTTGATACGACAAAGATCGAAAAGCTAAACAACGGCATCATTCCGATATATGAACCCGGCCTTGACCAGATAGTTGACAAGAATGCAAAGGCCGGCCGATTGCATTTCACGACTGATATCCGAGCTGCGGTCGAGCCTGCCGACGTCGTCTTTCTAGCAGTCGGAACGCCGCCGAAAGACGACGGCTCGCCCGACATGAGCTACTACCAGCAGGCGGCAAAGGACATTGCCGATGCGATGAATGGCTATAAGGTCCTTGTAACCAAATCGACGGTCCCGATCGGGACCGGCAAGTGGCTTCGTGATTTCGTCACCGAAAACCTCAAGGTGGAGACTGAATTCGGGGTCGCCTCGAATCCCGAATTCCTCCGCGAAGGCGCTGCGATCGACGATTTTATGCGGCCTGACCGCGTCGTTATAGGCAGCAATGAAAGTCGGGCGATCGACGTGATGAAAGAGCTCTACCGGCCGCTTTATCTCATCGAAACCCCTATCGTCATCACTTCGCTTGAGGCTGCTGAGCTTATTAAGTACGCTGCGAACGCATTTCTCGCCACCAAGATCACATTCATCAACGAGGTCGCCAATCTTTGCGATGCGATCGGCTGCGATGTCCACGATGTAGCCCGCGGAATGGGAATGGATAATCGCATCGGCCGCAAATTCCTTCACCCGGGCCCCGGTTACGGCGGCTCATGTTTTCCGAAGGACACGCGTGCCCTTACGACCGTGGCGGATCAGTTCGGCGTCGAAACCCGTATTGTCGATGCCGTGATCGAAGCCAACGACCGCCAGCGTGATGCGATGATCCCCAAGATAGAAAAGTTGGTAGGCGGCCTTAGCGGCAAGTCCATCGGCGTCCTTGGCTTATCGTTCAAACCCGAAACGGATGACATGCGCGAATCTCCGGCAATCGAGATCATCCATAAGATGATCGAACTCGGAGCTGAGGTCAAAGCATATGATCCTGTCGCGATGGAAGAATCCAAGCATTTCATCAATGGAATTACATACGCGACCGATGAATACGATGCGATTCGCGACGCCGATGCAATGGTCATAATCACGGAATGGAACCAGTTCCGTGCCCTTGATATGAAAAAGGTTATTTCGCTTCTTCGAAGCCCGAAGATCGCCGATCTGCGAAATATCTATGAACCCGACGATATGCGTGAGATCGGTTTTGAATATATCGGCGTGGGTCGATGACGCTTGTTGGAGCGGGAGGGCCAGCTATCGTCCTCCCGCTTTTTTTGGATTTAGTGAATCGTATTTCGTCAATCATCTCATTTTGGTAAAAACCAGATGCTTACTTCAAAAGTTCTTGTAACCGGCGGCGCCGGGTTCATAGGGTCAAACCTTGCTGACGAACTGATCAAACAGGGAGCCAAGGTCACTATCATCGACAATCTTTTGACCGGATTTCGCGAAAATCTTGAAGAGATCGACGGCGATTTCGAATTTATTGAGGCGGACCTCAACGACGATGCTGCACTGGTGAAGGCTCTAAACGGTGTCGATATTGTATTTCATCAGGCTGCCTTGCCGAGCGTACCGCGTTCTGTCGCCGACCCGGCTGAGACTCACACGGCATGCGTCAACGCTACGTTCAATCTTCTGCTTAAGGCTAAAGATTCTGGCGTTCGCCGCATTGTATATGCCGCCTCGAGTTCAGCATACGGCGATCAGCCGATACTGCCCAAGGTCGAGACGATGCGTCCCGATCCACTTTCGCCATACGCCGCGGCCAAGCTTACAGGCGAACTGTATTGCGGTGTTTTTTCCAATGTTTATGGTCTCGAGACGGTTTCGCTTCGTTACTTTAATGTCTTTGGGCCTAGACAGAATCCGGCATCACAATATTCGGGCGTCATCTCTCGCTTTATCGACGCGTTCATGAAAGGCGAGACACCCGTCATCTACGGCGACGGCGAACAATCCCGCGACTTCACATACATCGCAAACGTTGTCGACGCCAACATCCGCGCATCGCAGACCGACAAAGGTATCGGCACCGTGATGAACGTGGCAAACGGCGAACGTGTTTCGCTGAATGAACTCGTCAAAGTTTTGGGTGGTATAACCGACAGGACGAATGTGACCGCCGATTTCCAGCCGGAACGAAAGGGCGATGTGAAACATTCGCAGGCCGATAACGGACTCGCGGTCGAATGCCTCGGTTATGAGAAGCTTGTGGGGCTTGAAGAAGGACTGCGAAAGACCATTGATTGGTGGAAGACAAGCCGTTTTGCCAAATAGAAAGCAGATCAGCCTTCTTTACTCTGCGTAAACCTCTGCGATCTCTGCGTTTACATCATGTTAACGTAAACACTCGTACCATTTGAGATAGAATTCTGCACCTTACTTCCCTACTGTAAAAACCTCATCGCCGAGCACGGAATTTACCAAGATCTCACTCGCCTTAAAACTCGCATAGACCGTGAACTGGTCTAGATCGAAACGCTGAACGTAGCGCTCGGGAACCACAACACCGTCCACAACGCGGAGCTTATCAATTTCAACTGATGTCTTTACCGTCCGGCCATCGATCACAAAGGTGGAATCGAAACCTTTTATCTGATTAGTTTTGTTGTCCAGATAAAAATCGTTATAGTAGCCCTCCGGTGACGTCACACGAAAGCCCTTTTGTTTCTTTTTGGTCCCGGGCAATCCGGTAACGATAAAACCCGTCTCGCCGATTCGCTGTAGTATCGGAAAGCCCAGCCGATTGACCGGCGGAAGCGTAAATCCGCCCCGGGCCGATGACGAGGTCGTTATGCCGTCGCTTACCTGTTCAATGGGCTGAAACGGATTCGTCAGCTCAAATCGGTATTTGTCGCCCGCAAATATATTAACGAATGTGACCGGTATGCGTTGGGTTGAGACAGTAACATCGGCGGTCCCGCGGATGACGAGTGTCTTCATCAACCGCAGCTTCTCACCGCCATGGGCGTCTATCGCCAGTCTCGCGAATTCCTTTTCCGCCGCAAAATCACTTCCGGGGGCAGTGCCCACTGCCTGCCCCAACCCGGCAGCAACGGACATCAATATGATCAGACTTAGGATCACCAACTTCATATAAACTCCTCGTAAAATCAAAAAGAGATGAAGAACATCGCTGCCCTTCACCTCTTTTCATTATCACATACTGCGTTATTCTCTACCAGCTAAACCGGGCTTGCAGCGTTATGCTTCGGTTGGCCGAGTTTCCTCCGCCGCCGCCCCAGCCGCCCCAACCGCCAGCCGTGCTGGTGTACTGGCCAAAGCGACTCGACGAAAGATTGCTAACCGGAGCGTTGAAGTTCACGTTGTTGAATATATTGTTAACGTTCAATCCAATATTCAGGTTGTAAGGCTTGCGTTCGCCGCCGCCGAAACCACCCATTCCACCGCGTCTACCGCCACCACCGCGTCCGCCTCGTCCAACTGGGATCCCGCCCGCACTCGGAGGGCCACCTACGGTTGAAGACGCCGCAGGCTCAGGAGAGCTGCCAAATCCAAAGTTCTTCGAAAACCGCATATTGACAGCAAAGAATTTAGGGCCATTGCCGAAGTTACGAGGAATCAGTGAATTCGGATCTTGGCCTGAAATGTCGCAGAAACTGTTGGTCAATCCAAGGTCAGCGCACTTTGCTCCGAGGTCGCCAAACGTTGGCCGTTCGTTAAAGATCCCGTCACCATTCAGGTCCTCGCCACGCGTGAAATTGAATGGGCGGCCTGAATTGAAATTGATGAACGGGCTCATCGATATTTGCCAAGGCAGAGTAAAATTACCACCCATAACGATGTTGTGACGGGTATCGAACAACGAACGTCCGAACTCGTCACTTAGGTCATAACTGTACGAAGGAAAGCTTCCAGCTCCGTCCGAATCGCTCTTCGCGTATCCAAGGCGATAATTTCCCCAAAGCGAAACACGCGGGTTGAAATTCGTACGGAAATTGACTATCAACTGGTTTTGCGTCGATCGTCCTGTTGATTCGTATTGGTAAAGATCGCCGCCGGTCGGGTCTGGACGCGGTGCGTTCAAACAGTCGATCTGAGCCGGGCACATCGGTGCATTGATATTCCTCGAACGCAGGACATTCTCGGTCTTCGCCCCGATATAGAACACTGACATCGTCGTACGCATCGGCAATTGGCGCTCTACCCCAAGTGCCAGCTGGTACGTCCGCGGCGATTTCAGGTCAGGTGCTATCGATCGAATAGTGTTTGATTGCGGAAGTGCCTCCAATATCTGATCGGGTGTCGGTACGTTCGAAACGCCGCCCACGGTGAACACGACCTGGTCGAGCAAAGCAATGGCCGCAGCACGACGCTCAGGGTTAAGGTCATTCGAGTTAACGATCAAGTTAAGCTGATTCGAACCATTGAATCGCTGTGCCTGCAGCGTCAGATTCTCGCTGAAACGATCATAGAACACGCCGAAGCCGCCGCGGAAAACGGTTTTTGGCGGACGAGCACCGCCGGCTCCCGGCGACCATGCGAACGAGAAACGAGGTGCGAAGTTGGTGTTGTCGCTGATGTTCGTCTGATTCTCGTACCTCAACCCAAAGCTAAGCGTTAGGCCCGGATTGATCCGCCAGTCATCGGTGACAAAGAGACTGTAAACGGTTCGCGAGACTCTCTGCTCCGGTGTTCCGATCGTGACCGAATACTGCTGGGGAATATCGTTGTTTAGTATCGTTTCTCTGTACGAATCGATATTTTGGAAGTTGAAAGAACCGCCAAAATTGCTGTCTGTACTGTCGATTATCGAATCGTATCCGATGCGGCCGCCAAACTTTATCGCATGTTGCGAATTTCGGCCGAGCGAAGTGGTCGTGTAATTCTGGATCTCCCATTCGCGGGTACGGTCGAGATTTAATCCGATATTCGAGCCGCCGCCGATAAACGCCGCACCAACGTTTATTGTGGGAAGTGAATTGTCGCCCGTCTGCTCTCTGTTCGCCCATTCATATTCGAATCGCGTTTCGTTGATCGTCGTCGGATTGATGATCATCGTTTCCGTGAGACGGATCTCGTGTTCGGTAAAGGTCGACGATGTCGCTCGCGAAAGCAGCGAAAACCCACCAATTCCTTGATTCTCATTGGTAGCCCGCGTAAAGCTGTAGCGGGCAATGAGCGTATTGTTTTCGTTTATGGCGTAATCAAATC
>JBBQTV010000086.1:0-13975 GCA_038212935.1 Pyrinomonadales bacterium | reverse complement strand
ATCCGTGTGATGAATATTATGAATGATGCAAAACTGAATCTAGACAAAGGCGACCTTAGGGGAGCGGTAGAGTCTGCCCTGAAATTGGTTAAGACCAATCCTACGGACGTGACGGCAAGGACCTTCCTTTTCGAACTTTCTCTGTTCGCTGGTGATTGGGAACGAGCGGAAAAACAGCTTGAGGTCGTCGGTCATCAGGAATTGAACTCGATGATCGGCACGACCATCTTTCGCCAAAACCTGAAAGCCGAACGCGACCGGATGAAATATTTTTCCGATGGCCTGAAGCCGGAAACGCTGACCGTTTCACCCAACCACCTCATAGAACTGCATGACGCGAACAATCGCATTCGCGAAGGTAACTTTGGCGAGGCACGTGAACTGATCGACCAGGTCGAAGAAGAAAGGCCGGCATACCCTTGCAAGGTCAATGGCGAAGGATTCAGCGACTTTCGCGATTACAACGATCTGACCATGTGCGTTTTTGAAGTAATTTTCAAGGACGCTTACATCTGGCTTCCGTTCGAACAGGTCGTAAAAATAGACTTTTTCAAACCGAAATCTCTTCGTGACCTTTTCTGGATCCAGGCTAATGTTGAATTGAAAAATGGTACCAACGGTGAAATGTTTTTCCCCGCTTTGTATTCAGGCACGTGGAAAAGCGACAACGACCAAGTCCGCCTTGGTCGGATGACCGACTGGCGCGACGCGGGCGACGAGGTATTCATCGGTGAAGGAATGAAGCTTTTCTGGATGGACGGTAAGGATCGATCGATACTCGATCTGGAAACGGTCGAGTTCGAGAATTCTGAGACTGAACCGACCGAATAGATTTTATTCGTGCGTTATTTTGAATTTTCGTTTATGATAGGGGGCACATTCACCCGATCTCTATTTTTTGCCTCCTTGGTCTAACGAAAACTAAGGTGTTTTTTCAATGAGCGAAGAACTGCAGCAACAACCTGTCATCGATCTTGACGCATTGCTTGTGCCTATCTCCGAAGATAGCCCATCTGGCGAGAGTGTGAGGTACACAGGTCTGTACGACGAGGTAGCTGAGGCCCGGCGTGCCGATATGGAGGTAAGCCAGGGCGACTGGCAGACGGAACTGAAGGTAGCGGACTTCGATCGTGTGAAAAGCCTGGTCATATCGGCATTGGTCGATCAGACAAAGGATCTTCAGCTGACAGTCTGGCTCGCCGAGGCGCTGATCAAAAAACACGGTTTCCTAGGTCTGCGCGACAGTCTTCGGCTACTGACCGGGCTTCATGCAAATTTCTGGGAAACCCTACATCCCGAGATCGATGAAGGCGATATGGAGGGTCGCGCAAATGCGATATCGTGGCTCGACAATAGCGCCGCCCAAGCTGCAAAGGAAGCAAAGATAACCGGGGGCGTAGGGTACCGCTTTATCGATTGGGAAGACTCAAAGACCTTTGACATCCCCGATAATTTTGACCTGCTGTCGACCGAAGATCAGATAAAGTTTAGCCAGCTTAAAACACAAGCTGAGACCGAACAGCGTGTGACGGCTGAGATGTGGCGAAAGGAAAAGACTGCCACTCGACGTGCTTTCTGCGAGCAAAACAGTTTCCTATTGTCAGAATGCTTCGACGCGCTTTCAGAGTTGAATCTGATCATCGAAGAAAAATACGATCGCAAGCAGGCACCGGGGCTATCAAACCTTAAAAAGGCGCTCGATGAGATCGATCTTCAAGTGAAAAAACTGCTCGAAGAAAAGCGGCTCGAAGAACCGGACGAAGAAGATGCCCCCGACGTCGAACAAGAAGACGGTGAGCCAGGTGTCGACGGAGGCATTCGTATCCAAGGCGGCTCATCGGCCACGGGGGCAATTCAAAGCCGAAAGGACGCCTTAAAGCGTCTTGAAGACATTGCTACTTTCTTCCACAAAACGGAACCGCACAGCCCGGTCTCGTATTTAGTCCAACGGGCTGTCAAATGGGGAAACATGCCGCTCGAAAACTGGCTGCAGGACGTCATCAAGGACGAAACGATCCTCTTCCAGTTAAGGCAAACGCTCGGTATCAACACCGGCGGATCGGATGGGCAGACGCAAGATGGCCCGGTCGAATATCAATAGTGGACCGAGATCGATTTTATCCTCAAGCGGGAAGGATCATTCGGAATATTTTTTAGAAAGGAGATAAGTCAATGCCAAAGAAAGAAAGTTTACAACATAAGATAGATCGGGTGCGGCCCCCGCGCGTACAGATCACATATGATGTCGAGGTCGGCGGAGCAATAGAACTTAAAGAATTGCCGTTTGTGCTCGGCGTAATGGGCGATTTTGTCGGCAAACCGGACGAAGAGCAGGCTTCGTTCAAAGCCCGCAAATTCGTCGAGATCGATCCTGACAATTTCAACCAGGTCCTCGCCGGCATGAAGCCGCGACTCGCTTATACGGTCGACAACAAACTGCAGGATGACGGCAGTAAACTTGGCGTGGAGCTTAAATTCAACAGCATCGAGGATTTCGAGCCGGACAATGTCGCCCAACAGGTCGAGCCGCTTCGGAAGCTTGTCGAAGCGCGTCAGAAACTCGCCGACCTCCGTTCGAAAATGGACGGTAACGAGAAACTGGAAAATTTGTTGGAGGACGTTATCTCAAGCGCCGACAAGCAGAAGGAACTAAGCAGCCAACTCGGTATGGACGGTAAGGAGGACTAGGAACCATGGCAACACAAAAAGGACAAGAAGCGGCCGTTGAAACGGTCGAAACCACTGGCGAGGTCAGCCTGCTCGACAAGATCTTGACCGATGGCCGTATGGCCCGGGATGATTTTCAGAAAGAGCGGGCGAAAGACATGATCGCCGAATTCGTTGGCCAGGTAATGAGCGGCGAACTCACGATGACCAAGAATATGGACGTCGCGATCAATGCACGTATTGCCGAGATCGACCGGCTTATCTCTGCCCAAATGAACGAGATAATGCATCACGAAGACTTCCAGAAATTGGAAGGCTCATGGCGCGGGCTTCAGCATCTTATTAAAAACTCCCTGACCGGGCCGCAACTGAAGATCAGGGTAATCAATGTCAACAAAAAAGAGCTTCTCAAGGACTTCGAACGAGCACTCGAATTTGATCAATCGACTCTGTTCAAAAAGATCTATGAAGATGAGTATGGAACTTTTGGTGGAGCTCCGTACGGTGCGTTGATCGGCGATTTCGAATTTGGCAACCACCCGCAAGACATGGCGCTCTTGGAAAAAATATCCGAGGTTGCGGCAGCAGCCCACGCTCCATTTTTGAGCGCAGCTTCTTCCGATCTTTTTGGCTGGGACACCTATTCGGAAATGACCGAAGTTCGCGACGTTTCGAAGATATTCGAACGTGCTGAGTACATGAAATGGCGCAGCTTCCGCGAATCCGAGGATTCACGCTACGTTGGCCTTACGCTCCCGCATGTTCTTATGCGTGAGCCTTATGGTGCGGCGACGAAGCCGACAGAGTCCTTCCGGTTTGAAGAAGACGTTGACGGCAAGGACCACAAGAAATATCTTTGGGGCAATGCCGCTTATGCTCTTGGAACAAGGCTGACGGAGGCATTCTCGATGCACGGCTGGTGCGTCGCTATCCGTGGTGTCGAAGGCGGTGGCCTAGTTCAGGGACTCCCGACCCATACATTTGAGACGGACGAAGGCGAGGTCGCAATGAAGTGCCCGACCGAGGTTGCCATCACGGACCGGCGCGAAAAAGAGTTTGCTGATAACGGATTCATTCCTTTAGTCCACTGCAAAGGAACAGATTACGCCGCGTTCTTTGCTACGCAGTCTGCAAATAAAGCAAAGAAATACGACACGGATTCGGCTAATGCAAACGCGCGCCTCTCGACTCAGCTTCAGTACATCTTTGCAGTGTCGCGTTTCGCTCATTATCTCAAATCGATGATGCGCGACAAGATCGGTTCGTTCATGTCGCGTACCGAAGCGGAACTCTTCTTGAACAAATGGATCCTGAACTACGTTCTGGAAAACGACGTTGCACCTGCCGAACAGAAGGCTAAATATCCATTGCGCGAAGCAAGGGTTGACGTCGCTGAGATCCCAGGTAAACCCGGTTGCTATCGTGCTGTCGCCTTTCTTCGGCCACATTTTCAACTCGATGAGTTGTCGGTCAGCCTGAGGTTGGTCGCAGAACTGCCGCCGCCTGCAAAATAGAATGCAGCTCCCATGCGCATGAATCTGATTTTTTCGCAAAACGGGGTTTTCGTTTCGTCTCTATTCTGTAAGCGAGTAGGTTACGAGGTGAGTCGGAACGAAAGCCTACGAGGGACCTGCTATCAAGCAGGTGAAATTGAAAATAAAAAGGAGCACAGTTAAATATTATGGCATCGGAAGATTTCTATTTGAAAATTGACGGTATTACAGGCGAATCTGAAGCGACCGGCTTTGAAAAGCAAATGCAGATACAGTCGTGGTCGTTCGGGGCTTCCAACGCAGGTTCGTCGGGTCTCGGTACCGGACTCGGCACAGGCAAAGTAAGCCTACAGGACTTTCATTTCGTGGTCGAGAATGGCACGGCGAGTGTTCAGCTCTTCTTGGCAACCTGTAAAGGCAATCACATTCCTCAGGCTATCCTGAGCTGCCGCAAAACTGGCGGTGACGGATCACCTTATACGTACTACAAGGTTACCTTCAACGATCTGGTGATTTCGAGCTTCCAGACCGGCGGAAGCGCCGGAGGCGGACTCCCCATTGAGCAGTGCTCGTTCAACTTCACAAAGATCACGCACGAGTACTTCCAGCAGAAGGCTGACGGAAAGGTCTCACTGACAAATACCGTGACCTACGATACCAAGAAGGTAATAGGTTCTGGAGCTTAATCACATCGTTCAAATTGATGCCTGCCAGGAGACCTCTGCCGGGCAGGCATCGTTCTAACGCCGAAGTTTCGAACCTAGCCGTTCCCGCCTTTTTGGTGGGAACGTATTTTTCTGACTTTGAAGTATGTCAAGGATCGATCATGAGATCAGGGTGTCACTGTCGGTCCTCGACCGGCTGATCGATCTTGATCCGCGGGTTTTTCAGGAGCCCCCGAAGTCTCGCTCAACTTCCCTTCATGAGCTGAAGCAGGCTGTTCGCCGCGATCTTGAGTGGCTTTTGAATACGCGTTGTCATACTGAAGTGCTGGACGACCGACTCGAAGAGGCCCCGCGGTCCGTTGCGTTCTATGGTTTGCCGGATTTCACTGCAGTCAGCGTCCGGAATCATAATGAACAAAAGCGGATGACAAAAGCGATCGAAAATGCGATCCGTCTTTTCGAACCCAGATTCCTTAGCTTGAAGGTTTCTCTTGAACCGATCAGTGAAGTGGCACAACAGCTTCGGTTTCGGATCGAAGCGACCCTTGACATAGAACCGACACCGGAGCCTATCGTATTTGACTCGGTGCTTCAGCCAGGCGGACTGGGTTTCTCCGTGGTTGAAAAGTGACGGTCCGACAGGCAGAAGATCTGACAGAACATTCACAATGCGCGACGAACTTTTAGGATATTACGAACGCGAGTTGGTTTTTCTGCGCCGCATGGGCGCGGATTTCGCCCGTAAATATCCCAAGATCGCCAGCCGGCTGCTTCTCGACGAAGAAAAGATCGAAGATCCGCATGTAGAGCGGATGATCGAGTCGTTCGCCTTTCTTACAGGACGCGTCGGCCTAAAGCTTGATGACGAACTGCCTGAGATAACCGAGTCATTCATCAACGTCCTCTATCCGCATTATCTCGCGCCGATCCCATCAATGGCCGTCACACAATTTTCCTTTGGAAACCCGAACGATAAGGTCACGTCTATTCAGACCCTGGAGCGCGGCTCGCGT
The DNA here is from genome assembly GCA_038212935.1 of Pyrinomonadales bacterium. GTDB lineage: Bacteria > Acidobacteriota > Blastocatellia > Pyrinomonadales > Pyrinomonadaceae > OLB17. The sequence continues at coordinate 8,137 of JBBQTV010000086.1, read as the reverse complement.
TTGAATTCCCGGCCTGTCGATGGGACTCCATGTCAGTTTCGCACAGCTTACGAAGTTCAGCTTTTGCCGATGGAGATCGAATCTGCAGCACTCGAATCGCCGGCACCAAAGAACTCTCAGGGAAAATACGCCGAGTGTGCCATCAGGTTGAGCATGAAATGCTTCGGTGGGGCGAATCTTCATGAAATGAAGGTCGCATCGACCGATGCACCGCCCGATCACTTCCGTTTTTATCTTGATGGCGACCCGCAGCTTGTATTTCCTTTGTACGAGATAATTTTTAATCACGCCGTTTCGGTCGAGTTTCGCCCCAAAGATCCGCCGCTGAATACGAAGACAATGAAGACGCTGACCGGTATTCAGCTTCGACTTCCTGACTCCGTTGTTATGCCGCCGGAAGAAGCGCTCGGTCAGGTGGGGTTCAAGGACGAAGAAGCTCTGCTTCCTTATACTTTGCGGTCTTTCAAAGGTTACCGTTTTCTTACAGAGTATTTTGCGTTTCCTTATAAGTTCTTATTCTTCGACGTTAAGGGCGTAAATAAGGCAATTGCAAACAAGTTCGGCAGCCATTTCGATATTCTCATTCATCTTCGTGACGTCACGCCGCCAATCGCTCCCGTTGTCACCGAGACGTTCAAGCTGGGCTGTTCCCCCGTCGCGAATCTCTTCTCTCGCATGTCGGATCCGCTTTACATTTCGCAGCAGAAATACGAATACCACGTGATTCCCGACGTACATCGGCAATCGTCAACGGAGATCTATTCGATTGACGAGGTATTCACGTCCGACCCAAGAACGAACGTTACGCGCGAATTTTCTCCATTCTATTCGCTTCGTCATGCGTATGGCGAGCAGATGGAAAAATCATTTTGGTATGCGAACCGCCGTCAGTCACAAAGACCGGACGACACCGGGACTGAGATCCATCTTTCACTTGTTGATGCAAATTTTGACCCGAACGCTCCGGCTGTCGAAGTTCTGAATGTAAGGACGACCTGCACTAATCGTGACCTTCCGGCTCGACTGCCGTTTGGCGGCAAGGACGGTGACTTTGAGGTCGAGGGAACCGCACTCGTCTCGCGTGTCCGATGCCTAACCAAGCCGACTGAAACGATCCGCCCACCGCAACGGCGCGCTTTGCAGTGGCGCTTGATCTCACATCTGAACCTAAATTACTTGTCCATCGTTAACAGTGAGAACGGTGTACCTGAGGCTCTTCAGGAGATCTTGCATCTTTACAATTTTAACGACTCATCAGTCACGCGAAAACAGATATTGGGTATTACCGGCATTGAATCCCAAAAGGCGGTCCGCCAGGTGGGCGGACGGATCGGGTCCGGTTTTGTACGCGGCCTTGAAACAACGCTGACCTTTGACGAAGAGCAGTTCGTAGGCAGCGGGATGTTTTTGTTCGCCTGCGTACTCGAAAGATTTTTAGCACTTTACTCGTCGCTGAATTCATTCAATCAGCTGACGATTCGCTCCGAACAGCGCGAAGAAGCGATCAAGACCTTTCTGCCGCGCGTGGGCGAACAAGTGCTCATGTAGAAATTTGTAGTCTTTTTGAAATTCTAAGTGCGGCCGTCCCTGGGCATCTCTAGGTTGTCGGCCGGTTCGTTGACTTATGGAAAAGTAGTCGGTAGCTAAAAACCGTGGCTGATAAACCGTTAAGAGAGACATTGTTCGAAGAGCCTTACCGCTTTGAGTTTTTTCAGGCAGTGCGGATATTCGAGCGGCTTTTTCCGGACGCGAAGCCCGTCGGTGCCGAATACCTGCCGGCGCAGGAGCCCGTAAGGTTCCGATCGCATATCGCTCTTGATTTTCCGTCGAGCGAGGTGCAAGAGATCCGAGAAAGCGTTGATGAGGCGACCGACGATAAACGCGTCGAGATGCTCGTCAACTTTATGGGCATGATCGGGCCGAGCGGCGTTTTGCCGGTCCATTACACCGAGCTGGTTTTAGACCGGATACGACATCGTGATTCGGCAATGTGGGCGTTTCTGGACATTTTCACCCACCGGTCTGTGTCAATGTTCTATCGGGCTTGGGCAAAATATCGCTTCCCTGTTGGTTATGAACGCGGCTCGGACGAATTTACATCGTATCTGTTTGATTTTGCCGGACTCGGAACGGACGGTATTCGCGGCCGAATGGGCCTGAACGATGAGTCACTGCTTCCCTACGTCGGCCTAATATCACAGAAGCCGCACTCCGCAAGTGCGATCGAAAATGTCGTCGCAGATTATTTTGGAATTAAGGTAAAGGTGCTTCAGTTTTTCGGTCAGTGGCTACAATTGACCAAAGACGACGTTACGCATCTGGGGAAAAAGAATAGTCATCTTGGCCGGACCGCACTGACAGGCTCACGGGTTTGGGACCAGCAGTCCAAATTTCGATTGAAACTTGGCCCACTGACATTCGTTCAGTTTCAGGCACTCTTGCCGAACGGTTCCGGTCATCATTCGATCAGTTCTCTTATTAAGTTTATGGCGGGACTTGAATATGATTACGACGTCCAGCTAAAGCTTTCGGCCAAACAAGTGCCGGGATTGGTCTTAACGACGCGGGCAATGCGGCGGCCGATGCTCGGTTGGACGAGTTGGCTAAAGACGAAACCGTTTGAGAACGATGATGAACAAGTGGTCTTAGCCATGGAGCAATGATCAAGTTTAATATTTTAGCCGTCGGAACTTGATCTACCGGCGGCAGACGTTGCAAAAGATCGAGGAGAAAAAATATGAACGTAAACCTAAAATCATTGGTAGGCCGTTTGAACGACGTGACCCGAAACGCTCTGGAGGGCGCCGCCGGCCTATGCCTTTCGCGTACGAACTACGATGTCGAGATCGAACACATACTCGCTAAACTCCTGGAGCAGGATGATACTGACCTCCACAAGATCGCAAAGCATTATGAACTCAACATCGATCGGCTATCAAAGGATGTGAACAATGCTCTTGAACGACTAAAGAGCGGGAATTCGCGAACGCCGGGGCTAAGTGACCGCATTCCTCGGTGGATACAAGATGCATGGCTTCTGGCGTCCGTTGATTTCGGCGCAGCCCGCGTTCGATCTGGCCATCTGATCTTAGCTCTGCTCGCTAATGATTCATTTGCACGGATCGCCCGCGAGATCTCGAATGAATTCACACATATTTCGACAGAGGACCTTCAGACGAAATTGCCTGAGGTGACCGCTGATTCGGCGGAAGAACGCGATGCCGTTGCTCTCGGCGAAACGGCGGGCGTGTCGGACGGTGCTCCGGTCGCATCCGGTGTTCCGGGCAAGACAAAATCGCTCGATCAGTTCACGGAAGATCTTACTGCAAAAGCCGCGGCGGGTAAGATCGATCCCGTACTAGGCCGCGACTTCGAGATCCGCCAGATCATCGACATCTTGACACGGCGGCGGCAGAATAACCCGATCCTGACCGGCGAGGCCGGAGTTGGTAAGACGGCTGTTGTTGAAGGGTTTGCTCTTCGCATCGCCGAAGGGGACGTACCCGAACCGCTTAAGAACGTTTCAGTGCGGTCGCTCGACCTTGGCCTGTTACAAGCGGGTGCTGGAATAAAAGGAGAGTTTGAAAATCGTTTGAAATCGGTTATCGAAGAGGTCAAATCGTCTCCGAAGCCGATCATCATGTTCATTGATGAAGCACACACGATGATCGGGGCAGGCGGTGCCGCCGGCCAGAACGATGCCGCGAACCTCTTAAAGCCAGCCTTGGCCCGTGGCGAACTTAGGACGATCGCCGCGACGACATGGGCGGAATACAAGAAGTATTTTGAGAAAGATGCCGCCCTTGCCCGACGCTTTCAGGTCGTCAAAGTAGATGAGCCCGACGAGGCCAAGGCGATCTCCATGATGCGCGGCATTGCCGACAAAATGGAATCGCACCACAATGTCCGAATACTGGACGAAGCAATCGTCGAATGCGTAAAGCTTTCGCATCGCTACATAACCGGGCGGCAATTGCCGGACAAGTCCGTTTCCGTTCTCGACACCGCCTGTGCAAAGGTCGCGATCGGCCAAGGCTCGACGCCCGCCCCAGTTGAGGACGCGACAAGACGAATACAGAACCTCTCATCTGAGATCGAAGCTCTCGAACGTGAGCAGGTTACAGGTGCAGAACACGATCAGCGGATCGAAGAGCTCAAGGCCAAACGCACCGAAAGTGAAGCCGAACTCGCTAAACTAAATGAACAATGGGAAAAGGAAAAGAGCCTGACCGAACAGATCCAAAATGTTAGGACAAAGCTTGAGATGTCTCGCCTCGACGGGAAACTTGCCGATGCGTTCGCTAGCGACACCGTCGCAACGGATGGGGCATCGGTAGCCGCCGCTACTGCTGAGACTGACGCACCCATAGGCGACGACTCGTCGGGAACGGCGACGGCAACAGCTCCGGAAGCTTCGGCTCCGATCGATGTGGAGATGCTTCAGTCTGAATTGAAGCGTTTGAATGCAGAGCTGAAGGATATCCAAGGCGAGAATCCGCTTATGCAGCCCGTCGTCAACGGACAATCCGTTGCTGAGATCATCTCGGGCTGGACCGGCATTCCGATCGGTAAGATGGTCGCCGACGAGATCAATGCAGTACTCAATCTTGCCGAGACACTTGGCGAACGTGTTCTGGGTCAAGATCACGCGCTTGAGGCGATATCGCAACGCATCCGAACGTCGCGAGCAGGTCTTACAGACCCGAAGCGTCCGATCGGGGTATTCCTTCTCGTCGGAACGTCTGGTGTAGGTAAGACCGAAACCGCTCTGGCCCTTGCCGAATCGCTTTACGGCGGCGAACGTAATCTGATATCGATCAACATGAGTGAGTATCAAGAGGCTCATACGGTTTCAAGCCTAAAAGGCTCGCCTCCGGGATATGTAGGTTACGGCGAAGGCGGTGTGCTGACTGAGGCCGTGCGGCGCAAACCGTATTCGGTCGTGCTTCTTGATGAAGTCGAAAAGGCCCATCCTGATGTGATGGAGCTTTTCTTCCAGGTCTTTGACAAAGGCGTTTTGGAAGACGGTGAAGGCCGCGAGATCGATTTCAAGAATTGCATTATCCTTCTGACCTCAAACGTCGGAACGGACACGATCATGAAATTATGTGCCGATCCGGAGACGAAACCCGAGCCGGATGGACTCGTCGAAGCCGTCAAGCCCGAACTGAATCAGGCTTTCAAGCCCGCCTTGCTCGGCCGAATGGTGACTGTTCCTTATTATCCCATCTCGGATGACATTCTTCGTTTGATCATCGGTTTACAGCTCGGGAAGATCCGCGACCGCATTAGGGACAATCACGGTGCGCAATTTTCCTATGATGATTCCGTCATAGAAACGGTAGCAAAACGCTGTACCGATGTGGACAGTGGCGCCAGGAACGTATACAACATCCTGACGGGAACAATGCTGCCGGAGATGAGCGGAGAAGTTCTGTCACGGATGGTAACGGGCGACGGTATCAAAAAAGTTCATGTTTCAGTTGGTGACAACGAGAACTTTGTTTACCAGATCGACTAGCTCCCGTTGCCCGGTCATGGTACGCTTTGCAGCCGATCAATTCTTCGGTCTGGTCGGCCGCAAAGCAAATATAGAATATGGCCGGACGGTGTCTTCGTTGTAAAAGGAAAAAAGAATGGCTACAACGCAAGAAGATCGTTTATTAAAACTTCAAACGCCGCTGGGCGACGACTTTCTGCTTATCGAACGCATGACGGCGACCGAGGGCATTTCCCAGTTGTACAGCATCGAATTGGAACTCGTTCACGCCGAAGAGGAAGAAGGTTATGTACCGACGTCGGTCAGCAACCAGCAGATCTTAGGCAAAGGCGTTTCGATCTCGATCGCCCAGGGCGATGGAACATCACGATTGTTCCACGGCATCGTTCAGCAGTTTTTTCAGGGGACGCGCCACGTACGTTTTTCTTTCTACAGGGCAGTCGTAGTTCCGCAGATCTGGCTGCTCACGCAGAAACGCCAGAGCCGGATATTCCAGCAAAAATCGGTGCCTGACATACTTGAGAAAGTATTTGAAGGATTTAATGTAAAGTTCGAACTTCAAGGAGCATTTGAACCGCGAAACTATTGCGTCCAATATCGGGAGTCTGACTGGGACTTTGCTTCGCGTTTGATGGAAGAAGAGGGTATCTTCTACTTTTTCGAACATTCCGAAACCCAGCACCAGATGATCGTCGCAAATGATCCGCAGTCACATCGCGACTGTCCGACCAAGAGCGATATCCCATATTTTCACAAGGTTGAGGCGGAAGATTTTGTTTCGGCGATCCATCAATGGTCGCGAAAAAGTGTTTATCAGACCGGAAAAGTGACGTATTGGGACCACAATTTCCAGTTGCCTGGCAATAAACTCGATACCCAACAGCCGTCCAGATTCAATATTGCGGATAGTAGCAAACTCGAGGTATATGATCACCCGGGCGGATACGCGCGTAAGTACGACGGCATAGACAAATCCGGAGGCGAAAACGCAGGAAACTTGCAAAAGGTTTTCACTGATAAGACCAAAGCTTCACAGATCGCGATGGAGGCCCTTGATGCTCAGCATGAGGTAGGCCACGGTGGCGGAGATTGTTCTGCAATGATTGCCGGATATCGCTTCAAGATGACGCAGCATCCGGATAACCAAATGAACGGGCAGTATGTGATAACCACAGTTAGCCACCACGCGGTACAGGTCCCGTCGTACGTCTCTGATGGATCCACCGACGAGCCTTATCGCAACACGTTCACGGCCTTGAAGCATGGTTCGGGTGCCCCACCATTTCGGCCGATGAAACAAACTGGCAAACCGATAGTTCACGGAAGCCAGACCGCAACCGTCGTCGGTCCGAACGGCGAAGAGATCTTCACCGACAAATACGGCCGCGTAAAGGTGCAGTTTCACTGGGACCGCGAAGGCAAGAATGATGGAGATAGTTCTTGTTGGATTCGCGTTGCGCAAAGCTGGGCAGGCAACAAATGGGGCATGATGTTCATTCCGCGTATCGGTATGGAAGTCATCGTTCATTTTATGGAAGGCGATCCGGATCAGCCAATAATTACCGGCTGCGTCTACAACCCCGAAATGATGCCGCCGTACACACTGCCCGGCGAGAAAACGAAATCGACGATGAAGTCGAATTCAAGCAAGGATGGCGGCGGATTCAATGAATTCCGCATTGAGGATAAGAAAGGCTCCGAACAGATCTTTATTCACGCCGAAAAAGATCAGGACATCCGCGTAAAAAATGACCGTAAGGAATGGATTGGCAACGACCGTCATTTGATGGTCAAAAACGATAAGTTTGAGAAGGTCGATAAAGATGTTCATTTGACCGTCGGCGGTGATGTGAATCAGAAGATCGGAGACACCTTGTCGATCGAATCGGGTTCCGAAATTCATGCAAAGGCCGGCCAAAACGTCGCTATCGAGGGCGGCATGGGCGTACATATCAAGGCGGGAATGGCAGCGGTGATCGAGGCCGGAGCATCTCTTACGCTCAAGGTAGGCGGAAATTTCATAAACATTAATTCCGGCGGTATTTTCATCAAAGGCACGATGGTGATGATCAACAGTGGCGGAGCGGCAGGCTCTGGAGGCGGATGTTCGCCCGAAAGGCCGAAAGTCCCGAAAGAAGCTGATAATGCGACCGCGGGCCAGAAGGCCGCCGCACCGAAAGCATTGCCGCCCGTTCAGCCGAAATCATTCAGCCCGATGGCTGTTTCGATGAAGAAAGCGGCAAAGTCCGGAGCACCGTTTTGTGAGGTCTGTAATCAATAAGAGCCAATAATGGAAAGAGAACAGCTTCAACAACTGTTATTCACAGAACGCACTTTGGTTTACGCCGTTCTTGACGGCGCGTCTATACCGGACCTCCGGACCAAACTGTATGAGCTCAAGCCGCCACATCATTGCCTTTTTCGCGGCACGCTGGAACCTGATATGCAGGAAGTCGCCCCATACATTGCGGGACTTCAACCTGGTTCGGATTTCGTCGAATGGCTGCTTACCGAATCTTTCGGAAAGCATTGGGGGATATTCATACATAGCCGCCGTTCGCTAAAGGAAATGCGGCTCCATTTGCGAAAGCTTCTGACCGTGCGAAATGAGGCCGGCGACCCGATGATCTTTCGCTT
>JBBQTV010000085.1:0-14074 GCA_038212935.1 Pyrinomonadales bacterium | reverse complement strand
GTAGAAGACAAGGAGGTCTTGCTGAAGAAGGGCACCACGCTTGACCGCGAGGTCCTTCGTCCGATCAGTCTAAAGGTGCTCAAGACCGCCGAGGTTGCCTCAGGCAACATCGATATAAAGGGCGAGATCAGAGAATACGAACAGCGTACCGATCGTCAGATCAGTATTCTGTCCGACATCTACGAGGAAAAGATTACCAAGCTCAAACAGGGCGACGAACTTCCTCCAGGCGTTATCAAGATGGTCAAGGTCTTCGTTGCCATGAAGCGTAAGCTTTCGGTCGGCGACAAGATGGCCGGCCGCCACGGTAACAAGGGCGTCATCGCCCGTATTTTGCCGGAAGAGGATATGCCGTATCTACCGGACGGAACTCCGGTCGAGATCGTGCTCAATCCGCTCGGTGTGCCGTCACGTATGAACGTCGGACAGATCCTTGAGACACATCTCGGCTGGGCCGCACGTGTTCTCGGGCTTCACTTCGCAACGCCGGTATTCGACGGTGCGAGCGAAGAAGAGATCAAGGGCTATATCCAGCAGGCGAATGATAAGTACGACGAACTTGAGCTTCCGCCATCGGTCGGCCTTTCGGGCAAGACACGTCTCTATGACGGTCTGACAGGTGATCAGTTCGAGCAAAAGGTGACCGTTGGTTACATCTATATGCTCAAGCTGTCGCATTTGGTGGACGACAAGATTCACGCTCGCTCGATCGGGCCGTACAGTTTGATCACCCAGCAGCCGCTCGGTGGTAAAGCACAGTTCGGCGGACAGCGTTTCGGCGAAATGGAAGTTTGGGCACTCGAGGCTTACGGTGCGGCACACATCCTACAGGAATTGCTTACATGCAAATCTGACGATGTGGCCGGTCGCTCGAAGATCTACGAAACTATCGTCAAGGGCGTTTCGAACTTCGAACCGGGAAGTCCCGAATCCTTCAACGTGCTGGTTCGCGAACTTCAGTCGCTTTGCCTCGATGTCGAATTGATCACAGAAGATCAGATCGACCCCGAAGCGATCGTTGCCGGTGTTGATGCTCTGGTAGGTGTTGATTAATAGTTGAGAGTGCGGGGTTTATAGAGTTCATCGAGTTTAGAGAAGGGCTTTCGCCTTTCCGCTAACTCTAAAAACTCTATGAACTCCTAAACTCAATGAACTCTTTTGGAGATATATGTTTCGATTTAATAACGAAAGCAAAACGCAGTTGACCACGAATTACGAAGCGATTCGCATTTCGCTCGCATCGCCGGACAAGATCCGCTCGTGGTCGCACGGTGAGGTCACCAAGCCTGAGACGATCAACTACCGAACCTTCAAACCGGAGCGTGACGGCTTGTTCTGTGCCCGTATTTTCGGGCCGGTCTCTGATTGGGAATGCCTCTGCGGTAAATACAAGCGGATGAAGCATCGCGGAGTGATCTGCGATAAGTGCGGTGTCGAAGTCACGCAATCAAAGGTCCGCCGCGAGCGGCTCGGCCACATTGAGCTAGCATCGCCGTGTTCGCACGTGTGGTTCTTTAAGGGACTGCCGTCGCGTATCGGGCATTTGCTCGACATCACGCTACGCGACCTCGAAAAGATCCTCTACTTCGAGACCTACATCGTCGTCGATCCGGGCGACATTGAGGACCTTAAAGAAAAGGAACTGCTTAACGACGAACGATATCGCGAATTGATGCGCGACCATCCGAACCAGTTCATCGCCAAAATGGGAGCCGAGGCGATCAAAGATCTGTTGATGAAGATCGACATCGAAGAGCTTGTCGAGGATCTTCGCCAGCGAATGCGCGATGAGACATCGCAGCAGAAAAAGCTGAAATTCTCCAAGCGGCTAAAGGTCGCCAGCTCGTTCCAGCGTTCGGGCAACAATCCGGAATGGATGATCCTGGATGTACTTCCCGTCATTCCGCCGGAACTTCGCCCGCTAGTGCCGCTTGATGGTGGACGGTTTGCTACGTCTGACCTTAACGACCTTTACCGACGCGTGATCAACCGCAATAATCGGCTCAAGAAGCTGATGGAGCTTCGTGCACCTGAGGTTATTGTCCGCAACGAAAAACGAATGCTGCAAGAGGCAGTTGACGCGTTGTTCGATAACGGACGCCGCGGCCGTGTGCTTCGCGGAGCAAACAACCGTCCGCTCAAATCGCTTTCGGGAACGCTGAAAGGTAAGCAGGGACGTTTTCGTCAGAATCTGCTCGGCAAACGTGTCGACTACTCGGGCCGTTCGGTCATCGTAGTCGGTCCGGAGCTGAAGCTGCATCAGTGCGGCTTGCCTAAGAAGATGGCGCTTGAGCTTTTCAAGCCGTTCATCTATAACAAACTCGAAAAAGACGCCCACGCCGCGACCATCAAACAGGCCCGCGAAATGGTCGAACATCAGGAGCCGATCGTCTGGGACATTCTCGAGGAAGTAATTCGCGAACATCCGGTTTTGCTAAACCGCGCACCGACGCTTCACCGTCTCGGCATCCAGGCTTTCGAGCCCGTTTTGGTAGAAGGAAAAGCGATCAAGATCCATCCGCTCGTCTGTACGGCATTCAACGCCGACTTCGACGGCGACCAGATGGCGGTTCATATTCCGCTGTCGGCCGAGGCTCAGATCGAAGCAACGGTCCTGATGCTCGCGTCGAACAACCTTCTTTCGCCGGCATCGGGCCAGCCGATCACGGTTCCCTCGCAGGACATCGTCCTCGGCTGCTATTACCTAACGCTGGGCCGCGACGAGATGAAGGGCGACAACAAAGCCTTCAATTCGGTAGATGAAGTTCTGCTTGCTCTTGACGCTCAAGCGATCGAGACCCAGACCAAGATCCGACTTCGCTGGAAGGGAGAGTTGGTCGACATGACGACGGAACATAACCAGCAGGACGTTCTGCGGGCGACCATTCGTAATGTCGACCGTTTGATCGAAACGACCGCCGGCCGCGTTATCCTTAACGAACGCCTTACGCGTGACGGGCTTCCGTACATTAACGGAACGCTGAGGAAGAAAGGCCTGCAGTCGCTGGTCAGTTTCTGTCACCTTAAGCTCGGCCGCGAACATACTGTTGCTCTTCTGGACGACTTGAAGACAATGGGCTTCCTGTATGCGACCAAGTCGGGTATGTCGATCGGCATCGACGACATGGTCACACCGGCAAGCAAGCCGAAGATCATCGAAGAGGCTCGTAAGGAAGTAGATAAACTTCAGAAACAATACGAAGACGCGACCATGACGAACATGGAACGCGAGAACAAGGTGACGGCCATCTGGTCCGAAGTAACAGATCGCGTCGCCAAAGAAATGTTTAAGGCGATGCACACGCGCGAAGACGAACGAAAGGAACTCAACCCGATCCTCGTCATGGCCGACTCAGGTGCTCGAGGTTCTGACGCTCAGATCCGGCAGCTTGCCGGTATGCGCGGCCTGATGGCTAAGCCGTCGGGCGAGATCATCGAAACACCGATCGTCGCCAATTTCCGTGAGGGCCTAAACGTTCTCCAGTACTTTATTTCGACGCACGGTGCCCGTAAGGGACTTGCCGATACGGCTCTCAAAACGGCTGACTCAGGTTACTTGACCCGTCGTCTGGTAGACGTCGCTCAGGACGTGATCGTTTCCGAGGAAGATTGCGGAACGCTCCGCGGTGTCTGGGCTGAGGCCATCATCCGCAACGGTGAAGAGGTCGAATCGCTTCGTGACCGTATCGTTGGCTGTACATCGCTCGATGACATCATCGATCCCGTCGATGCGACGATGATCGTTGAGGCGAATGTCGAGATCAACGAAGTACTTGCCGCCGCAGTGCAGCTTTCAGGTCTGCAGAAGATCCGCATTCGTTCGGCACTGACTTGCGAAAGCCGCCGCGGTATCTGCGTCAAATGTTATGGCCGAAATCTGGCCACCGGCCACACGGTCGAGATCGGCGAAGCGGTCGGCGTTATCGCCGCTCAGTCGATCGGCGAACCGGGAACGCAGTTGACGATGCGTACGTTCCACGTCGGTGGTACGGCCCGTCTCGAACAAGAGACGCAGCACGTCGCCGCGATGAACGGCACCGTGAAATTCGTCGACGAATGGAAGGTTATCAAGAACCGCAAGGGCGAGATGATCTCCATGAAACGGCAGCCGTCAGAACTCGGGTTGCTCGACGAACGCGGACGTGAGGTCGCAAACTACAGGATAGTTTATGGTGCCCAGCTCCACGTTAAGGACGGCCAGAAGGTCAAAGAGGGAGACATCCTGGCAACATGGGATCCGTTCACGTTTGCGATCCTGACGGAAGTTTCCGGAACCGTTAAGTTCCAGGACCTGAAAGAAGGCAAGACGGTTGAGCAGGAGATCGACAAGGTCACCGGCCAGATCCGGCTTGTCGTCAAGGACTCGGACGAAAAGAACCAGCCGAGACTCGAGATCCGCAGCGGTAACAAGGTACTCAAAACTTACCAGATGCCGCTTCGGGCCAATCTTCAGGTCATTGACGGCCAGGAGATCGAAGCCGGCGACGTCATTGCCAAGATCCCGCGTGAGACCACCAAGACGAAAGACATCGTCGGCGGTCTGCCGCGTGTCGTCGAACTTTTCGAAGCTCGGCGTCCGGGTGAAACAGCCGTTATGTCGGAGATCGACGGAACGGTCACGCTCGGTACTATATCGAAGGGTAAACGTAAGATCATCATCATGGGCGAAGATGGCGCCGAACGCGAATACGACATTCCGCGCGGTACCCACATTAACGTTCAGGATGGCGACCACGTAAAGGCCGGCGAACCGCTGATGGATGGCCCTCTCAATCCGCACGATATTCTGCGAGTCCTCGGAACCGAGGCGCTGCAGAACTACATCGTTAGCGAGATCCAGGAGGTCTATCGTCTGCAGGGCGTTAACATTAACGATAAGCATATCGAGGTTATCGTTCGTCAGATGCTTCGTTGGGTGAAGATAAAAGAGGTCGGCGACACTGACTTCTTGATGGAAGAACAGGTCGATCGCTTTCGTTATGAGGACGAGAATCGTCGTGTGGCTGACGCGGACGGGAAGACCTCGGTCGGCGAACCGCTTCTGCTCGGTATCACGAAGGCTTCGCTTTCGACCGATTCGTTCATCTCGGCGGCCAGCTTCCAGGAGACGACCCGCGTACTTACCGAGGCGGCGATCTCGGGCCGCGTCGATTACCTTCGCGGGCTGAAGGAAAACGTAATCATGGGACGCCTCATTCCTGCAGGTACCGGGTTGAAGTATTACCGCAATGTCAGGATCGCACCGGATAATACTGAGAACCGAAAGGTCGAGGACGAGTTCGATGAGCTCGACCACATTCGCGGCGGCCTCGACATTCCGCTTCTCGGCGGCGTTCCCGGGGTGAAGGAAGATGACGTGGATCTTGAACTGGACGGAGACGAGGAGATCGAGGGCGACGATACCGAAGAATTCGATATCGATGAAGCAATGGAGATCGAGATCGACGACGACGAAGTATAGACGAACGCGGAAATTACATTCGCATAGCAAAAAGCCCCGGCCATCAAACGCCGGGGCTTTTTTTCCATACCCGTTAAAAATCAATGAAAAGTTAATCGCAGCTCATTCGAAACCGGCTTCAACGTATATTATATTTAATTTCTCGGAAACAAAATTAGTTTAACTTGGCGGCAGAGTTCGATCGTTCTCTGACCGCTCGGGCCCTAACATTCAACGGAGAACAATGCAATGCCGACCATTAAAACCGAAGACGGCACTGAGATCTTTTACAAAGATCAAGGTGGCGGTCAACCGATCGTATTCAGCCACGGGTGGCCCCTGTGCGCAGATGACTGGGACAATCAGATATTTTACTTCGCCTCACACGGATACCGATGCATAACCCATGACCGGCGCGGACATGGGCGCTCGGCGCAGACCTGGGACGGTAACCACATGGATCAGTATGCCGATGACCTTGCTGAACTAACGGAGAAACTTGACCTCAAGGAGGCTATTCATATCGGCCACTCGACCGGTGGCGGCGAGGTCGCCCGATACATCGGTCGTCACGGGACCTCGCGGGTCGCGAAAGCGATCCTTATCGGTGCCGTTACACCGATAATGGTCAAAACAGACTCAAATCCCGATGGCGTTCCGATCGAGGTCTTTGACAACTTTCGTGATTCGCTGGTGTCCAACCGAGCCGAATTCTTTCGCTCTGTGCCGAGCGGCCCTTTCTATGGATTCAACCGTCCAGGTGCACAGGTCTCGCAGGGCATTATTGACAACTGGTGGCGACAGGGAATGATGTGCGGCTTCAAGGCTGCGTATGATTGTGTAAAGGCGTTCTCTGAGACCGATTTTACTGAGGACCTTAAGAAGTTCGACGTGCCGACGCTTATTATGCACGGAAGCGACGATCAGATAGTGCCGATCGATCTTTCGGCGAGGCGGGCGGCGGAGATCGCACCGAACGCCACCCTAAAGGTATTCGATGGTTTTGATCATGGAATGTGCACGACTCATCATGAAGAGGTGAATTCCGCGCTTCTGGAGTTTTTGAAGTAGGGGAGGTTTGATACTTACGAGAAAGCGGCCTCGAACTGGATCTCCGGGGCCGCTTTCTTGTCGATTCATAAACAATGATAGGCTACCAGATCGAGCAGCTATTTTCGCGGACCATTGGTTGCCCAGAGTTGCAGCCGAATGCCTTGCGAAATTGCGGCATGTTCGACAGCGGACCATTAACACGCCATTTCGGCAGCGAATGCGGGCCATTCTTTACCTGTGCGATCTCGGCTGCGGATGTGTATTTAGCTGCCCATACCTGTGCCCACCCAAGGAAAAACCGCTGCTCGGCGGTGAATCCGTCAATGTCAGCCGGTCTTGGTTTGCCCTCGAGCGAACGCATGAACGCATCGTACGCAACGGTCAGGCCTGCGAAATCGCCGATGTTTTCACCGAGTGCGAGCTTGCCCACCATGAACAGGCCAGGCTGAACTTCGTAGCCATCCCACTGCTTAACGAGACATGCTGTACGTTCCTCGAAGTTCTCTCGGTCCTGTGTCGTCCACCACATCTTCAGATTGCCTTCTGCGTCGAACCGGCTGCCCTGGTCATCAAAACCATGAGTGATCTCGTGGCCGATGACGCCGCCGATCGCACCATAGTTGAGAGCGTCGTCGGCTTCGAAATTAAAGAATGGCGGCTGCAAAATGCCGGCTGGGAACGTGATCTCATTGTTACCCGACGAATACGAAGCGTTCACCGTCGAAGGCGTGAAGCCCCATCGCGTCTTGTCACGCGGCTTGCCGAGGTCTTCGAAATTTCGGCGTATCTGAAAGCGATTAGAATTCATCACGTTGTCCGAGTAGGACTTCCGTGCGATCGTCAACCCCTGATATCCGCGGAGAACATCGGGGTATCCGATCTTTCGCTTGAATGTTGAAAGCTTAGCCTGAGCCTGCTTTTTTGTGTCGGCGCTCATCCATTCCAGACCATTAATGCGTTCTTTCATCGCAACCATTAGATTGTCGATCAAAACGTTCATCCGCGCCTTCGCTTCGGGTTTGAACCGCAGGCGAGCATATTCCATCCCGAGCGCTTCGCCGAGATTACCATTCGTGTTCTGTACGCAGGTCTTCCAACGCGGTTGACGTTCCTTCTGTCCACTCAAATAGCGGCCAAAGAAATTGAAGTTCTCGTCTGCAAAAGCTTTCGGCAGATATGGCGCGGCCGAGTTCACCGTCATCCAACGAAGGTAGGTCTTCCAGTCATCAACCGAAACGTCCTTCATCATCACGTCGACCTCGGCAAAGAATTTCGGCGGCGCCATATTGAGGTCACCCCGGTCCGTGATGCCGCGTTCAGCCCGATACACATCCCATGAGAAACTCGGCGTCAGCTTCTGGGCCGCATCGAGTGAGACCTTGTTATATCGATTATCGGGATTTCTGCCTTCGACCGGGGTGAGCGACGCACTAGCAAGCCGTGTCTGGAGCCGCATTACGGTCGCCGCATTGGCCTTGGCGGCGGCCTCGTTATCGCCCAGCAGCTTGAACATATTTACCATATATTCGCTGAACTTTTCGCGTGTTTCGATGGATTTGGCGTCCGTATTTGTGTAGTAATCGCGGTTCGGCAGCGATATGCCGCCCTGGCTCGCGTT
Source organism: Pyrinomonadales bacterium (assembly GCA_038212935.1). Lineage (GTDB taxonomy): Bacteria > Acidobacteriota > Blastocatellia > Pyrinomonadales > Pyrinomonadaceae > OLB17. The sequence goes on along the minus strand of JBBQTV010000085.1, from coordinate 5,963 downwards.
GATCATTACAGCATTCGAATCCTTCAGGTCGGCTCCTGCACCAAAACCAAAAACGGCCGGAATCCCGCGGTCGTGCAGCCGGGCGATCTGTTTCTGAACGTCGGCCGAAGATCTCAATCCGGCGATCTGCTTTAGATGCGGCTCGATGGGTTTTGTGCCGAGCTTTTCGATACTGGCCTCGTCCATACAGGTTGCGTAAAAATCGCCGATCAGCTGCGTATCGCTGCCCTTGCGGCCGGGCTTCTTGGCTGCCGCCTCGAGCACCTCCCGCAATATCGTATTATTACCGTCGGCGAGAATATTGAACGTGCCCCATCGGGCTTCCGAAGCCGGTATCTCGGTATTCTTGAGCCAGGTGCCGTTTGCGTGCTGATAAAAATCCGTACACGGCGAGACGGACTTGTCCATATTAGCCGTGTCGAAAGCCTTGTTCTGAGCCGCGGCCGGCAAAACGGACGACATCGCAAAGCTTAGTGCGATGAAAAAAATGAATAATTGTTTCTGCATTTTTGAACTCCCCAAGTTTAGATGATCGTAGTACGGCTCATCCACTCTTTTTGTTACACAATTGCGGCGATAAGAGCTCGAGCTGCCGCCAACGACGTCTATAATACGGGCGTGAATCGCCTTCGGACCTCGTCGCGAAGCTCGGCCGCCAACTGTTTTCGGTCTGTGTTAAGCAGCGGCGCGTCTCCAAAGGTAATGACCGCGGTGTAACGATCGATCGTGAATAGCCGAAACATATGGGCCGCAAAGCTAATGTCGTCCCACCAACAAACGATCTCGCTGGCCGTTGGGTCGCCCGAATCAGTGCGGTAGGAAATTGACGCGTAAGAGACCGGCACGTCCGAACGGGCGGCAAATTCGAGAAAGGATGAATTGAACGGCAATACATCTTCGCCCTTTGTACTCGTGCCTTCCGGGAATACAATGACGCCTTCGCCCAACGAAAGCCTTTGGATGATCGTTTCGCCAGCTTTAGGAATATCGCGTCGGTTTGTCCGGTCAATGAATATCACGCCCATATCGCGGACGATGCGGCCGGCGACGGGCCATTCATCGATCTCTTTTTTGGCAACGAAAATACCCGTCGCGACCGAACGCAGAGCAGGAATGTCTGTATAGCTAAGGTGATTAGAAACGAGAAAGAACGGCGCCGTTGGGGGTTCGCCGATCACCTCGACCTGCATCCCCGATATCCAAACATAGAGTCGGCACCAATTTCCGAACGCTAGCTGCCGCCAATAAACTTTGTTCGGAATGAAGAAAGACGTGACCCACCACGCCGAATAAAGAGCGATAGTCCCTACCGTAAAAATGCAGAATTTCAGAACTGCTTTAATTTGCTTCATCGAAAGGATATAGAATGCGGCCAAACAACATTGGCCGGCGTCACTGGTCTTCTTTCTCGATCTTTTTAAAATTGTATCGCAGCAGCACGCGCATCGGCAATGCGGTTCCTTTGGACTCACCCGCCCGCCAATTCATTGCCCTGACGGCGGCTAGTACCGAATCGTCAAGGCCGTAACCCGCCCAACGGACGGTCTCGGCTTCTGCGACCTCGCCTTTTGCGTCGATGCTGACCTCGACATCAACGGTCGCGGTCACTTCGTAAGTGAATGCAAGCGGCGTGTATTCCGGCTTGATGCGTTTGAACGGCATCGGCGGCCGCAAGCCTGTCTTCTGCGGATCATTATCAGCGGGATACTCGGGGAACTGCGACGTCAATTTCGGTTTGCTGATGGCCTCGCCAGCTTCGTCTGCCTTCTCAGCGATCTGATTTGCGACAATTTCGGCACTCAAAACGAGCTTGGCTGCCGCATCGGCCTCGGTCTCGGCGGTCTTGCTTTCGAGCTGGAAATGGTCGAGCCGGCCGCTTCGTGAATTTACGAGATAAATCGCAGCGAACGCTTCAAAATATCGGTCTTTCACAAAAGAGCTTCGTAGCTGTGTGGCTGCCCGGATAAGTACAAAATGATCGGTTCCAACGACGAGGCCGATGCGCCGCGCGTCCGAAGTCGGTTGATTGAACGGATCGGCTGTCGCTGTAGAGCGAAACGCCTGGTCCGCAAGGTCGCGGTCGATCACCTGAGCGTGCTTTCTCAGAGAGTCGCTAACGGCGTCGGCAAACAGATCCGCAGTCTCATTTGGCTGCGGAACGATGACGGCGATCCTCTGCCCGGAGGCACCTGTTACACTAATGAAGACTACCGCCGAGACGAACACAGCGGTCCATGCAAGCAGAATCGAATTCTGCGTACAGAATATGTTAACGATGCTTTCTATTCGGATCACGATTTCGCCCGGTAGAGCAGACCGACCTCGTCCTTGAACTCATTTGGAAAGCAGAGCCGGTGAATTCGATACCCCTTCTGCAACCCGCGGACAGCCGCGCTGACTTCCGAGATCTCACGGATAACGGGCCGGGCAAAGCCGTCTTCGACATAGATCAGATCTTTTGGTTTCGCATCGTCCTTGATATAAAAATTATGCGAAACGTCGCCGCCTTTGTCTTCGAGAACGTAGTATGCGGGGTCGAGTCCGGCATTGCCAACGATCGATCGGACACTTGCGATAAAATCGCCGCGTTCGTCTTCGGGCATGTCCAGATCAAATGCTTTGAAAAGTCGTCGGTTCAAAAAGCGATAAGCCAGATCGGCTAGGATCGGGTCGCTCGACGATTGCCACTGCTTGATGTAAAAGAGCATGTCCGAATCATCGATCGCGAGATGTTCCGCCAGCGTAAGGGGTTCGCCCTTTAGAATGCGTTCGAACGCCGTGCCGGATGCGAACCAGACGCTCTTTCCATCGGCAAAAAGTGCCAATGCCCGTCGCAGCAGCGATTGCAGAACGACCTCGGCCGAACGCAGAGTTCGGTGAAAGTAGACCTGCCGAAACATATAGTAACGAGCCTGCAGGTAATCTTCGACCGCGTAAATGCCGGGGGCTGAGATATAGAGCTGGTCATCCGTCTCGTTGATCTCCAACGATTTGATTATCCACTCAAGGTCGTAGATGCCGTATTTCACGCCCGTCATCATCGAATCGCGAAGCAGGTAATCCATACGGTCGACATCTAGCTGAGATGAAACCAGCTGTGCCAGCGCCATCGGCCGAAAAGTTCCGCGAATGATGCTCGCAACGCGCTCCGGCAGGTCGGGCGAATACTCTTTCAGCAGACGCCCGATCTCGGTCTCGGTGCTCAGGACGGTTTCGATCGTGAAGTCTTCGTGATGGAAATGCAAGATCGATTCGATGACGTGCGAGAAAGCACCATGGCCGACATCGTGAAGCAGCGCAGCAACGCGTATCGCAATGCGGTCTTCGTCAGTGATGGAATACGTGTTGGCCAGCTTCGCAAGAATACGCGTTGCTAAGTGAAAAGCCCCAAGGCTGTGCGTGAAGCGCGAATGCTCGGCGCCCTGATACGCAAAATGCCCCAGCCCAAGCTGCCGAACTCGCCGCAAACGCTGAAACTCGGGCGTGTCGATCAGCCGAACGATCAGCTCGCCCTCAGCCGTATCCGTCCTCACCCGAATGATATTATGCACCGAATCCCGATAAATTCTTTCGAGCAAGGCATTCTCCACGACAAAATCGACATTCACAAAAAAAAACGATAGCAGTATTGTACGAATACGAGTATAATCGAAAACCAAACAGTTTCTCTAACTAACATTCGTTGTAATCCGGAGGTCGTATGCGGAAAATAGGACTTGTTTCCTTCGTTTTAATCGCCATCCTTTTTTGTGGAACGTCGGACACATGGGGGCAGGATCGAAATCGGATATCGGGCTTCGTGTTCGATGAAAGCCGTCGCCCGATGTCCGATGTATATGTTGAACTTCAGGACGATTTCTACTCAACCCTAAGACGTATTCGTACAAGCGGTTCAGGAATGTTCAATTTCGCCGGGCTCCCTTCGGGTAGATATGTCGTAAAGGTGCTTAGCACCGGCACGGACTACGAAGAACAATCAGTGTCCGTTGCACTGATACCAGTCTCGGTCGTGGCTGGACGCGGTGTCGCCTCAGAGCAGATCGATATATATCTTCGAGCGAAGAAACGCAGAAATGAACCGCTGCGCGCGGCGGGGATCGTGTATGTTCAGGAGATTCCCTCAGAAGCCCGAGATTTGTACGAAGCCGGGCTGAAAGATCTCGACAATAAAAATGATGTGCAGGGTTTGGATAAGATCAAAAGATCAATAGAGGTCTTTCCCGATTATTTTCTGGCTCTCGATACTCTTGGAAACGAATACATAAATCGCGAGCATTATGAAGCTGCATATGTCCTGCTGACGAAAGCGTTAAGTGTAAATTCCCGAAGTTTTTCAAGCACGTTTGGGCTTGGACTTGCCGCGTTCCGGCTAGGAAGAACTGACGATGCCGCGGCCCGTTTCCAAGAAGCTGTAAATATAGACAACGGATCGGCGAATGCTCATCTTTGGTTAGGGATCGCGTTTCATGCGCAAGCTAAACTGGATAGGGCGGAACGATCCATCAAGCAGGCTGCCAGCATTGCGGGCGAAGGTATTCCTGAGATACATTGGCAGCTTGCCCGAGTATTGAGTGAAAAGAAAGAATATGCTCGGGCTGCAAAAGAACTCGAGCTGTTCTTGAAGTATAGGCCGGATGCCGCAGACCGCGAAAAGATAATGGAAATGATCCGAACCCTCAAACAGAAAAGCTAAGTCTTTGCAGCCAAGTCCCCCCCCTCCGGAGCGGGTTTACACCCGCTCCAAACCTATTCAATTAATCGGTTTTTATCCGAAAATCTGAATTATATTTCCAAAGAAGAAATCGATCATGCGCCATCATATCGAGAGTCTAAGGATATAACGCCCAAAAAAAAGGCAGATTGCGTCAATTTGCCAGATTTCTTTTTTGTGGCTTGATTTTTGCATCTCTAGACGAGGAACTTAGTCGGCACGTGCACCCGTGTTTTAAAAGAACGAATATAGTGCCTAAGCAGTGCCCATAAGATTTTGAGTGAACATTAGAAAGGAGTCTTCAAATATGTCTAGAACATTTAAGTATATCTTCGCGACTCTTGCTCTCGCTCTTAGCTTTAGCTTTACGGCTATGGCTCAAGAGACGACGGGCTCGATCGAAGGTACCATCACCGACCCAGCCGGAGCAGTTGTGCCCGGCGTTGAAGTGGTCATCCAAAGTAGAGCGGGCGGAACGACGGGCGTAGGTTTTCGTCGAACTACCACTACTGATGGAAACGGTTTTTTCCGTGTCCAGCAGATCCCGCCGGGCACGTACACCGTAGCCACGGCTGCAACCGCTGGCTTTGGTACAGCAACGACGAATGAGGTCCAGGTTCTTCTCGGCCGTGCGACCCCAGTAAATATTACATTGGCTGCCGTGGGCACGAATGTCGAGGTTGTTGTTACGGCCGATCCGTTGGCGATCGACACGACCGGCAGTAAGATCCAGACCAATATCTCTGCCCGTACGGCAGAACTTCTTCCCAAGGGCACAAATTTTACGAGCCTACTTAACGTGTCTCCCGCAGTTCGCAATGAACCGCTCAGCGGCGGCTTCCAGATTGACGGTGCATCGGGTTCGGAGAACACCTTCATTATTGATGGTCAGGAAGTCGGCAACTTCCGTACCGGTACACTGAACCTCAATAACAACATCCCGTTCCAGTTTGTTCAGGAAGTTCAGATCAAATCCTCAGGTTTTGAAGCTGAATTCGGCGGGGCGACCGGTGGTGTTATCAACGTTGTAACGCGCGGCGGCGGTAACCAGTTCCGCGGCGAGGCCGGTATCGAATTTCGTGCGGCAAAGTTTCAGGGTAATCCGCGTCCTTTTCTTAATCTGACGACGTTCGGTCCGACCACTGCGACGCAGCAGACCATCACTGAGTATATCTCCTTCCCTAAGGACCAAGGGACAGATTTCTTCCCTTACCTAAGCCTTGGCGGTCCGATCATCAAGGATAAAATGTGG
>JBBQTV010000084.1:0-14213 GCA_038212935.1 Pyrinomonadales bacterium | reverse complement strand
AAAATCCGCGTGTCGGCGGTTCGACCCCGTCTCTGGCCACCACACTTTTTAAATAAATAGAATCGTTCGTTCTATTCGCCCATTTAGAGCCTCAGCTTCATCCCTTCATGCGAAGCCGCGAAACCCAGATTTTCGTAAAATAGCAACGCATCCGGCCTCAATTTATCCGTCGTAAGTTGGACCAAAATACAATTTCTTTCTCTAGAGCGACTTATTGCCCAATCGAGCATTCTGCGGCCAATTCCGGATGAGCGGGCTTGCTTGGATACTCGGACACCTTCGATCAAGGCCCGCCATCCTCCCTGGTAAGTTAAATAAGGAATGAAGGTTATTTGCAGCACGCCAACGACCTGCTCGTCCCGTATCGCCACGATCAATTCATTGTTCGGATCAGTGTCGATAGCTTCAAATGCTGATATATAAGGGCCAGAAACAGGAAGCGAAGGGTCTTCGCGCTTTGCTCCCAGTTCGTCGTCCGCAAGCATAGACACGATGGCGGGCAGATCGTGGCTTGTGGCAGAGCGAAACGAGATAAGGTTTTCCATGGGTATTTATTATCAGTTCCTCTGTGGATGTTCGGGTCAATGCTTGACCAAGCGACGGACGGCAGTGAGGGCATCGTCGAATGCTGTTTTCTTTTCCTGCGGGCGGCAGCTGACCGCTCGGTCATCGATAAAGGCATCTGCCAGCGGTTTTCCCTGGCCGATGTAAACATCCGAGAACGGTATCCTGTTTCGCTCGAGCCAGTCGATGACATGGATCCGCGATTGTCCCGGCGAGAGGCGTCCGACGGCGTCCCGGTCGGACGCATCGGTCGAGCATCGGCTGGTAAAGATGATGATCTCAGCGAATTCAGCGATCGACTCGGCAAATTCGCGTGCTCCATCTAAAGGCTTGCCGATCTGATCGTGCCCGTGCCAGCCGTCGTAGCTGGCTAAGACACCGTCGAGGTCGACGCAAACACGGAGTTTTCGCTTCACCTTCGTACGTTTTTTGGCCGCTTTCGTTGATACCCGGGGCGTCGTTTCAGGAAGTTTGCCCGGCCGTGTGGCAGTCAGAAGCTCGATCGCCTCGGCGCCTTCGAGCCATTCATTTTCACCCAGAAGGTCGAAATTCCACACCCGCGTGTAATGATGCCGGACCGGATGGCGTCCCGGCAGACGCAATCCGTAAGGAAGATCATCGGGCTCGACCTCACGCCGCGGCGGGAACACCTCCGGCTTTTTCTCGAGGCCGAAATCCGCGTAATCCGAACGCATAGCGTCAACGTAATCATAGACCTCATCGAGCGGATATTCATCGTCGAGCAGGGTCCAGATGTGATAACCGCCGACGCCGTTGCTGTCCATCAAGATCGGATCGAATCCGTCCTTTCGCAGCCGGGCGGACCATTCGGTCGCGGCCTCAAAATTTGCATTTGCAAGCTCGTCGGCGTTGATCATGTGTTCATCATGCAGATCGATGTCGATCGTGAACCACTTGCATGTCGAATGGTCACTGATGGAATGCAGGCCTATCAAATGTCCGGGAGAACGTCCGGCGAAATGACGCCGCAGCTTTTCGAGCGTGATCATATCCGTCCCGCTTTTCCGCCGCTCAGGGATCGGCAGCATCACGACGCGCACCTCGTTGTTGCTTAGCGTGTACTGGCTCCAAACGTCACGGCGGTTTACAAGCCGCTCCATGGCCCATTCAGCCAGGTCATCGGCCGAACGCTGCCATTCCTCGGCAAGCCAAAGCAGGCGTTTGTCGTCGCCAAATTCGATGAATGGTTGGGCCATTAGTCGGCCTTCTCCCAGCCGCCGATAAAGTTCTTGGCCGCAAATTCATCAAACATCTTCTTGGCCGAACGCTCGCTGCCGGCGACTTTAATGTCGCGGACGAGCGGCTTTGCCCGGTTAGGACTGAAATCGGTCAGGTAGACGACGTACGCCGGAAATTCCGGGTCTTCTTCCTTGTTGGTCTTCCAAAGCAGGAGCTTTCGAACCATCAGGTTTTCCTTCATCGTCTTGGTGTAAACACTGCGTTCGATGATCTGGCTAGGCGGCATTTCGTCCGCGCGGGCCGGACGATCAACATCTTCGACCGCCGTGCGTTCGGCGATCTGGCGGATGCCTGTGTCCCCTTTGCTAGCCTCTTTGTCGTCGCGAAGCCTGATGAACTGCGGGCTGATAATGCTGACGAGCGGCATACGGCGAAGCGCGGAATACCGCTTGCCGTCCCATTCGAGCACCATCCGGTTTACGGGACCGCCGCGGACGCGCTCTTCGATCATGTCAAGGCACGAGATCTCGATGACCGGCCCGGGCTCGATCATTTCGTAGGCGACGAAGTCGTTATTTACGGCAACGTATTCGGAAGGCACGATTCGTTTTTTGAATTTTTTGACCAGTTCACGCCGTTCGTCATCCGAAAAACCGCCGCCGACCCGTGTCAGTTCCTGAAACGTCCCATCGTCGCGGACGACGGCGACGAGCAGGTCGTGGAGCATTCCTTTTCGTTCGTCCGATCCTTCCGAGTAACCGATAACGGCGACGTCCAGGTCGTGCCGCGTCTTTATCTTGTAAAGGCCAACATTATCGTGTCGGAGAACGATTCCTTCCGCATTACCTTCAACGGCCCACTCAGTGAACAGTTTGAGCACCTTGTCCAGATCATCGGTTACGTGGTGCTCGACGACGTGAACCTTCTTGCCTTTATCAAACCACTTGCTCAAAAGGTCAAACACATTCTCGGCCGCAAGCTCTGATTTGCCATCGGCTTCTATGACGTCGAAGACCGCCAGGCCGATCTCGTCGAGCTGCTCCTTCTTTTTCGGCGAGCGAAGTGTGCCGACGACCTGCTGCACGAGATTCGCTTTGGAGGACTCGTCGAGCATGTAATATTCGGCGGCAATGATGCACGATTTGACCTTGGCTTTGACCAGAAGCTTGGCGGCCTCATCAACGCACGGAAGGCCGTATCGAGTCGTGCCGCCGGGATTCACGGAAATGATGTTTTTGCCGTCAAAGACGACCATCGCAAATTCGCCGTTATATTTGCGGGTCGCGTAGAAGCCGCGTGCTTTGGCAACCCGCGAGATCTCTTGTGGCGATATGAGCCGCATCGACCCGCTCATCCGACGGCGGTATTCCTGGGCGCGTGCCCAAAGGCCGGGGTCCGTCAGATCAGTCGCCTTGCCGACGCAATAGCCGAACTTACATTTGGATTCCTTTGTGACAAGGCCCTTCATTTTCCTTTCTCATCCTTGGGCGTCCGAAGCTCCATGTTTGAAAGATGCAGTAGAAGGCAATAGGTGTTTCCCTTTACACGGCCTTCGAGGAAGGCGTTATATTGCTTGCCCCCGCGATGCATTACAAGCGGATCCTTACCCTCCGGCCCCCCGCGAAGCAGCAGCAGCGAATCCTTCTTGGCAAGGTCTTTTGCCATCTCAAGCAGAAACTCGAACGTCAGGCCGTTTATATGCTTAAGCTGCTTTTTGTTTGTGAAAACAAAGCGGGTGATCGCGTCGCTTTTCTTTATCAACTTCCCCGTCCAGCGAAGCGGGAATTCGGAATTCATGTTTTGCAGCAGCTTCTTACGTGGGCGTTTCTCGCGGACCGTGCCGTCAGGATCTTTGATCACCTCAAATTCTTCCACGAAGTGGACAATGCCCCGTTCGTTAACGTATACGCGCGAGGTGTCCGTCAAAAACCGTCCAAAAGCCTCGATATCGACCTCAGGATCACCGTCGATCAGAGCCTTAGCAACCTTTTCTATTTTCTTGGCTTTCTTTACGAGGTCAGGCAGATCATGCGTCGTATCGGACTTTAGAACGCGGCGATTCTGAACCGGCTTGCCTTTCGGGTCGACGTAATAGACCTCGCGTTTTTCATTTAGGTTTTCGAGAGCAACAACCGCATCACGATTTCTGGCATTGCTGATATTTATTGCCATAGTGGACCTCTAAAGCAGCGAAAAATCGATCTCGTCGGCGGCGATCTCCTCTTCTTCGTCAGGTGAAAGCATGGCCGGCTGATTGAATCCGACAAACTCCAATTCCGCCGGTTTGCCGACCACCATAAATGCCTCCTCGGAATTGCCGATGATGAACGCTCGGTCGTATTCGAGCCCCGCCCGATAGCTGAATGGAAAGCTGAATATCTCGGACTTTCCTAGACGCTCAAACATTTTGTCGAGGTCATGGTCCGGAGCCGGCGAAAGTTGATACACGGACTTTACGATCAGCGAAAGATAGTCATCGATGGACGCTTTCGTTATCTTGTTCGGCTCGTCGAATGATGACGGGACCTCTTTGATCTCTTCGCCATCCAGGTTGAGCGGTGTCAGGTCATCGCGGTGGAGGGAATCGCCTTTTTCGTTGAGTGTTTCAAGCGCGGTGCCGCCGGTGTCGATAAGCGTCTTGCCGTCCGAGGCGAGAAGTTTAAGCGTCGCGGGCTTCCCTTTTTCATCGACCGCTTCGATCTCGACCTCGCCATAAAGCTTCGCCCTGTCGATCTTTTTCAGTTCGACATGGAACTCGCTTTTCGCCAATTTGAGGACCAATGTAGCCGGCATATATATGCGATTCGAAATTTACTATAGTGCTCATTATCAAACACTTGGCGGTGAATCTACAAGTTCTTTCAGGTAGAGCGGCCGCATATGTTAGATTTAGCTCACAACAATATGGAACCGCTGGCGAGCCGGATCAGGCCGGAAACATTAAACGAATTCATTGGCCAGGAGCATCTTGTGGGCGAGGGCAAGCCGTTGCGCCTTGCGATAGAGCAGGGCCATTTATTCTCGTTCGTTCTCTGGGGAACCCCCGGGACGGGAAAGACGACGCTTGCGAGGATCTATTCTAATGCGGTGAACGCTGAATTCTATGAGCTTTCCGCAGTTTCGGCCGGAAAGGACGACATTCGCAAGCTTGTCGAGACGCGGACCCTCGGCGATCGTCCGCGAATTCTGTTTCTGGATGAGATCCATAGGTTCAACAAGGCTCAGCAGGATTTTCTGCTACCGTATGTGGAAAGCGGCGAACTGGTGCTGATCGGGGCAACAACGGAGAATCCGAGTTTTGAGATCATTCCGGCATTGCTTTCACGGCTTCGGGTGTTCGTCCTCGAGGGATTTACGGACGAGCAGATGGCGGCTGTCATCGCACGTACCGGTTTTGAGATCGATAAGGAGACTTCGGACTGGCTGGTCCAGGCCGCGAATGGCGACGCCCGGCAAGCAATCACGATGATTGAGAATACTGCCGAGCTATATGAGGACGTAACGGTCGCAACGCTGACCGAGACGATCCAGTCACGCTTTGTCCGGCACGACAAGAAAGGCGAAGAGCACTATAACGTGATCAGCGCGTTCATCAAATCGATGCGTGCGAGCGATGCCGATGCGGCCCTATACTACCTCGCCCGAATGCTTGAAGCAGGCGAAGACCCGAAGTTCATTGCTCGCCGGATGGTCATATTCGCCTCGGAAGACATCGGGCTCGCACAGCCAACTGCACTGGTCGTTGCAAACGCGGTTTTCCGATCTGTTGAGACTATCGGGATGCCTGAATGCATTCACAACCTTGCCCATGGTACGGCCTTTCTCGCAAACGCCGCGAAGGACAGAAGCGTGACCAACGCCATTGGTGCGGCGATGCAAGACGCGAAAAAATTCGGCAATCTACCCGTTCCGATGCACCTGCGTAATGCCCCGACCAAACTGATGAAAGACCTCGGCTACGGTGGCGATGCCGACCGCACCGGAGACGACGATCTCTTGCCAAAAAAACTCCGCGGACGACGCTACCTTAAGTAATTGTTTCAAACCGTTCTGATTATTTGTTGAAACCTTACGAAAAGTGCTATCGTATTTCAACACTGACCGGAATCGCATTCTGGTCAGTATGGGAAAGATCATGAGAGACGCCGCCAAATCACGAAATATCGCTGACGAGATACTCGACGCCACCGACAAGCTTCTGAGCCAGTATGGTTACAAGAAGATGACGATCGATGACCTAGCCCGCGAGGTCGGTATCGGAAAAGGCAGCGTTTATCTGCATTTCAAGAGCAAAGAGCAGATCGCACTTTCTCACGTCGATCGTATAGTCGACCGTTTAATAAATCGCCTGCATGAGATCGCGACGGAGAAAACGCAACCCGACGAACGGCTCGCGAAGATGGTCGTTGAACGCGTCGAGTTTCGATTTCGCAGCGTTCAGCACTATACGGCGAGTTTAAATGAGCTGCTGGCAAGTATTCGGCCCGCATTGCTTGAACGCAGACGCAAGCATTTCGAAGCGGAGGCGAAGGTTTTCGCCAAAGTCGTTCGTGAGGGCATCGAATCCGGAATTTTCCGCAAGCTTGACCCACTTGAGACCGCGGCGGCGATGCTCATCTCGACCAACTCACTTCTACCTTTCAGTCTTAGCGTCAAGGAACTTGGCGAACTCGACGAGATCCGCAAAAAGGCGCAGCAGACTGCTCGCCTGCTTATCTACGGCCTGGTTGACGGCGGCCCGGCGAACACAGATCATTCCTGATCGTCTTGGAGGTATTTTTCTATGTACAAATTATTTTTCTTACTTTTTATCGGAGCAACGCTCCTTCATCCCGGTTCCGCCACGGCCCAGGGCCCGGCCCAAAAGGATATGCAAGTCGACGAAGCAACACGGACAGCCGTCATTGAGACTCTTATAAAGGAGTTGAACGATGGTTACGTCTTTCCCGACGTCGCAAAAACAATGGAGGCGGATCTAAGGCGAAGGCTTGCGGCCAAGGAATATGACTCGCTGGGTTCCGCTCAGGCTTTCGCCAAGAAACTGACCGAGGACGTTCAGACTATCAGCAAAGATAAACATCTGAACATTCGCTATTCTCAGCGTCCGATACCGGTCAGCACAGGTGGCGGCGGACCGACGGCAGAACAACAAGCTGAATTCGAACGAAATGTCCGCTCACGAAACTTCGGTTTCGAACGCCTCGAACGCCTACACGGAAATATCGGTTATATCGAGTTGATGGGATTCATGGCTCCGGTGCTTGGTGCGGATACTGTGCGTTCCGCGTTTGATTTTGTAGCGAATTCAGAGGCTCTGATCGTTGACCTTCGTCGAAACGGCGGTGGCGACCCGGACATGGTCGCCCTGATCTCCTCTTATCTCTTTGGCGACAAGCCGGTTCTGCTCAATACGATGTACTGGCGCTCGACCGGCAAGACCGACGAATTTTGGACAAAGCCGAATGTCTCGGGTTCGAAGTTTGTGGACAAACCCGTTTACGTTCTCACAAGTGCTCGTAGTTTCTCCGGTGCAGAAGAATTCGCGTATAACCTTAAAAATCTGAAGCGAGCGACGATCATCGGCGAGACGACGGGTGGCGGTGCACATCCCGGCGGACAGAGACGGTTAGATGAGCATTTTTCGGCATTTGTCCCGATCGGGCGGGCGATCAATCCGATCAGCAAAACAAATTGGGAAGGAACCGGTGTCGAACCGGATGTGAAGGTTCCAAAGGAACATGCCCTTCACACGGCCCAGCTAATGGCGCTGAAACAGATGCGCAATAATGCAGGCACCGACGAAAAAAAGGCCCAGTTCGATGCATTGATCGCCTCGATCGAAGCAGAGCTAAATAAACTTAAGGGAAAAACTAATTAGATATTGAGGCTAATTTGATGAACGGCCCGGGCAGAACGCTCGGGCCTTTTTGACTTAATGGTCATCGCTGCCAGAAGTTCTTGATCTTCATATCAAGCATCGGAAAGGCACAATATTCCACATTCCGGCCCGATTCGCGAAGCTTCTGCACCATTGGGATCGCTGCGTCCGCGTTTCGCGTATGGACGATGATCGTCGCTGCTCGATGAAGATCTTTACGTTCGTTCAACCATTCGGCGATCGCATAGCCCGTTGATGCGTAGTCGTCGTGATCGTTTGACGCATAATGATGAGGTAAAAGGTCGTGGTCCAAAAAGATCGCATCGAACGCCCCTTTCTCCAGAGCGTCTCTTGCCTCTTCAACCGTTTCGGCTATCTCGAGGTTGTCCCCCTTAAACCTCTTTTCAAACCAGCGATGCCGACGTCGATCGTCGTCCAGGAGAAATATGCTGATCGGTGTACGTTCGGCCGTCGTATCGGCTAAACCGAACTTGATCAGGATGTTGCGGAGAATTCCCATAACAAAAAATATCCAATAAAATCAATATAGCATAAACGCGATTGGCAGCATGATTCGCCCGGCAACTGGTTGCGGTGATACAATCTGGCTCAACCCGAAAGTGTTACAGTCGGGTTCGAGCGGGCCAGTGTTTGGCCTAAAATTATGCAGAAAGAGGCCCTTAAAGATCCCAAAGTATCTATTTTCCCCGGCAAAGATGCCGGCCGCACTCCATCAGATGCGATAACGGACGATGACGCATGTCCTAAATGTTTCGGTTCGGGAATGGAGATCGTTCCGGGAAAGGGAGCGAAGCCTTGCAGTTGCCAGTCTCGCAATAATAGAAGCGACCCTTTTCTAAAAGTTCGTGTGCCGCGGCGATATAACGGGTGTCATTTCAACAGCTTTCGGGCGGAACATCCGACCCAGGCGAGCGCCGTTCGGTTCGCAATGCAATTCACGCAGGAATATCCGGCGGTCGATCAGGGCCTCCTGCTTTCCGGTCCGGTTGGCGTAGGAAAGACCCATCTGGCGGTCTCGATACTTAAAGGCCTGACGGAACGCGGCTTTTCGTGCTTTTTCTATGAATTTGGGGCTCTGCTGAAAGAGATTCAGGATTCCTACAATCTGAACACTAAGACATCAGAATTGGCGGTACTCGCTCCCGTGTTGAACACTGAAATACTTGTGCTCGACGAACTGGGTGCGTCGAAGCCGACCGACTGGGTCAAGGACACGATGGCTCACATCATCAATACCCGTTACAACGACAAAAAGCACACCATTTTCACGACGAATTATCTTGATTCGAGGTCAGGAACTGAGGAGACGCTTGAAGACCGGATCGGCGTTCGACTTCGTTCCCGTCTTTTCGAGATGTGCCGAACGGTAAACATTGACGGCAAAGACTACCGCCGCAATTTCCACAATTCACAGGGCGTTTAGACCGTTACGGGCTTTCGGGCAACCTTTGGCTTTTGCCGCCACTTCGCAATTCGTATCGCAAAAAGCGCACCCAAAACTACCGCAAATATCGAGGGCCAGAAAATATCCGATTTGACTATCATCCAAAAATGGATGACACCAAGGATAGCGATCAGGTAAGTGAGTTTGTGCAGCCGAGACCAATTCTTTCCGCCTATCCGTTTAATCATGCCGTTCGTCGATGTAACAGCAAGCGGAACGAGCATTGCGAAGGCCGCCATTCCGACCGCGATGAAAGGACGCTGCCAGACGTCGCCAACGATCGCGGCTAAACTAAGGCTTTTATCGAAGATCGAGTAGGTGATCAGGTGCAGCGATCCATAAAAGAAAGAATAGAGTCCCAACATCCGCCGGTATTTCACCGCCCCGTTCCAACCCGAGATGATTCGAACCGGTGTCACCGCGAGCGAGATCAAAAGCAAAACAAGCGTTAGAACGCCCGTCGCCCTGAGAAAAAACTCGATCGGGTTCGCTCCGAGCCCGCCGAAGTACGCGTCGTAGATCAAGTACGCCAGCGGAATGAGCGCATTTACGGAAATCAGGATCTTGTTAAACTTAACTTCATTCATCAATAAAATTTTTTGAGATCCATTCCCGCGTACAGATCCGCGACCTCGGCACCGTAACCATTGAACATTAGGGTCGGCCGCATCCCGTATTCACCGATTCGGCGCTCGGTCGCCTGAGACCAGCGAGGATGATCGACATCCGGATTCACATTCGAATAAAAGCCGTACTCGCGCGGGGCGGAAATGTTCCATGTGGTCGGAGGCTCTGTATCAGTAAGCGTGATCTTGACGATCGATTTGATGCTTTTGAATCCGTATTTCCATGGCACGACGAGACGTATCGGTGCTCCGTTCTGATTCGGCATCGCTTTACCATAAAGCCCTGTCGCGAGGATCGTCAACGGATGCATCGCTTCGTCGATCCGAAGGCCTTCGACATACGGGAAATCTATACCTGCCGTAAACGATGACTGCATGATCTTGGGATCATACAACGTTTCGAATGCAACGTACTTTGCGGTTCCAAGCGGTTCTACACGGTCTAGCAAAGTTTTGAGCGGAAAGCCGACCCATGGTATCACCATCGACCAAGCCTCAACGCATCGGAATCGGTAAACACGTTCCTCCTGCGGAAACTTGAGCAACTCTTCAATACCGAGAGTCTGTGGCTTTTGCACGAGCCCGCCGATCTCGACGTTCCACGGTGAGGTTACGAGGCTCGTCGCTGCAGAGGCAACAGCAGTCTTGCTGGTTGAAAACTCGTAGAAATTATTGTAATTGGTGATCTGACCAAAGGTGTTGAGCTTATCGTCTATCGGGGCGGCGTCATTTCCAGGAATTGTTTCGATCCTGGCAGTTTCAGAGGTCTGGGGAGGCCCCGGACTGAAATACCGGTACGTGAGCCCCGTAGCCGCGGCGGTGCCCGCCGACGCGGCGCCGCGGATAAAATTCCGACGATTCAAGTAAACGTGTTCGGGAGTGATCTCGCTGGATCTAATTTCTGAGGGCTCTTTCATGTCTAAGGTCTATTTCGCTGTGAGAAACTTATCGGTTTCATATGATCATGCCAAAACCGCGATAGTTTATTCCGGTTCGGAACTTGCCTCGCTCTCTTTAGATGCCGAATTTTACGCTCTTTTGTGACGTTTCTACGAACTTTTGTGAGCAATGCACAAAAAGATTTAACAAAGTACTTCCATTTTGAACGGTTTGCGCTTATACTGTCTTCGGCTCTTCGCCTATCCTCGACTTACCACGCCTTAAATATGCCCGCACAGACACAACTGTTACAAGACGGACGGTATCGGATCAGCAATCAAACTCCGCTGAACGGACAAACCGCAATTTATGAGGCCTATGACACCGTTCGTGATGTGAACGTCGTCGTGAAAGAGATCGTCGTTCACCTGAACAAGGTAACGACCGCCGCCCAGCAGGAACAAATACGTTTGGCGTTTGCCGAGCAGGCAAAGGTGCTGACCGAGGTGAAGCATGATTCCGTGCTGCAGGTCGTTGATTATTTTTCCGAGATCGGACGCCAATACCTTGTTCTGGAGGCTATTGACGGCGATTGCTTGGCTGACGCGGTCGAAAGTGGCGGGATCAGCTTTGCTCAGGCGGACGTGGTTAATTGGGGTGACCAGCTCCTGGACGCGGTCAGCTATCTGCATACGCATACCCCAACTGTGATTCACGGCAGCATCCGGCCGCAGAACATCAAGCTTACCGGCGACGGACGCATAAAGCTGCTCGATGTTGGGCTTCCCGATGCCGCGGGCAATAAGGTAAGTACAAGCATCTTTGCCCAGGGAGTTGACACCGAGATCAGTTATTCCCCGCTCGAACAGATCTGGAACAGCCTGGACGCCGCATCGCAAAAGGTGATTACGAACAGCTTTGACGAAGTCAACGCCCGGGCTCTGAACGAACCGCTCGGTCCTCGAGGCGACATTTACGCTCTTGCCGCAACGCTCTATCACCTGTTGACCGGCCGCAAACCAGTCGATGCGCTCGAACGCGCGATAGATCTGCTTGACGGAAAGACTGACCCACTCAAACCGGTGGTTGACCTTGCTCCTGCCGTTCAGCCCGAGATCTCGGACGTCGTGATGAAAGGCATGTCGATAATGATGAGCGACCGGTTCGAATCGGCTTCGATGATGCGGCAAGTCCTGAAGACCTCGGTCGTCAGGGCGAATGAACGCGAGGTAGAAGAAGAACGCGAACATTTGGAAGCTGCCGAATTCCTTCGCAACGCCACGCCGCGGGTTCCTGTATCTGCAATCAATTTCAAGCAGGCCGCCGAATACGAGCCTGTCGCGTCGCCGTCACCTGTAGTTCCGCTTTCACCGCAAACCGTTTCACCGGCGGCCGCGTCCGATGACTCCTTGCAGGCCGAATTGCTTGCCCAAAAGTTGCGTGAGGTCGAGGAACAGCGTTTACAAGCGGAACAACGGGCGGCCGAAGCCGAACGCCTTCTTCGCGAAAAAGAAGCTGCAATGGCACGAGTGGCCGCTCCGGCCATTCCCGCCGCAGAGATACTCGAATCTGACCTTTTGGAAATACCGTTCGGTCCCGTAGATATTCCCTCGGCTCCGCCCGTCCGCCAATCCGCACCGGTTGCCGTACCGCCTACTCCAGCCGTGCCCGTGCGGGATGAGATCTCACAACCTGTTCGCTCTATCGAGTCGAAACCTGAGACGGAGGCGTCCGAACTCGAACCCGTATCAGATGTTTCCGTTGAACCCGACCATGTCTATCACACCGCCGATACCGGGCCAGCCGAAGAAGATTTCATCGAGACCTCGATCGAAGTTGAACGTAAATCGCATACGGATTTCGATCTTGGCGGCAGCTATTCATCCCCGCCGCGTTCATCGCTTCCAATCTCGGCTATCGCCGGAGGTGGTGCATTGTTGGTTGTTATACTTGCGATCGGCGGCTGGTTCATGTTTGGCTCATCGAGCAGCAAGCCAGCCCAGGTCCAAACCTCAGTGACCGCCCAACCGCAAGCTGAAGTGCCTGCAACGACCGAGCCGACCGTGACCCAGGAAAATTCTCCGGAAACATTAAGAGGCGTGGCGCCTGAGTCTTCGACTGCCGAGCCCAATCCTTCCGAACCAACTCCGGTCCAGACTTCCGCAGCACCCGTACGCACACCGCGAAAGGCCACTCCGGAGCCGCAGAAAACACCAGTGAAAAAAGCCGTGACGGTCGACGACCTGATCAGCGACAACTAGCCCTTACCTCTACATCGCTCAGATAACTCACAACATTAAGGCCATGAAACCTCTAATAAACCGCTACTTTCAACTCCGAACGTTTTTTTCGATAGTGCCGCTATTCGCCGTGCTCCTTTTCGGCGCAGCATTTATCGCACATGCACAGACACCGCAGCTTAGCCTGGCTGATCTGCTTATCGGTCTTCGGTCACAAAAAGTGACCCTGCCGGAGCGGAACCGGATCCTGACGGATGCTGTAAAGGAGCGTGGGATCACGTTCGTTTACAGTGCTGAGATAGCCAAGGAACTTGCTGCTACCGGTGCGGGACCCGAACTTCTGGCGGCTATACGCGAAAAAGGTACGCCGAAACCGGTCGCAACACCGACGCCAGCCCCGCCCGATCACACTTTCTATCAACGCCGGGCCAACGAAAATGCGGTTAAGGGCGACTACAAGTTGGCACTTGCGGATTACAATACAGCAGCCGAAATGAAATCAGATGATTTCACGATCCTTTTGGGCCGCGGCAGAACGCATTTTAATCTGCGTGCATATGACCTTTCGGTCGCTGATTACAATAAGGCTCTCGAACTCGCACCAAATGAATCGTCGACATACTACAACCGCGGTGTTTCGTACGAACGGATGGGCGAGTTGGCCAACGCGATGGCTGATTACAAAAAAGCTGTCGAACTCGACGAAAAGAATGAGGCTGCGAAGACAAATCTGAAGCGGTTAGAGGATGAGATCGCAAAGATCGAAGCCCTTAGGGTCGAGGCGGAAGAAAAGGCTAAAGCCGATGCTGCTGCAGTAGCCGCGGCAAAGAAAGCCGCTGAGGAAAAAGCAGTTCCGGAGCCTGCACCGGAATTTATTCACGTCGGCACACTGACGAGTTCGAACGCGGAACGGATGTCGATGCCGCAATATCCGGCGATCGCCGCCAGATCTCGTATTGAAGGCCGAGTGACCGTTGAGGTAGAACTCAACGAAAAAGGCAACGTAATAAAAGCGGATGCGGTCAACGGCCCGTCGATACTGCGAGGACCCGCCGAAGATGCTGCAAAACGGTCGAAATTTAAGCCCTATGAATACAACGGAACCCCGATCAAGGCCAAGGGAATGATCGTTTACGACTTCAACCTGAAGCCGGGTGATGAGGAATGATGTTTCTTTACTCCTGTAATTTTGCGGGCGGGCCGGATACGGACGCCCGTTTTTTTTAGTATCCGGCGGCGGCACCTGTTTCTGTCCTTACACCGCTCGCTTCTTGGGCGATCTTAACGCCGACGCTAGCACCGATGCGGGTCGCTCCGGCCTGAAACATCGCACGCGCGTCATCTATTCCCTTTACTCCGCC
>JBBQTV010000083.1:0-14230 GCA_038212935.1 Pyrinomonadales bacterium | reverse complement strand
TCGATCGACCGTACCGGCGATGCTCTCGCCGTTAAGCTCAGCGAGCGGGCAAAGGTATCTCCGGAAGCGATCATGTCACTCATCTCGGACATCACAGATGCTTCCTTTTCACCCGCTGGAATCTTACGCGTCCCGCTAGACAGTGGTGAACCGATAACGTCTGCAATCACACTTCTTGACTCGATAAGGGCGTAAAAAGATCGTGAACTGCCTTTGCTATGCGAGTTTCTGGACAAAACCTGCTAATATGGCTCGTTTGTTAAAGGTTTTAGAGATTCGAATGAAACTCGTGGTGGAGTTAGTGCATCTTAACTGATTGCGAAGTACACGCTTTTTTACGAAGAACTATTTGGAGATAATTCATGCATTTTCGATTTGCCATAATGTTTTTAGCGGTTTTGGCTTTCATCACGACGCCCGTGTTTGCCCAAGAGACAGAGGAACGCATCGTTGATGAAGTAGTCGCACAGGTCAACGACGGCGTGATCACACTTTCACGTGTAAAGCGTGAAATGAAATCGATCGTTGACGCCTCGGTCGAGCAAGGAAAGGCCCGCGACTTAGCCGAAAAAGAGGTGAATGAGAAGCAAGGCGAATTGATCGCCAATCTCATCAACGAAGAACTTCTCCTACAGCGGGCAAAAGAGATCGGGCTCGAACGCGAAGTGGATGCGGCGGTCAACCAGCAGTTTCTTCAGATAATGAAGGAAAACAATCTTACGACGCTGGATGCCCTGTACGCCGAGATGCGGAAGACTGGAGTGAACCCTGATGACATTCGCGAGCTTTGGCGCAAACAACGTACACGCGAATATGTTATCCAGCAGGAAGTCCAGAGAAAAGAGTATTGGAAGCCGACGGCAACAGAACTGAAAGCGTATTATGAAGCTAACAAGACCCGATTCGCGACCCCCGAAACCGTTACACTAAGCGAGATATTTCTCGGATTCGCGGGCAGGACTGAGGATTCGGTCAGAACAAAAGCAGCCGAATTGGTGAAAGCGCTTCGGGCCGGCGGCGACTTTTCAAAGGCGGTGACGGAAAATTCCGATCGGCCAAATGCTGCTGAGACAAAAGGCAAAGTCGGCAAGATCAAGGTCGCCGACCTTGAACCTAAGATCGCAGCAGCCATAAAGGATGTTAAGCCTGGTAGTTATTCAGACCCGATCGAATTGGACGAAACAGGACTTTCTATTGTATTTGTGGAAGCTCGGGAGGCGGCCAGTAGCGATTCGAAGTTTGATGAGGAAGCAGTTCGGCTAGCTATCCTTCAAGAGCGCTCGCCCGAAGCGACCAAGAAGTTCATTTCGTCGCTCAGGAGTGAATCTTACATAAAGATCAACGAACGCTATCGTCCGCTTGTTTCGCCCATATTGTTTGAAGAGGAAAGAAAGGAGCAGGCTTCGTCCAATTGATCACTGCCGAGAAATACAATGCCGGACCGAGTCTGATATAGGAACTCCGTCCGGCATTTTTGTTTTATGCGATTAGATGTTTTTCTAAAGACCAGCCGATTGATTCCCCGCCGCAGCCTTGCTCAGAAGTTCTGTTCTTCGGGGCTGATCATGGTCGATGGAATCCCGGCGAAAGCTTCGAAAGAAGTGAAGTCGGGGGATGAGATCGAGATCGTAAGGGGAACGAAGCTAGCAATATACAAAGTTCTCAACCTACCAACGCGAAAACAAGTTTCGAAGAGCGAGGCGGCCGAAATGACCGAACTGGTCAGCGAGACGGAAACACCTGAATTCCCCAACTAACCTAGGATATCTTTGATCGCTTTGTCATAGATCTCGATCCGGCGTTTCGCACGTTTGACGTCCGGGTGCTCTTCCTTGTAGTCGCTCAACAATTTCCAATGCGCAGTTTCAAGCTCGGCACGCTTTACCATAAGCTTGCCAAGTGCCAACGTGAGCTTTCCTGCATCCGCAGCCTTCACCTTAGTCAACAGGCTGATCTCTCTTTGGATAAATTGCAGCTCTTGCTTCAGTGAAATGACCGCCGGATATTCGTCAGTGTATTCCAGAACCAACGCTTCCAGATCGGATTCGACCTCTGTACGCCGTAGCAAAAGTTCAGCATACGCGGGCGAAGATGTTACATGGGTTGGTAGCGTCGTGGTCGGGCGTGTATCCGTTTGAGCCTGAGCAGGACTCAAGAAGATCAAGAAACACGAGATGGATGCCGCTAGGTAATAGAAAGATCGCATTATTGTAAGCTTTTTATAGACTAGAATAGATCAGTTTCCTGACTGCGACGCCGTCGAATACACGTTTGACACAGACGGGTCAACGAACGTCTCGCAGGATTCGATCACCAGATCATCCGATTCAACCCGCCCGTCACCAAAATCGTTGTCAGCCGCGAGCGTAGAAAAATAGACGGTAATATTATCCAGGATCTCTTCCGCAGAGTGAGAGTGGTACAGCGTCTGCCGAAACTGTGCCCCGCCGACGAGGCCTTTTGTAAATTGCCCCGCGAGTTGCTTCATCTTGCCGAGAGCTACGAGCTCAGGCATTTCTTCGAGACACATATCGAAAAACTCAAGCAAAACGGCTTTTTTCTCCGTGAGATCAGGTATATACGGTTCGCGACCTGCTAGTACATCAGCAAACTGGCGAAATATCCACGGATTCTGCATCGCGCCACGACCGATCAAAATGCCGTTAACGCCGGTCTCCCTCCATCGTCTCATGCCGTACTCAAGTGATGTAACATCGCCATTTCCTGAGACCGGGACCGAAACCGCTTCTTTAACCTGCCGGATCAGATCCCAGTTCGCGAGCCCCTTGTATCCTTGCTCGCGCGTGCGGCCGTGGACCTGGATATGCTCGACGCCGCATTGTTCGGCCATCTTGGCGACCTCAACAACGTTTATCGTGGAATCCGTATATCCGGTCCGCAGTTTTAAGGTGAGCGGTATCGTGATCGCTGCTTTTATTGCCTTCAAGATCTCTTCAAGCTTGGCCGGTTCTCGCAGCAGGCCCGAACCGCCGCCGTTCTTAACCACCTTCGGAGCCGGGCAACCGCAATTTACATCAAGGATATCGGCTCCTACTTCTTGAGCCATTTCGGCTCCCATCGCCATGCGCTCGGCTCGGCCGCCGAATATTTGGACGGCGTACGGCCGTTCTTCTTCGTCAAACCGCATCTGGCGTTTCGACTTAGGGTTGCCCCTCGTCAGGCCTTCGACCGAGATGAATTCGGACACGACCAGACCGACACCGCCCCGCCGCTTGATCAAACGGCGAAATGTGTAGTCCGTCACGCCAGCCATCGGAGATAAGATGAGCGGCGGATCAATGGCAATGTCCCTGATCTTGAAAGGTTTCATTACTTAGGCGTCACAATTCAATTTAGACGCGTGCGGGCGGAGCCACGTTGGACTTCTTTCGGTTCTTGATAACGAAGATCAATCCGACAACGAACATCAAAAAGGAAACGATCAGTACGAGAACACCCGGAATGATCCCAAGCATCGCCTCATCCCAACTCGTTCGCGGCCCATTAACGATCGGCAATGCAACTGACACGCCGGTAACCGCCAGACCAAGAAGAATACCCAGAATTCCCAAAACCAAAACGATCTTCCAAAGCATAATTGAGCTCCTAATTAATCAGAATTTGGTACAGCTTTACGATCTTACTTCAAACGACACTTTAGCACAGTGTTCACGCGAGGCGGAACAGAAATGGGCCCGCCAAAATTAGACGAGCCCACTACCGGATAGATCCCGGTGGAGTTATTCGGCTTTGGTCAAAACTACGCCGGTCGCGTCAAACGAAACTTCAGTAACGGACCCGTCAGCGTTGCGGTTGTCGAACTTTGCACCATCATCCTTGATCAGATGATCAACGTGGTCTTTTGGCAACACCTTGGTGACGAACTTCCCTTCCGCCTTTACCTTCATTCCCGCCGCATTGAGCGGGATAAAAAATGCGTGGTCCCCAAATGTGACGCGTACCGATTTTCCGCCATTCTTGTCCGCCATTTCCATCCAGCAGCCTTCTGTTTTGCAGCTGCGAACAATTACCCCGGAAACAGCAACGGTCTGGCCATCGTACTTTGCCGGATCGGCCAATGCCTTTTCAACCGATACTTTCTTCGCCGACTTTGAAAGTGCCGCTCCGCGGGTGATCTTCTCACCTTTTTTTAGTTCGACCGGAGCGTTCTGCCCGCTTCTGTGCACGGGATCACCCTTGCTGTTCATTTCCTGTGCAATGCCTGCGACCGAAAAAACCGCGACTACTGCTGCGGTTCCTAAAATATTCTTTATGCTTTTCATCATTTCTCCGTATTATTTCGTGTGTAAACGATATTGCCGTTTGTGATCGTGAATTCAACTTTGAGCTGCTCTGCTCTCAAATTAGTCGATACAAATATATTTTGCGACAAAATAACAATATCTGCTAGCTGGCCGGGAGCCAGCGTTCCCTTTTTTTCGTCGGCAAATTCTGCGAAGGCCGACCCGGCCGTATAACCCTTGATCGCTGAGCCCAGTGCAAGACCACCTTCTGGCGGTATTGCTCCGAGAAGTCCCAGCAATGGGTCGAACGAGGTCATCGGTGCATCAGAGCCGAGAGCTAGGCGGCCGCCGTCCTTAAGCAGACTGGCATAATACCCGCTGCGATAACCACGGCCGCCACCGAAAAGATACGGTTGAACGGATGGTAGAATGCCATACTTGGTCAGCCTGGGAATGTCTTCGGGTGGAATTCCTTCAGCGTGCTCGAGCCGAAACCGGCGGTCACGAGGCCCGTTCGCTTTTGCCGCCGCTTCGAATATGTCTATCGCAATACGGCTAGACTTTGGGCCGATGGCGTGGACAGCGACCTGCCATCCGGCCTTATCAGCTGCCAAAACGTCAGCCCGCAATTTCGGCGTCCAGTCGTCGTCGCCCTCGTGAAACCCCTTCAGGCACCCGGTTCTGACCATTGCCTCCGCATCTACTTGTCTAAATGGCGCCTTCGTCTTAGCCCATTCCGTTATGGAAACGCAATCATAAACGCGGGTCTTCAATTTTCCATCGAGCTGAAGTTTCCGATAGACATCTGCCATAGCGTCGGAGTGCATATCTTGAACGCTGGTCACGCCAAACGATGCAGCATAGTTCGAAGCCGTCTCGGCAATCTGGCTCCAGTTTCGCGAATGGTCCGCTGGGACGGCACGCCGCAGGATCTCGAACGGCTGTCCCCGGACGACTCCGGCGACCTCGTGATTGACGCGGCCTTCCTTTATTGCAAGCGAATTCACAATGGCTGACTGCGCGTCGGCGTGGTATAGAAATATGGGATTGTCGGGAGCGGCTTTATCTAACTCATTTGCTTCGACTTCCTTCCAGAGCTCTTCGCTTCCGCCGCTGCCGATTATCCATCGGCCTTTGGGAAGAAACCTTGCGAAATGCCTCAATTCGGAATAGAGGTCCGTTGCCGAAGTCGTTTGAGCCGCATCAAGCGACGAGAAAAGGTTCCCGATCGCCATGAAATGAACGTGCGAGTCATTGAAACCCGGAAGCACGAGCTTTCCGTTTGCCGCGATCACTTTGGTGTGGTGCCGTATCCATTTCTTTATCTCGACTTCGTTGTCGACCGCCATGATCTTGTTTCCTACTATCGCGATCGCACTTTCGGATGGCTGATCGGACAAGCCTGTCCAAACTCTGCCGCCCAAAATCACAATGTCGGCTCCTGGATCCTGAGCGAATCCAACAGAGCCGACCATTATGCACCAAAATACTACAACGACAAATTTCACTTCGCTTCGTATACCATCTTGCCGTCAACGAAGGTCATTCGGACCTTTACGTTCCAGATATCTGACGGATCGATGGTAAAAATGTCATCTGAGAGCACCACGAAATCCGCTAACTTCCCTTCCGTCAGTGTGCCCTTAATGTGATCCTGAAACTCCGCATATGCGGATCCCCATGTGAAGGCTCGGATGGTTTCTTCTACCGAGATCTTCTGTTCGGGGATCCATCCGTTGGGGTTCTTATCGTCAAGTGTACTGCGAGTAACCGAGCCGTAAACGCCAAAGATCGGATTCAGAGGAGCAACAGGCGAATCCGACCCGAACGCCAGCACACCGCCGCTGTCGAGCAGCGTGCGAAATGCGTAAGTACCTTTCAATCGCGACTCGTCAATTCGTTTCCATGCCCAGCGGCCATCGTCAATGATGTGATACGGCTGCATTGACGCGACAACTTTCTGCCCGCCAAATCGCTTTATATCTTCAACACGAAGATGCTGTGCATGTTCGATGCGGAACCTGCGGTCGCGTTCGCCATTCGCCGCAGCGGTTTTTGCAAAGATATCAAGAACGGTCGCATTGGCACGGTCACCGATCGCGTGAATGTTGACCTGCAAACCAGCCTTGTCAGCATTTAGGACGAGCTCCGGCATCATCGGTATCTCATCTGATGCAAGGCCCACCGAATTCGGTGCGTCGAGGTACGCCTGAAAGAACCAGGCTGTCGTTGAACCGAGGCTGCCATCCGAATATCCCTTCAAACATCCCACCCGGAGCCACGGATCGCCAAAGGCGGAACGGACACCTGTCCGTTCCCAACGTTGGTAGTCGGAGATCGGCGAGCAACCGTAAATGCGGGTTTTGAGCGTACCGCGACGCAGCAATTCCTGATAAACGCCGATGTCCGTTCCGGCGGATACGTCGGTGACACTCGTAATTCCGAGTGAGGCGGCGTGTTCGGTCGCGGCTTGGGCGGCCTCCATCCTCACGTCCCACGATGGAGCTGGAATTACCTTATTGATGTAGCTCATTGCCGCATCTTTAAGAACGCCGGTGGGGTTTCCGTTCGTGTCGCGGACTATCTCTCCGCCATCCACATCTTTTGTATCTTTATTGACGCCCGCGAGGCGCATTGCAAGACTGTTAGCAAGCCCCATGTGGCCATCCAATCGATCAATGAATACTGGATTATCCGGCGTGGCTGCGTCTATCATGGCCGCTGTCGGAAGATCATTCGGCGACCAATTCTCGTGGTCCCATTTTCCGCCCAGGATCCAGCGTCCTTTCGGAAGCTTTGCAGCAAAGTTTTTGATTCGCCGTACAAACTCCTGAGGAGTTTTCGCGTCGCGCAGATCGACCGACGAGAGTTGTTGGCCTGTTTCCAGAAAATGAACGTGTGCGTCATTGAAGCCGGGAATGACAAGACGTCCGCCCGCATCGACCTGTTTAGTTGCGGGGCCAATGAACCGTTTCACCTCCGTGTCGCTCCCGATCGCAATGATCTTGCTTCCGGACACAGCAATTGCCCGTGCGGTCGGCCGTTTCTTGTCCATCGTATGGATGTTCGCGTTTGTTACCACTAGGTCGGCATGAAACTGCTGGGCATTCGCTAGTGTCACGAACTGAACGAGAAAGACGAGGCAGATCACTATTCGCATATTTGAATTTGTAGGCAGTCGGTCACCGGAAAGTGTACTCTAATATTTAGCCGAGATTATATCAGTGAAAGAAAAGTATATCCACATAATCAGTGTCCTTCTCACCGCCACTTACACTGTCTTTATCGTGTTTCTCTACGCGGCCGAACCCCGTACACTCGAAGAAGTAAGTTCTAAAGCGGTGACAACCGTAGAGAATATCGCGACCAAGGGAACTGTTGTGATCGGAACCTACGAGGTCGATGCATTATTATTTGGTCAAGGCATCGCAGCGTTTCGACAAGACAATTTCGTTGCCGCACGCGATGCATTCACACGTGCCGACCCCGAAAAGCGTGACGCGCGGACGCAGTTCTACATCGCATACAGCTATTATCGACAGGGTTGGGGACGAGTAACCAACGACGATCTTCTTTTTAAGCAAGCTCTCGAGACGGTCGAACGCGTCAGGCAAATAGACCCGAATTTCCGATCCGATGACGCAAGCCTTTTGCTACCGACACCCGCCGAACTGAAGAGCGAACTGGAGGAAGGCCTGGTCGTGACCGCATCGGATTTCAACCCGCTCCGTGTCTTTCGCGAAAGAAAATAGTTTTTAGAAGTAAATGCAGCCTGACACCGATTTAATACACGATCAAGACGAACTGGCCGAGCCGGTCAATGGCGAGATCATCGATGCGGAAACCTTCACCGTGATCACATCGAAGGGGCGGGCGGTTGACACGACACCCGCCCAACGCCAGAAACTCTACGTTCGCTACTTCTATCTGCCGATCATCTTCCTTACCGTCACACTGCTCGGCGGGCTTCGACTGAGCGGGATCGATGGAGCCTTCATTTTCATCAAACCTGCCCTCATTTGCCTTATCTTTTCGGTAATACTTCTTTTACTTTTTTTTCGGGCAGGCCTTTTGACGTTAGAAGGCTGGTTCAGTGAAGAATTCTCGACAGCGAAAAATATAGCGAACGGATCTGTGATACTGGCGCTGTTCGCCGCCGCGACGCAGCTTTTCAATTCGCTCATTCCGGAACAGGGCCTTCCCTTCTGGATAGTCTCATTCTGCTTCTTTTGGGTTTTGTGGAATAACCTATTTGCCGATTTTGATACGAAGAAACTACTACGTAGCCTCGGAGCTTTGTTCGGACTCGCCTTTGTCGCAAAGTACATGCTGCTTGCGAATCTGACCGCTCCAGGCGGACGAAGTTGGTTGCGGTCGATAATTGAAAATCCGGCACAAGAAGCATTTACTTGGCTGCTCGATCTGCCCCGATTTTCGGCAGGAACCGGATATATTCAATTTTTCGCCGTTATATTATTTCTAGTGGGGCTGTTTCTGATGCCCTCATCAACGAGATCAAGGTCATGAAGTTACTAGCACTAGCGATAACAGTACTTTTCACTTTTGCGTCCGTGGACGGTCAATCTCCAAGCCGGATCCTGAAAAACGCTGAGAAGGCGCTTGGCGGATCTAAGCAGTTGAAACGCCTAAACGCATGGAAGATGACGGGGACCATCCGACGTGTTTCTGATGGTGCTACGGGCAGCTTCGTAATGCAGGCCTCAAAACCAAATCTTTTCAACCTCTCATACGACCTGAACGGGTTTGAATATGAATGGGGTTACAACGGCCGCTCCGGCTGGTCCAGAGATTCTCGCGACGGGCTCCGAACTCTAACGGGAGACGAAAGCTCCGATCTTCAGGCGGAGGCAAACTACCGCAACAACCTTTGGATGAACGCCAAACAGCAGCGTTCTAAGGTCGTCTCAGGCGGCTCAAATGTCGTCTCGATCGGAACCGCCAGTGGCTCGGGAATCAAAATTATTTTTGACGGGGCGAGCGGCTTGCCGCTCCGCGAAGAGTTTTCGATCGGCGATTCTACGAGAACGCTCGAATATTCTGACTACCGCTCCGTTTCCGGCGTACTTCGGCCACTCCGAATAAAGATGAGTGACGGAAGAGATCAGTTCGAATTGACTGTCGAGGACAGTCGAAACAATATGCAGCTCGCGGCGTCCGTATTCGACTTCCCCGTCGAATCTGGGCAGCCACTGCCCGATATCCCAACGCTGTTGGCGGAGCTGCAGGCAAATGAAGACAAGGTGGAGAACATCCTCGACACCTACTCTTATGTTCAGAAGAATACCCGCCGCGAGCTTGGAAAGGACGGGATCCTCCGTGAGGTTGAGTCGGAAACCTTCCAGCTTTCGTTTTACAAGGGCAATCGCATTCGCAGGTTGATCGAAAAGAATGGCAAACCGCTCAACGAACGTGCACAGGCAAGCGAAGATAAAGAGGTCGCAAAACGGGTCGAGGAGATCGAAAAACAGATCGCGAAGGCCGAAGCACGCTCGGCTTCCGGGCCGCCGAACGAGAACGGCCAGCGTGTTTCTATTGCTGAAGTGCTACGGGCTTCAAACCTTATCAATCCGCGGCGTGAACGATTCCGCGGACGCGAGGTGATCGTCTTTGACTTTGAGCCGAACCCGAACTTCGACTACAAAAATGCCAAGAGTATGCTCAAGTTCTTTGGTAAGACGGCGGGAGTAATGTGGATAGATGTTGAAGACAAACAAGTCGCCAGGCTTGAAGCCTTTCTCGCGGACAGCTTCAACATCGGCGGCGGTTTCTTAGCGAAGTTGCGGAAAGGAGCTTCGTTCACACTTGAACAAGACCGCATTAATGACGAGATCTGGCTCCCTTCGGTCGCGGATATCAACCTTTCTGTTCGCGTGTTGCTGGTAAAGGGTGTGAATATTAACCAGGTCGTCCGGTCGTACGACTACCGAAAGTTCGCTACAGAAGTGAAGGACGCCGAGGTCGATCAGATATCGAATTAAAACGGATCAATTTCGTAGAGCGATAATCACCGACGTTTCTCCGCGCTTAACCGTCATGGTCCTCACGGTCGTTCCGGCAGCCAAGGTCGCCCCTTCGCCGATCTGTTTTCCGTCAAGCGCGGTTATGACGTCACCTGTTTTGATACCGGACCGAGCCGCGGCCCGTACCGCATCTACCGATCGCACCTGCCAACCACCGTCATAGACCACAACGACCCCGAGGAGTTCGAGAACATCCGTTACCGGCACAGTCGAGTTCGGCTCAGACCCGGGAGCAATTTTGTCGGGCGTCGACATACTCGGTGGATCATCTGTCGTGGAGTTCTGCTCAACCGGGCGGTCGACACGAACGGCCATATCTCTTGAACCACCGCCTGAATTCGCGTCGGTAAGGAGTACCGGCGAAGCGCGACGCGGCGAATTAGCCGTCCGAGTTGCCGAACGTGCCGCAACACGGACGTCCGAAGGAGTGGGGGCGATGGCCGCACGGTTCGTTTCGCTGACATCCGGCGGATCTGACGCACTCGACGCGACAAAGTCTGAATGCGGAAGCTGCTCCGATACCGTAATAGGAGGCTGTGATGCAGCTTCGTTCTCAGCTACCGTGACCACGTTTTCAAGGTCCGGCATTACGACGCCTGAAAAGAATAGAAACCCAGCCACGACCGCAAGCAGCGATGCAGGTACCGCGATCTTCAATGCCGAATAGAAACCGGGTCGCGAAGGCGTCGACCGCCGAGCGATCCGCGCCTTTAAGTGCATTTCGAAGTCCGCCGGAGCCGATACGCGAGGCAGAGCGGCGAGCATCTCACCGATATGGTCTTCGCCTTCCGCTCCAAATTCTTTGTTATTTCTATTCATCTGCCTTTACAAAATAATGTGCTAATTTCTCTTTCAACAGCCCGCGTGCCCGGCTTATCCGCGATTTTGTAGTGCCCAAGCCAAGTTCAAGCACGGCGGCGATCTCATCGTAAGATAGTCCTTCGATGTCTCGCAAAATTATCGGTATCCGATACTTTGGCGGCAGCGTCGCGATGGCGTTTGCGATCATGCGGCTGCGTTCGTCCTCGACAACGTTGGCATCCGGCAGCGGCCGTTGGTCCGGAGGCTGAAATTCGGTCGTATCGTCCGGGTCCGACTGAAAAAGGCCAGTCAGCGAAAGCAACGTTCGACGTTTTCGCTTCCGAAGCTCGCTTATCGCCAGGTTGGTCGCTATCCGGTAAATGTAAGTTGAGAATGCATATCCCGTGTGATAACGCTCTATCGCAAAATATACCCGAACAAAGGTTTCCTGCGACAGATCAACCGCCTCTTCGTAATCATTCAAAAATCTGTAGAGGAAGTTCGTGATCGGATTGCGGTAACGAGCGACGATCTGCGAAAACGCCTCGTCGTCGCCGTTCTTTGTCGCTTCGATGAGTTGATGGTCAGACAATTCGCTATCAGGCACGCCGGTGTCGTTCCTTTCCGTCCGCAGCTGATCCAATTTGTCGAGGGCCATATACTCATAACGTTTTACAATACAAAACCGATTCGAACAAAACCCATCCTACGATTGGTATCACGTTTCAAGAGCGTCGAAGTTGCAAAATTTCGATCTCTGCGATTGATCTGCCTCCGCGCGGCCGGTCGACAGGGACGACCGGGCGATCGTAGGTCTTAAACACAAAGAGCCCTCGAAAGTTCCAGACTTCCGAGGGCTTCTTTAATTCTCTAAACTGAACGCTTTATGCGTCTGGGAAGAGCGACTCGTCAACACGTTGGCCGAAGGTGTAGGTGCCGAAGAACATTTCTTCCGTCTGCTTATCGTCAACCCAGAGTACCGTTCGGTAAGGAACCAATGTCCCCTGAGCGATCCGATAATCATAGAATTTGCGCTTGAACTTAGTACCGCCTTCGGTGTACTCAAGCATCATTATTCGGAATGTCTTTTCGCTGACATAGAACCTGGTCTTTCTGCCCTGCTTGTCCGTTACGTCCAAAGTATGAAAGCCAACACCCATGACCTTTTCCTTTTCACCGATCTGGATCGTGGATTCGTTTTCTTTATATCTTAGTAAAGCGTCAAGGCCGCGAAAGGTCTGGTTTTGAAAGGCGATGGTAGCATCTTCGCGAGGTGAAAAGGTCGAATCATTAAAGATCCCAAATATCTTTTCATCCTTTGAAACCATAGAGTAACGCGCGTCTGGAAGGTCGAGCTCGTACCGCACACGGTCCTTCATCGAATTCTCCCCGCGGATCACCCAGCGTTGAAAGGTTGCACGGTTGACGCCTCCCTCTGGCTTAGCGGTTTCGATCCTTCCTCGCTCGAGCGTCGTTTTCCGGATCTGGTCGAGAACAACCCGGCCGCCGCCATTACCGTAAATAAATATCACCGATTCGGCGATCTGTTCGGCAGTAAAAACTCCGTTAGTATGTCTCTCCAACGGTTGTTGTGTCGGTGCGGTGACGGCTGGCGTTGCTTCGGGTTGCTGCCCGTACGCGGCGACCGAAAGCAGTGAAAAGATCACCGCTGCGAACACAGAACGAAACGATACAAATGGTTTTGTCAGGCTAGTCATTTGGATAAATATAAAGGCGGATTGTAACATAACTGACGCTTTACAGCATCGAGGCTGTTCAAATCTCTATTAATTGATGAGCCTTGAGCGTCAAAAGATGCATATTAACCCGGATTCTTCAGGTCGTTCTAACTCATCCAAGAAATACATGTTGCACGTCGCCCTCATCGAACCCGAGATCCCGCCGAATACAGGGAATATCGCTCGCCTCTGCGCCGCTACCGAAAGCACACTGCATATCGTGGGCGTCACCGGCTTTCGGATGGACGACCGCACCCTGAAACGCTCAGGCTTAGACTATTGGGACCATGTGAACTTTTTTCGGCATATCGATCTGACGGAACTCTACGCCGCGCTCCCGAGTTCACGATTCTTCTATCTAACCACCAAAACGGAACGACCGTATACAGCTGCAAATTTTCAAGACAACGACTGCCTGGTCTTTGGGCCGGAGACTCGCGGCCTCCCGGCCGAACTTCTTCATGCGAACCACGGCCATTGCCTTACGATCCCAATGAAGAGCGAAAACGTCCGCAGCCTAAACCTTTCGACAAGTGTCGGCATCGTCCTCTACGAGGCCCTTCGACAGCTCGACTTGGCCTAGTATTAACGGCGGTTTCGCAGCATTATTCACAGATCCACCACCTGATTGATTGCATCCTTTTTTATCGCAAGCGCGTCCAATCATTAACGTTCTAAAGATGTGTCAGATAGTAGACACAGACTTGGAATTTTGAATTTGAAAAGGAGAATTTGAGTGATGAGAAAAATTAATAAATTATTGGCATTATCAGTAGCCGTTTTGGCTATGTCATTCGTTAGCGTTGATGCTCAAAGCTACTCCGGCGATGCTTCTGTATTGAAGATGGAGCAGGATGTCCGTAAACAAATCCTTAAGCTTCCCTATTACGAGGTTTTCGATCATATCGAATACTCGATCGATGGGAATACCGTGGTACTGAGCGGTAAAGTTCGGAATGCGAGCAACAAACGCGGGGCCGAAGCCGCCATAAAGAGGGTGGCTGGCGTTGAGAAAGTAGTAAACAACATTGATATCCTTCCAATCGGCGGGTTTGACGACCGCATTCGCGGCCAGTTGCTGCGTTCGCTCGCTTCGACAGGCGGTTTGTCGCGATATCTGTGGCCCGTCAACCCTTCCATACGACTTGTCGTTGAAAGCGGGCACGTTACCCTTGAGGGATATGTGTCTAACGAAACTGACTCGGATCTGGCAAATATCGCTGCTCGTTCGGTTTCGGGAGCGTTTAGCGTAACGAACAATCTGGTTGTGGACAGCGAGAAAGCGGGTTAAAACCGCGTCTCGCATTTTCCTCCAAAAACGGCGTACGGAAGCGTTTCCGTACGCCGTTTTCTTATTGTAGCGGTTGCCTTTTGGCTTCAGTTGCGTCATTATTTCCGTTTGCTT
>JBBQTV010000082.1:0-14443 GCA_038212935.1 Pyrinomonadales bacterium | reverse complement strand
GACGTCGGCTATGTCGATGAGGACGGTCATTTCTTTGTAACTGACCGCATCAAGGACCTGTTCAAGCTCTCGAACGGAAAGTACGTCGCACCGCTTCAAGTCGAAAGCCTCCTGAAACAAAGCCCGCTCGTTTCGCAGCCCGTCGCGGTCGGCTCAGGCCGCAAACAGGTCGGTGCGTTAATCGTGCCCGACTGGGATGCACTGAAAGAAGTTTTGGCTGACGAGGGAATCGCAGCCGAAGGCACCCGCGAAGAACTCTGTGAGAATCCGCACGTTATTAAACGCGTGCAACGCGACGCGGTCGAATTGACGCGGGAGATGAACGACTACGAACGGGTTAAGCGCGTGTATCTGCTGCCGCGGGAATTTTCGATCGACAAAGGTGAAATGACGCCCACGCTTAAGATAAAGCGGAGCGTCATCGACGAAAAATATTCAGAAGCTATAGACGAGATCTGCGGTGCGTGATCAGCGTCCCCAATCATCATTATCAATTCCACGAAAAAGCTCGTGCATATGGCGTGGGCTATTCTTCCTACCGATCAATGCCTCGGCGAGTTCCTGCAGCGGGGCGGGCATAGCTGGCGATTCACTGAATTCCGGAAACTCTTCGCGGGGCGGATAACGTTCATAGAACTCCACCTCCGCCGCACAAAATTCGCAAATGGGCAGGTGATTTCGGATCGCTCGGCTATCCGCAACGGGAATATCGCCGAGTTGGAATGCCAGAAGTTCTTGTGAGGTCGGGCAATCCTCGTTCTTACAAAATGTCGCCATGGCTTGATCAATACAAGAGGCCGGTCGCTCACGCTCCCGCGCTTGTTTCTATCCTCAGGAACGTTCGCTTATCTCAACATTTAACATAAACCAATAATCAATAGTTCGTTCCATAAAAGCCCGTTTTAAACTCTTGTCGTTACAATTCAAGTGGGTTAAAGAGTATATTTTTCCAGCGAAACAGGTTGCGAAAGTACGAATACACAACAATGTTCAAAAAATAAAAAAAATGTTGCCGTTTTCTTGAAATACTGCTACTATCATAAATGTCGGTAGTGAGGAAGTTCTTACTCGCAACCCTCCAATAGATCGGTGACCTACCTGGTTCCCGGTTTCTCGTAAAAAATTCTATAAAAACTGAATCTGCTCCCGTACCGAGGCACGACGTCACGAACACCTTGCCAAATATTAGAACGCGTCGGCGTCACGGGCCTTACGATTCCTTCCACGCAGAGCCGGTGATCCCAAGGGAAATATGAACTCAACGAAAAAGCAGGATTCCATACCTCGTTCCCACAGCGGCCGGCCGATAAAGGTCGGAAAATGGAATGACAGCCTCCAGGCATCGGATGTTAACCAGATCTGGATAGAGCTCCACCGCATTGTCTCGTCCCACCCGCTCGTCCGCGCCTCCAAGCGCGCCGGCTTTTTAGTCGAAGAAGGAAAATACAACGCGTACACAGATCTTACCCAAGAGCTTTTCGTTGCTCTGCTCACCAAGGACCGCTTCCAACATTACGTTGAAACGGAAATGGCCGATAATGAGATCGAGGCGGAGATCAGCCAGATAGAGCTAACCAACATGCTCACATCGGAGCTTCGCAAGCGATATCCTGAATCTTATCGACTCGCTCGCCGCATCTCCACCCTCATACAAACGAGCAAGACATTCAAGCGATTTGATAACGTCGGAAATCCGGAAGCACATCGACGGCTGGCAGACCGGCTGTTCGGGCTTGCGAGCTGGAGTCATGACAAGATGCGTCGCGACGTTCAGGAAATGGACGAACGCGTAAAAGCCGTTTCATTTCACCGCCGTGATACACGCATGGTCGGATGCACAGGCGATGCCCAGATCGTGATCAGCAACGTCGAACTTGAAAAACTAATAATCCGGGTTTTCAAGGCGATAGATTCACCGGTCGACGTTCGTTCGCTGCGGTCATTCGTAATGTCGCGGCTGCCAATAATGGATATTCACCTCGTACCCGTTGGCGGGTCAGGCGAAAGCGAGGATGACGACCGAATGTCATTCGAGATCCCGGACATTCGCGATACGCCGGAACAGGATCTACTGAGACAAGAAGGCGAAGACGGTGCGGTGGAATTCGTGGATGGATTCCTTGCAGATCTGAGCCAATCCGTTCGCGGCAAGGCAAAACAATATGACCGGATGATCAGCGTATTATGGCACTGTTATCTGATCGCGGACAGCGGAACGCAACTTGAGGTCGCGGAAATGCTCGGCGTGTCCGATTCGTTGGTTTCCGATTACAGAAAACGGATCGAAGCTAACCTTCAACAACTATCTTTTGATGGAGTTAACGAAGCGAGGCAGTTCGAGAAAGCCCTAAAGCGAAA
Source organism: Pyrinomonadales bacterium (assembly GCA_038212935.1). Taxonomy (GTDB): domain Bacteria; phylum Acidobacteriota; class Blastocatellia; order Pyrinomonadales; family Pyrinomonadaceae; genus OLB17. The sequence goes on along the minus strand of JBBQTV010000082.1, from coordinate 12,085 downwards.
GGTGCACGATATGATGGCGACGATAGTCGAGGAAGTCGCAGCCTAAACCCCGTTCAAGTCTATCTTTGCCATCGCCTCGGCAAATCTTGGATCGTCGCGAAGAGGGTCGAGGCTACGGTCCATGTCAAAATGGGGCTTATTCTCGTTCCCTATCTTGATCGCCTTATTCAGCCATTTGAACGAGAGGTCCTTCTCACCCAAAACCGAGTAAGTCGACGCAACCCAATAGGCCATATCGTGATCCGCCTTTGAGATCTCGAGAGCCTCCGGGGTCAACTGCGCGAGTGCATCATCGGTACGCCCCGCACCCGCCAGATATAGAGCATAAAGCGGCCGGATGCCATCCATTCGCGGGTTTTCTTCAAGGACCTCAGACATTAGGTTGATGGCATCATCGACATCTCCGCGATAGTAATAGGCCCCGGAACGAAAGATCTTTAGCATCGGATGGCCGGGTTCGGCCTTTTCACCTTTCTCGAGCTCGGCGATAGCCTTATCGTATTCACGTTTGTAAATAAAGATACGCGAACGATTGTAGGCGGAAACGGCTCGTGCAGCGGGATCGAGCCGAGAGAGCTTTTCAAAAGCTTTAAGCGATTCGTCGTAATCGCCGTCGAGGCGGTGTATCACGCCTTTTACAAAGAACAGCGGAGCTTCATTCGGGAACTGCTTCTGAAGAAGTTCGATCTCGGAACGCGCCTTTTTCTTTTCGCCGCGAGCCATGTAGATCATCACCATCAGAACTCGGGCCTCGACCACATTGGGATCGTACATAAAGGCTTTTGTGAACGCGGACTCGGCGAGAGTATAGTCATCCGCTTCGCCCATTCCCTTAAAAACACGGTTGGCATAACACGCTCCGAGGCCGCTGTAAGCAAGAGCGAAATGCGGGTCGAGTTCGATAGCTTTCTTAAAGTTTTGAATCGCCGCGTCGCAATCTTCCGCAAGTAATGTGCGAAAGATGAAACGGCCAAAACTATCACGGCCGCGAAGATATTCTTCCCAGGCCTCGTGATCCTCGGTCATTCGCCGGCCAAGGACCTCTTGTTCGTTGTCAGAGAGTTCGACGCGGAGTCCGGCAAGTATGCGCTGGGCGATCGTATCCTGCAATAGCAAAATGTCGTTCCCTTCGGCATCGATGCGGTCGCTCCACAGAATGTCACCGGAGATCACATCAATGAGTTGGGCAGTCACCCGTATTTTATCGCCCCCGCGAATAAATCCGGCCGATAAAACCGCATGAACCCGAAGTTCGCGACCTGCCTCAAGCGGGTCGACATCCTTGCCCTGAAACCGTGCTACAACGGAGCTGGGCCTAACGACGAGTGACCGAAGTTGTGCAAGTTCGGTGATGACGGCATCTGCGAGTGCAAATTCGTAGAAATTTGCCTGCTCTTCGCCGCCGAGATTTTTAAATGGAAGAATGGCAATGCTCTTTTTGTCAGTTCCGGTAGAGGTGGCAGTGATGCTTAACTCGGGGATGAACGACGGTGGATTTGACGAGCTGCCGGTACGTCCGACCGAAGTCTCAGGTACTGATTTGCCTGTGAACCAGTTCAGGGCGCGTTTAATGACGCTACCCTCCTCGTAGGATGGGGCGAATGTGTCGCCGGGCATAACCGATGACCCCGTAACTTCGGCCAATACCGATTTGAGGTCATCGCGGAGGGATGCGATCTTTTGGTAACGGTTCTTCGGTTCCTTTGCCAACGCCTTATCGAGGATCTGCTGGAGCCGTGGCGGGAGCGGTTCTCGACGCATTTCGGCGAGCGGCTTCGGCTGGCCATACAAAACCTGATGTCGAACGTCTATGACCGTCTTTCCCTGAAATGCCCATATGCCCGTGAGCATTTCGTAGATCAGCACACCGGTTGAGAAAATGTCTGAACGTTCGTCGGCACGTTCGCCTCGGGCTTGCTCGGGCGCTGCATAGGTGGCGGTGCCGTACGGAATGCCCAGTTCAGTTATTTCGGATCTATCGTGCCCGCGGGTCGATTCTTCAAGCTCATCCTCGAGCAGCTTAGCGAGGCCGAAATCAAGTATCTTTGCCTGGCCATTGCTTGAGACCATGATGTTTCCGGCCTTGACGTCGCGATGGATAATATTCTTTGAATGCGCGTACGCGAGAGCATCGGTAACCTGTATCGCTATCGAAAGAGCGCTCTTCAATTCTAGCGGACGGCCGCTGACGAGCTGGCGCACGTTCTTGCCTTCGATCCACTGCATTGCAATATAGAACACGCCGTTGGCTTCGTTAAAATCGTAGATCGTACAGATATTGGGATGGTCGAGCTGGGAACATAGCTGGGCCTCACGCTCAAATCGCTTGAAGTTGGCGGATTTAGAAGTAAGTTCGGGAGGGAGGACTTTCACTACGGCGGTTCGGTTAAGCTTGGTATCGAGAGCTTTATAGACCGTTCCTTGTCCGCCCGAGCCGATCTTTTCCTGAATCTTGTATTGATTGATCTGAGATCCGATCATATGGGCTGGCTTTCCGAATGGTGGAGACCTTGCGGAAGCCAAGACGAACCGGGAATAGCCCCGCATGCTCGTCCTAGTCTATACACAATTAATTACAAACCCAAATTCGAGGGAGTTTTCCAATTTCGATGGCAATTTTTATGACCGGCAAACTGCCGGTCAGCTCGGTACGATCGTTCAGCCCCGCGGTGGGTCGCCCCACCCTGATGCGATGTACTCCCCATTCTGAACGATGCACGGGACTGTCACATCGCCTCCCGAAAATTCGAGCATCTCCTTCTGTCGAGCCAGATCGTTTTGGGCGTCGTATTCGACGAAAGGCACGCCTTTCTGGGTATAATGATCGCGGGCCTGCTCGCAATACGGGCATCCCGGCTTTACATAGATGACCAAAGACATTACGGTTCTCCTTTAACTTTTCTAAGCGATTCCTAAGTTTAGCTAACATATCGGGAACTGCCAAACAGACGGCGGACGAAAGCCGATAAACGTACACGACAATGCTCCACGACGAGATGTTCGAACCATACGATCGCTTGCTGCAGATCAACATTCTTGGCGAGACGTATGAAGTGCCGGAAAACAATTCGATCCTTCGATGTCTTCAGTTTTTGGAGATCGAAGATATCTCCGATGCCGAATTGTGCTGGAACGGTGACTGTCTGAATTGTCAGGTCTGGGTAACGTCGGGTGAAGGAGAGAAGGCTGTGGTCGCATGCCGTACAAAGATAAAGGACGGACTCGAGATCGTCCGTCTTAGCGATGCCATTGCGGTTTTTTGATCGGTGACGAGGTTAATATTTGGGTACACGCGGGTCGACCTCATTGGACCAAGCGGTGATGCCTCCTTTCAGATTCTTTAGGTTGCCCTTGAAGCCCGATCTTTGCAGTGCCTCGATAGCCCGTGCGCTTCGGCCGCCCATCTTGCAGTGAATGACCGTCTCCCGGTCTTCATCTATCTCAGACATCCGTGTGACGATCTCACCCAGCGGGATAAGTTTGGCTCCCTCGATCCGAGCGAATGAATATTCGTCGGGCTGTCTCACGTCTATCAACTGAATATCTTTCCCATCTTTCATTTGGGCGTTCAGGTCTGTTGCTGAAATCTCTTCGATCATTGCCCCTCCTTGCATAATGAGCTTGAAAATTATTGCTTCAACGAATCTCGAAATCTGTTTGGAGCTCTTATGCGAACAAAACAATATAACATGTCCATTTACAAAAATTTACAATCATAACCTTAGACAATGAAATCCCGTAATATAGAATCGTTATTCTAATAGTATTATATGAGCACTTATTTATCATTCTCGCCCCAATTTTTACGTGCGACCGCGGTAGTATTATCGCTCTCTTTTATCGTAGCGGGTTGCAGCACGACGAGATCTGCCGACAATCAGACTGCCGTCAACTCAAGTGAGGAGGGACCGATCGCGGTAACGGTTGGCCGCTCGGAGGCCCGCGAGGTCCCGGCATATATTCAAGCTACGGGAAGTCTCGTTGCTGACGAGACATCAAACATCGCACCAAAGGTCGCCGGAAAAGTAGCCAACATTGCGGTGAATGTTGGACAGTTCGTGCAGCAAGGCGACCTTATCGCGAAGATCGATGATAGAGATGCCCGGTTACAGCTGGCGACGGCTGAGGCTTCGGTAAAGCAGGCGGTCGCTGCCGTTCGACAAGCGGAAGCCCGGCTCGGGCTCGGTACCAATGGGACGTTCAACGCGGCCTCGATCCCTGAGGTACGTGCTGCCAACGCGAACTATGAACAGCTGCTGGCCGAACAAAAGCAAGCTGAGGCAAATGAGCGGCGTTATCGTGAACTGGTCGAATCCGGCGATGTTGCCCTAATTACCTACGAGCAATACCGGCTAGCACGAGATACAGCTCAGGCCAGAAGCAGAAGTGCGAAGGAACAGCTTGACGCTCAGGTAAATGCGGCAAGGCAAAACAATCAATTGATCAGAAGCGCGGAAGCGGCAGTAGAATCAGCCCAGGCCGGCGTGCAGATCGCACGGCAGGCAATCGTAGATACAGTGATCCGCGCCCCATTTTCGGGATTCATCTCGGAACGTCAAGTCGCGGTCGGGGAGTTTGTTTCTACAGCTACGGTCGTAGCTACTCTTTTAAGGACAAATCCAATAAAGATCCAGATCCAGGTTGCGGAAGCGGATGTGCCGACCGTCGGAGTCGGTCGCGGAGTTTCGATCGAGGTGGACGCATATCGTGAACGGCGTTTCGCAGGCACCGTCGTGGCGGTCAATCCTGCTGTCGATGCATCATCCCGAGCCGCGATAGTCGAAGCGTCGATTGAGAACGGAGACAATGCATTGAGGGCGGGCATGTTCGCGACGGCAAGGATCAATAAGGAAGGCGGATCGACGGGTGTTTTCGTACCCAGGTCGGCGGTCAATAATCACCTTCCGACACAGTCTTTTCGCGCTTTTGTCATAGAAGATGGCGTGGCGAAGCTGCGGGTTGTTCAGCTCGGCTCGGAGGAAGGTGAGTTTGTACAGATCCTCACCGGCTTGAGGGCGGATGAAACGGTAGCTACAAGTAATTTGGATCAGCTTTACGAGGGGGCGAAGGTTGCGTATTAAGTTCAACGCGATCCTAATATTATGCAATGGTTAGCTGAAATATGTGTTCATCGTCCGGTTTTTGCGACGGTCATCGTTCTATTTCTAACCGTCGTCGGCGGGTTTAGTTTCTTTACGCTTGGAGTTGATCGATTCCCAAAGATCGATCTTCCGACTATTTCCGTCCGTACTGAAAACCCGGGTGCAGCTCCTGAAGAAATCGAGAACGAGATAACTGATGTAGTCGAAGGAGCTTTGAATACGGTTCCGGGCGTTGAGGAAATGCGATCAAGCTCTTCCCGCGGCCGGTCAAACGTAACGCTTACGTTCAATCTCGAGAAAGATCCCGACGTTGCGTTTCAAGAGATCCAACAGAAGCTAAGCACTATCGTAAACCGCTTGCCGGAAACGGCTGATCCGCCCGTCGCCCAAAAGTCTGACCCCGATTCGCAGCCGGTTCTTCAATACGTCATCAGCGCTCCGAGAAACGTAATTGAACTTTCAACGCAGGTCGAGGATCTGATAACGAAACGCATCGAATCGGCTGACGGAGTCGGTGAGGTATTCATGTACGGCTCGCGTCAGCGTCAAGTCCGTATCAGCATCAATCCCGATCGCCTGCGTGCTTATAATATTTCGGTCACCGAGGTCTCCAACGCTATCAGAGCGCAGAATCAGGAGCTCCCGGGTGGAAATCTGATCGAAGGTGCTCGCACACTCGGCGTCCGTACGATGAGCAAACTTACGGAGGTTGCTCAGTTCAACGATATCGTCATTACGACACGAAATGGCTTTCCGATTCGCGTCAGCGACATTGGCCGTGTTGAAGAAAGTGGCGCCGAGCCGAGTTCCGCAGCTTCGCTGGACGGTGTCCAGTCAGTTTCGGTCGGCATCCGAAAGCAGGCGGGTGCGAATACGATCGCCGTTATCAACAACGTAAAGTCGCGAATGGAAAACATCATTCCGAACCTCCCCGAGGATATGAATGTTGCTATCATTCGTGACCAGTCAGAATTTATTGAGAATTCGCTGCACGCCATCGAGGAACATTTGGTGCTCGGCGGGCTGTTTGCCTCGATCATTGTTTTCTTTTTCCTCTGGAATTTTCGCTCGACCATCATTGCTGCTTTGGCGATACCGGTTTCGATCATCGCTGCGTTTGCGGCAATAGCTGCGTTCGGCTACTCGCTGAATCAAATGACAATGCTGGCCCTCACGCTAATGGTCGGCATTGTGATCGATGACGCGATAGTTGTGCTCGAAAATATCTATCGCTTTGTCGAAGAAAAGGGAATGGACCCATTCCAGGCGGCGATCGAAGGCACCCGCGAGATCGGCCTCGCGGTCTTGGCGACTACGCTTTCGCTTTTAGCGGTTTTCATACCGGTCGGGTTCATGACGGGCATTGTCGGCCGCTTCATGTCCTCATTCGGACTTACGGCAGCTGCCGCTATCGCGGTTTCGTTGGTCGTATCGTTCACGCTGACTCCGATGTTGGCCGCTCGATGGATCAAACGCCCGAAGCATTCGCCGGCAGTTAATGCCGACGGCGAAGTCGAGGAAACACATGCTTCAGTTTCGAAGGATGGCTGGTTGTGGCAGAGGGTAGATGGCGGTTACACGTTCATGCTCAAGCTCGCGATGCGTTTTCGGTGGGCCGTCGTGCTCATTTGCGTACTAACGGTCGCATCTATATATCCGTTATATCAATACGTCGGAATGGCGTTCTTGCCTGACGAGGATGAATCGCTTTATCAGGTCAACCTCCGCGGCCCGCAAGGCACGTCGCTCTCGGGAACTCAATCGATACTCGAACGAATTGCCCGCGACATTAGAGCAGAAGTTCCCGGTGTTAAGAACACCTTGGTTCTTGCCGGTTTCGGGCGCGGGTCTGGCCCGAACAATGGATTCATCAACGTCTCGCTGCTTCCGGTTTCTGAGCGTGAGCTTTCGCAGGCCGACCTTATCAGTAAGACCCGGTTGATCGTTAAAAAGTATTCGTCAGAAGACTATCAGATAAGCGTTTCGGCATCTTCATCGATCGCGGGTAGTATCGGTCTTGGGCGCGGCGGATCCGGCGTAGGATATTACATCGCGGGGCCTGATATGGACAGGTTGGAAGCGTATGCCGAGGCGTTGGTAGACAAATTGAAGACCGATCCTATCTTTCGCGATCCGGACACTTCGGTCGAGGTCGGAACACCGGAGATCCGTGTGGTGATAGACCGAACAAGGGCGGCGGACCTTGGAGTGCGGGCGGGCGATGTTGCTCAGGCTCTGAATATTTTGGCCGCCGGGCAGATCGTTTCCACTTTCAGCGAAGGATCGCAGCAATACGACGTGGTCGTTCGGGCGGACGAGCCATATCGCCGTGACCGAACTAATTTCAACCTGTTCTCGGTGGCATCTTCAAATGGTGGTGCCGTTGGTTTGGAGCGTGTAGTAAAACTTGAAGAAGCGACCGCACCGTCGTCGATCAGCCGTCTCAATCGACAACGTCAAGTCACCATCTCCGCGGGCTTGCCTCCGAATACGTCTGAGGCGGACGCGTTGGCAAAACTCGAAAGGTTTGCATCGGAACTACAATTACCACCCGAATACACGACGGGCGTGACCGGGCAGTCAAAAGAACTTCAGCGGGCCTACGAGTCATTCCTTTACGCCTTCTTGTTGTCTTTTGTATTTATGTATCTAGTTTTAGCTGCTCAGTTTGAATCGTTTGTTCATCCCATAACGATATTATTGACGCTCCCGCTGGCCGTTCCCTTTGCCTTGCTTTCGACGGCCATGGCCGGACAGACGCTGAATATCTTCTCGGCGCTTGGCATTTTATTGCTTTTCGGTATTGTCAAAAAGAATGCGATCCTTCAGATCGACCATACAAACACGCTTCGCGAGAGAGGCCTGAACCGTTATGACGCGATCATTCAAGCCAACCGCGACCGTTTGCGCCCTATCCTGATGACAACGCTTGCGTTGGTCGCGGGAATGATCCCGTTGACGCTTGGAACCGGTGCGGGAGCGGCGACCAACAAGTCCATCGGCATCCTAGTTGTTGGCGGCCAGTCGATGTGTTTGTTGTTGACTTTGCTGGCGGTGCCTGTGTTCTATTCACTCTTTGACGACATCGGACAAACAACGTTCATGCAACGGTTCGGCGCCCGTGTCGGTGCGATAAAGGATTCGATCTTTGGGCCACTAGTCGAGCGATTTCGCGGTTCTTCAAATGTTGAGCGGACTGCACGGACGGAGAATGAAGCAGGCATCGATGGCCCGGAAGGTGCATTAAGAAATTAGTAAGATGATTTTGGCCCAAGGAAAATTTACGGCCCGTTTGACGGGCTTTCGTTCGATCAGTGTGCTTGTTGTGATGCTGACGTCTTCTGTAATGATCGCGAACGCCCAAGACCCTGCATCGCCTACCCCTACGCCGTTGCCAACGCCTGTCATAACTTCTCCGTTGGAAGACGATCAGCCCGTGGTTCCGAACGTGCGGCCCGCGCCGCGTCCTCTACCCAGCCCGGAGCGGGTCGGTGTAAACGTTTCCGATCAGATGTCTATTTCGCTCGAGGATGCGATCCGCCTGGCACTCGAGAACAACAATGACATCGACGCATCGCGAAACGATGTCCAGATCGCGGAGTTTAATTTGCGAGGTGCTCAGGGCGTTTACGATCCCGTGATCGGCTCTGAGTCGTTTTATGAAAGCGTCACGACACCGGTCGCCTCGCTGATCGGTGGTGCGGTCGATGGCTCCGTTACACAAAAAAGGCTTTTCGGTTCAGGCGGTTTATCCGGTTTTTCTCGGTATTATGGAGGGGTTTATTCAGCTCGGCTGGACTCGTCGCGTACAACGACCAGCAATACGAATGCGTTTCTGAATCCTCAGTTTCCGACCGCACTTGCGTTTTCCTACACGCAGCCGCTTCTTAGAAATCGCGGATTTGACAACAACCGCCGTGTTATTGAGATCGCGAAAAAGAATCTCAGCTTAACGGATTCCCAATTTCGCCAGCGAGCTATCGACGTTATAGCGCTTGTTGAACAAGCGTATTGGAATCTTGCCTTCGCTTTGCGAAATCAGCAGGTGCAGCTAGACGCGGTCCGTCAAGCTCGGACTCAGCTGGAGAGCAATCAGCGGTTGGTGGATCAGGGCGTTTTAGCTCCAATCGATGTGGTGGCGGCAACGGCCCAGATAACGACTTTCGAACAAAACGTTTATATCGCGCAAGAGGAAGTGACGCGTGCGGAAAATACTCTGAAAACGCTTATGCTGCCCGATCGGACGAGTTCGGTCTGGGCCCAGGCTCTGACACCGATATCGCCGATAAGTCTAGAGCCGCCGCGGATAGGGCTCGAAATAGCCGTGACCGAGGCCATGCGGAATCGCCCTGAGATCACACAGCTAGTCGCAAGTGCGGAGATCAATGAGATCGATCAACGCTACTATCGCGACCAGACGAAACCTCAGATAGACCTCGTTGGTACGTACACGTCGCAAGGGCTTGCGGGCTCGGAGACCGCTCGTGCGATCGATCCGGAAACAGGTCTTAGCCGCGTTCCGCCGAATCTTTCGGGGGGATATTTTTCTTCGCTCGGTAACCTTATTGCGCAGGACTTTCCGACATATCGCGTCGGCGTCACAATAACGCTGCCGTGGGGCAATCGGACGGCGAAGGCAAACCTTGGCCGAACGCTCGTTGAGGGAACTCGCATCACAAATGTAAGAGCACAGGCCGAGCAGGTGATCGAGGCGGAGGTCCGAAATGCGCTTCAGGCACTCCGATCGGCCGAAGCCCGGCTATCATCCGCCCTTGCGGCCAGAACCGCTGCCGAGCAACTGTCGGAAAGCGAGGAGCGTCAGTTTCGCGCCGGCACAACGACCTTATATCTCGTCTTGCAGCGGCAAACCGACTTGATCGCCGCGCGCGGCCGCGAACTGCAATCGCAGACCGACCTCAACAAAGCCATATCGGAGTTTCGGCGGGCAACTGGAACAACGCTCAGCGCCAACAATGTCGACGTCTCTGACGGCCGCAACCTGATCTTGAAGGATCGCCAGTCGAGGTTTGCCTTTACCTCACCGCTGAAGCGAAGCAATAGTAATTGAGTTTGCGTCTAGAGGGTGAAACCACTCCTAGTCAGCATCGTTTCAAAATTAGCTTTGTCAACGGCTTTGATATAAGCATCACGCGGTTCAACCAGGCCTCTCTTCACTAATTCGAACAGCGAATCGTTCAGCATTACCATGCCATGCGTTTTTCCGGTCTGCATCGCCGACGGTATCTGGAAAGTTTTGCCTTCGCGGATCAGGTTGCTGATAGCAGGTGTGACGATCAGTACCTCGAGTGCTGCGACACGCCCGCCGCCTTTCTTCGGCAGCAGTGTTTGGGCGATCACTCCTTTTAAAGACTCCGAGAGCATTACGCGGATCTGCTGCTGACGGTCGGCAGGGAACTGATCAATGATTCGATCGACCGTCGAGGCGGCGGTCGTAGTGTGCAGCGTGCCAAAGACCAGATGGCCCGTTTCGGCAGTTTCAATAGCGATCGAGATCGTTTCAAGGTCGCGCATTTCGCCGACGAGCAAGATGTCTGGATCTTCGCGAAGTGCGGCCCGAAGTGCGTCCTTAAAGGAATCGGTGTGGTTGTGGACCTCACGTTGATTCACCAGACATTTATTATTATCGTGAACGAACTCGATCGGGTCTTCGATGGTTATTATGTGGTCTTCGCGTGACTTATTGATGTGATCGACCATCGCACAAAGGGTCGTTGATTTGCCCGAACCGGTTGGACCTGTTACAACCACTAATCCTTTTGAAAGCGTGCACAGATTCATTATCGCTTGCGAAAGGCCAAGCTGTTCGGCAGTAAGAATTTTGGTCGGAATGATTCGAAAGACGGCTCCCATCCCTTTTCGGTCCATAAAGATATTGCAGCGAAACCGTGCCAGGCCCGGGATCTCATACGCAAAATCGGTGTCATGCCGCTCCTCGAATTCATCCCGATTCTTCTGCGGCATTATTGACAGCAAAAGCTCACGCATAACCTCGGCCGACAATACACCTTCGTTTGAATCAAGCATCGCGATCTTGCCGTCATGGCGGACCATTGGCGGCACGCTGACCGAAAGATGAAGATCAGATGCCCCCATTTCTTCCATGCTGTGAAACATGGCATCCATACGGTCCTGCATTAAACTGTTGGATCGACGCCGGTCCGCCTGCCGACGTTCCTGAAGCGGCTCGGCGATAAGCGGTTGTGAGTCATCCTCGATCTCGAGACTTGGCAGATACTCCGGTGCCGGATCGATTATCGGCGGTTTCCAAGCAGGCTGGTCGGAAATTGCTGCGGCCGAGGCCTTGACAGCCGGAACGTCGAATTCTATTTTCGGCAGATCGTATTCATCGACATCGATCGAAATGGGGCTTTCGGCCATCGGGTGACTTTCGAGCGTAAAGGTTGCGGGGTCGAATGACTTCGGGATCGGGTCGACCGGCGTCTGCTCGGCCGGTTCTTCAACGACTGGTGTCGAGGCAACTCCGCCGACGGGACGCACGCTGACGACAAAACCCGCCGGCGATTTCTGGACCGTGAAAGAAAATTTTCCGAGGTTGTGCGGATGGACAAATTCCACTGAGTCGCTGCCTGGCAATTGCGAACGCACCGCTGCCGGGATCAGTGGAAACACCATCAAACTGATCTGTGGGCCCGGAATCGGTTCTGAATCAACATCCGCTGAGCCATTTGACGATAGCACACATGGCCTCTTATTTGGCTCGAGCCGAAGTTCGTCGCTTGCTGAAGATACAAGTGTGTCTAGAAATCCGTTTAGTTTATCCATTTTTGTTAGTGTTTCGGCAGATGAGCCGTTGGTGAAGATGAGTTGGACGCAAGAAAAGTGTCCAACGAGAATTCTACCACTAACAACAATGTTTGTCAGCAAAAAGTTTAGACGGACACCGCTTCCTGATATTCGCCCCAGACGCGGCGAAGCCGGTGGCTGATCTCGCCGACCGTTAC